>NZ_JBFADG010000027.1:0-73569 GCF_040641275.1 Streptomyces sp. NPDC021096 | reverse complement strand
AGCGGATTTTCCCGGCGACTCCTAATCGGAGTCCCGAGCCATCCCGTTCCGTATTCCGGCACGCCGAAATACTTCCCGTTCAGGGACCGTGCAGTAATGATTGCCGCCGATGCGACTCGAGTGGCCGCCTCGGCGTCCTCGCGGACCCCGTGGCAACTCGGAGAACTCTACACGACGTTCAGGGGTGCTTGCGCCGCCCCTTCGGGCCGCCCTTCGGGGTCCGCTTCGGGGCCCTGGCCGCCGGGTTGCCCGTGCGGGTGGTGCGGCGGCGCTCGTAGCGGGTGCGGGCCTCGTCGTACTCGGCCCTGTGGAGCTTCTCGCCCGGCGCCTCGACGAGGGACCGGAAGAAGTAGGCGAGCAGTGCGCCGATGAAGCCGATCATCAGGAGGTTGCGCATCGAGCGCTCGCGCGCCGAGTCCCTCGACTCCGCGTCCGGGCGTCGTACGAAGCTCTCCCACGTGCGGCGGAACGCGATGGCGCTGCACACGGCGAAGGCCACGACGACCATGGCGTTGACCAGGCCGCCCACCTTCGCGATGGCCAGGCCCTCGTAGCCGAGGCGCAGGACGAAGGCGCCCGCTGCGGCCGCGGCCAGCGAGCCCAGCGCGACGCCGGCCCGGCGGAGGGCGTAGCCGCCGTCGTGGTCGACCCAGGTCGTACCGAAGAACCGGATCGGCTCCGGCCGTGGGGCGGTCGCTGCCTGGTGCTCATCGCTCATGCGTCGATTATCGCCACCGGGCACCGTCCGCCCCCGGAGGGCTCAGCCGGAGCAGGGGGCGGCGACGTAGCCGCTGCTGCCCGTCTTCACATACGCGTCGGATACGTACTGGCCCGGCGCGATGCAGTCCCAGACGTCGGTGGTGCCGCAGGGGCCGGAGACGGTTTCGCCCCGGGTCTGGCAGCGGATCGGCACGCTGGAGCCCGTCGGGAGGACCTTGACCAGCTCGCTGTCGGTGCTCGGGCCCCGGCGGACGTTGACCTGGTGGCCGGGTGCGATCGCGTAATACGTCATGGTGCTCTCCCCCGTGAGGTGAATGACATGTGCAGGCTAGCAACGCGCGGCACGCCTCCCGGGTCCCGGCTGTCCCATCGATTAGGCTCCGCAGGCGCCGAAATCGGCCGATTGACACAGGTGACACGGGGGTGGGGGCATGCCGCCGCTGCGCAGTGCCGGGACGGGCCCGGAAGCGGACGATCCGGAGCAGGCGGGGCAGTACCGGCTCGAGGGGCGTCTCGGTTCGGGCGGCATGGGTGTGGTGCACCTGGCGCGCTCGGCCTCGGGGCTGCGGCTCGCGGTCAAGGTGGTGCACGCCGAGTACGCGGCGGATCCCGAGTTCAGGGCGCGGTTCCGGCAGGAGGTCGCGGCGGCGCGGCGGGTGAGCGGCGCGTTCACGGCGCCCGTCGTCGATGCCGATCCGGACGGCGAGCGGCCCTGGATGGCCACTCTCTACATCCCCGGCCCCACACTGTCCGAGCGGGTGAAGCGGAACGGTCCGCTGAGCCCGGACGAGGTGCGGCGGCTGACGGCCGGGCTCGCGGAGGCGTTGCGGGACATCCATCGCGCCGGGGTGGTGCACCGGGATCTGAAGCCGAGCAATGTGCTGCTCGCCGAGGACGGGCCGAAGGTCATCGACTTCGGTATCTCCCGCCCGTACGACAGTGAGCTGCGCACCGAGACCGGGAAGCTGATTGGCACGCCGCCCTTCATGGCGCCGGAGCAGTTCCAGCGCCCGCGCGAGGTGGGGCCGGCGGCGGACGTGTTCGCGCTGGCGTCGTTGCTGGTGCACGCGGCGACGGGGCGGGGGCCGTTCGAGTCGGAGAGTCCGTACATCGTCGCGTATCAGGTGGTGCACGACGAGCCGGATCTGACGGGCGTGCCGGAGGACCTCGTCCCGCTGATCCGCGCCTGTCTGGCGAAGGAGCCCGCCGACCGGCCGACCCCCGACGTGATCATGGGGATGGTGCCGTTCGCCCCCTCGTCGCCGTCCGGCTCGTCGTCCACCTCTTCGTCCGCACTGCCGGCGCAGCGCGTGTCGTCGGCCGGGCCTCCGGAGTCGCTCGACAGTGCGCGCATCGCCGATGAGCCGCACGGCACCCCTTCCGGCCCGCGTCGTTCGCGGCTTCCGCGGGCCCGTTGGCTCGCCGTGGCCGCCGCGGCCGTCGTGGCCCTGGGGGTGGGCGGGACGTGGGCGGTGCATCAGGTCGACGGACTGGGCAGGCAGCCGCTGCAGACGCGGCCCAATCCCGCCGGGTCCGCGTGGCAGCCGTGGGAGACGTCCGTGCCCGCGGACGCGGCAGGGAGCGGCGAGGTGCGCGCGGGCTTCTGTACGTACGCGTCGGGCGCCCTCTACTGCTCCGCGCGCGGGGTGCACGCGGCCCGGATCGATGCCGCCGACGGCAAGGTGGCGTGGCGGCGGGCGGCCACCGCGCAGCGGCCGGGCGGGGGTGCGCCGAGCGCGCCCTTCGTCTCCGGCGGGCTGATCCACGCGCTCTCTCCGGACAAGCGGGAGCTGTCGGCGCTCGACCCCGCCACCGGTGAGCCGCGCTGGACGCGTGATGTGTCGGCGTTCGGCGGGCGGGTCTACCACGCGGGCGACACGGTGCTGCTGGTCGCGGCGGACGGCACGGTCACGGCCGTCGACGGTGGGACGAACCGGCAGCTCTGGCGGCACGCCCTGCCCGGTGGCATCAAGCCCGTCTTCTCCTTCTACGGCAGCGGGCCCGCCTACGCCGTCGCGGCCGCGCCCGACGGCCGGCGGACCACGGTCGTCGCCATCGACGCCGTGCGCGGCTCGACGCTGTGGCAGTGGACGGGGGACGGCAATCTGGCCACGGTCGGCACCGGGCCGCAGGACGCCCTCTATCTCACCGAGAGCGACTCCCATACGCGCGTCTCGGCGGTCGTCCGGTACGCCCCGGGCATCGGTCGGGAGCGCAGGGTGCCGCTCTCCACGCCTCTCGAGGCCACGAGCGTCGTGGCGAAGGGCGACTCGGTCTATCTGCTGTCCTCGGACGGGGGGCTGACCGCGCTGAACACGAACAGGTCGGTGGCCGACTGGCGGCTGGAGACGTCCGTGGCCAACGCTTCGGCGCTCGTGGCGGGTGAGAGGCGGCTGTACTTCTCCGCCGCCGACGGCCGGCTGCTGGCCGTCGACACGGCGCAGGGCACTCTGCTCGGACAGACGTCGCCCCGCCTGGCGCGGGCCGGGCGGGGCTTGCTGGAGCTGCTCCCGGCGCCGGTGGTAGCGGACGGGAAGGTGTTCGGGGCGGCGCCGGACGGGACGGTGTTCGCGGTGAACGGGCTCAACCCGGCCGGGTGGCGGTAGGCACCGCGCCGCGCGCGGTGCCTACGGGTGCCGGACGGGCCGGTCCTCGGCCGGGATCACGGGCCGGTCCTCGGCCGGCCGGGATCGCCGACGTCAGCCGAGCTTGCTGACGTCGCGGACCGCGCCCTTGTCGGCGCTGGTGGCCATGGCCGCGTAGGCGCGCAGCGCCGCCGAGACCTTGCGCTCGCGGTTCTTCGGGGCGTACGTGCCGCCGAGCGCCTCGCGGCGGGCCGTCAGTTCGGCGTCGGGGACGAGGAGGTCGATCGAGCGGTTGGGGATGTCGATGCGGATGCGGTCGCCGTCCTCGACGAGCGCGATGGTGCCGCCGGAGGCGGCCTCGGGCGAGGCGTGGCCGATCGACAGGCCCGAGGTGCCGCCGGAGAAGCGGCCGTCGGTGACCAGGGCGCAGGCCTTGCCCAGGCCGCGGCCCTTGAGGAAGGACGTGGGGTAGAGCATTTCCTGCATGCCGGGGCCGCCGCGCGGGCCCTCGTAGCGGATGACGACGACGTCGCCTTCCTTGACGGTCTTGGAGAGGATCTTCTCGACGGCCTCGTCCTGCGATTCGCAGACCACTGCCGGGCCCTCGAAGGTCCAGATGGACTCGTCGACGCCGGCGGTCTTCACGACGCAGCCGTCGACGGCCAGGTTGCCCTTGAGGACGGCGAGGCCGCCGTCCTTGGAGTAGGCGTGCTCGACGGAGCGGATGCAGCCGCCGGCCGCGTCCACGTCGAGGGACTCCCAGCGCTCGGACTGCGAGAAGGCGGTGGCGGAGCGGACGCAGCCGGGGGCTGCGTGCCACATCTCGACGGCTTCGGCGGAGGGGGAGCCTCCGCGCACGTCCCAGGTCTTGAGCCAGTCGGCGAGCGAGGCGGAGTGGACGGTGTGGACGTCCTCGTTGAGGAGTCCGCCGCGGTAGAGCTCGCCCAGGATGGCGGGGATGCCGCCGGCGCGGTGGACGTCCTCCATGTAGTACGTGCCGCCGGGGGCGACGTTGGGGGCGACCTTGGCGAGGCAGGGGACGCGGCGCGAGACGGCGTCGATGTCGGTCAGGTCGTAGTCGAGCTCGGCCTCCTGGGCGGCGGCGAGCAGGTGCAGGATCGTGTTGGTGGAGCCGCCCATGGCGATGTCGAGGGCCATGGCGTTCTCGAAGGCCGCACGGGTGGCGATGTTGCGCGGCAGGACGGACTCGTCGCCCTGCTCGTAGTGGCGCTTGGTGATCTCGACGACGGTGCGGCCGGCGTTCTCGTACAGGGCCTTGCGGGCGGTGTGGGTGGCGAGCACCGAGCCGTTGCCGGGCAGGGACAGTCCGATGGCCTCGGTGAGGCAGTTCATCGAGTTGGCGGTGAACATGCCGGAACAGGACCCGCAGGTCGGGCAGGCGTTCTCCTCGATGCGCAGGACGTCCTCGTCCGAGACGTTCTCGTTGACGGCGTCCACGATGGCGTTGATCAGGTCCAGCTTGCGGACGGTGCCGTCCACGAGCGTGGCCTGGCCGGCCTCCATCGGGCCGCCGGAGACGAAGACGGTGGGGATGTTCAGGCGCAGGGCGGCCATGAGCATGCCCGGCGTGATCTTGTCGCAGTTGGAGATGCAGATCAGCGCGTCGGCGCAGTGGGCCTCGGCCATGTACTCGACCGAGTCGGCGATCAGGTCGCGGGAGGGCAGCGAGTAGAGCATGCCCGCGTGGCCCATGGCGATGCCGTCGTCGACGGCGATGGTGTTGAACTCGCGCGGGATGCCGCCCGCGGCCTTGACGGCCTCGGAGACGATCCGGCCGACCGGCTGCAGGTGGGTGTGGCCGGGCACGAACTCGGTGAAGCTGTTGGCCACCGCGATGATCGGCTTGCCGAAGTCCTCGCGCTCTACGCCCGCGGCCCGCAGAAGGGCTCGCGCGCCCGCCATGTTGCGGCCGTGGGTGACGGTGCGGGACCTCAGCTCGGGCATCCTGCTCCACTCCTCGAATCCTGTGACCGGGAACTCTGGCATTCTCCGGGGTCTCCGAGCCTACGCCGGCGATCCAAGATCCGGACAGGGTTTCCGGTATGCGAGACGCCGGCGGTGGGCCGGCCGGGTCTGCCGGGAGGGGTGGTTCAGGCGCCCGTCAGGTGGCGCTGCACGGCCGGGCCCGTCATGGCGACGAGCTGTTCGAGGTCCGCGGACGCCAGGGGTTCGATCTTGATGACGTAGCGCAGCATGGCCACGCCGACCAGCTGTGCCGCCGCCAGCTCGGAGCGCAGCTGGGCGTCGGGGCCGCCGCCCAGCTCGGCGGCGATGCGCAGCATGACCCTGCTGGCCATCAGGTCGCGGAAGATCCCTGCCGCGGTTTCGTTGGCCACGGCCGACCGGAGGATGGCGAGGAACGGCTCGCGGGTGACCGGGTCCTCCCACATGCCCAGGACGAAGCGGGCCAGTCGCTCCCCCGCGCCTTCCAGGCCGCCCTCGACGAGGGCGTCGGGCGCGCTGAAGGCGGGGGCGGCGGCCGCTTCCACGGCTGCGGCGAAGATCTGTTCCTTCGGGCCGAAGTAGTGGTGCACCAGCGCGGGGTCGACGCCGGCGCCCTTGGCTATGCCCCGGATGGAGGCCTTGTCGTAGCCGTGCTCGGCGAACTCGGCGCGGGCGGCCGTGAGGATGCGCTCGCGCGCGCCGGGGCCGCTTCCGGCGTCCGTACGGGCGGGGCGGCCGCGCTTCTTCGGGGCCGGGGGGCGGGCTGCGGGGTCGGTCATGGTCTCGGCACGCCCGTCGGGGAGGCGAGGTGCAGGCGGGTGAAGGCCAGGGCCTCGGCGAGGTCGGCCTCGCGCTCGGCGGCCGACATGGCGCGCCGGGTGTTGACCTCGATCACGACGTGGCCGTCGAAGCCGCTGACGGCGAGACGTTCCAGCAGCTCGGCGCAGGGCTGTTTGCCGCGCCCGGGGACGAGGTGCTCGTCCTTGGCGGAGCCGTTGCCGTCGGCGAGGTGGATGTGGGCGAGCCGGTCGCCCATCCGGTCGATCATCTGGAGGGCGTCCGTCCGGGCGGTCGCCGTGTGGGACAGGTCGACGGTGAAGTGGCGGTAGTCGTCCTTGGTGACGTCCCAGTCGGGCGCGTAGGCGAGCATCTCGCGGTCGCGGTAGCGCCAGGGGTACATGTTCTCCACGGCGAACCTGACGTCGGTCTCGTTCGCCATCCGCCACACGCCGCGGACGAAGTCGCGTGCGTACGAGCGCTGCCACCGGAACGGCGGGTGCACCACGACGGTCGTCGCGCCGAGCTTCTCGGCGGCGGCGCGGGCACGCTGGAGCTTGACCCAGGGGTCCGTCGACCAGACGCGCTGTGTGATGAGCAGACAAGGGGCGTGCACGGCCAGGATGGGCACCCGGTGGTAGTCGGACAGGCGACGCAGCGCGTCGATGTCCTGACTGACCGGGTCGGTCCACACCATGACCTCGACACCGTCGTATCCCAGACGAGCGGCGATCTCGAAGGCCGTCGCCGTCGACTCGGGGTAGACCGATGCAGTGGACAGGGCGATCTTCGCATCCGGAATGCGCACCACTGGCTCTGTCACGAGGGACAGCGTATGCCCGCCCCTCCGGCGGCGGGCAGGTGGTCTCGCAAGCGGGGCATGCGTGATCCGTCACGCCGGGCCGCCGCACCGGCCGTCCCGCCGCGGCGGCGCGTGCCCTGGGCCCGCGCGCCGCGCGTACCGGCGCGCCATGCCGCGGGCGGGCGCGCGTCACGTCGTGGGCAGGTGGTCCAGCCGGCGCAGGATGACGCCTTCGCGCAGCGCCCAGGGGCAGATCTCCACTTCGTCCAGCCCGTACAGGTCCAGCGCCGCCTCCGCGACGAGCGCGCCCGCGAGCAGCTGGCGCGCCCGCCCCTCCGACACGCCGGGCAGCGCGGCGCGCTGCTTGGTGCTCATGCCGGCGAGGCGCGGCACCCACTCCTCCAGGGCCTCGCGGTCGAGGGTGCGCTGGACGTAGAGGCCTTCGGCGGTGCGGGCGGCGCCGGCGATCCTGGCGAGCTGCTTGAAGGTCTTGGAGGTGGCGACGGTGTGGTCGGGGGCGCCGTGCCGCGCGAAGAGGCCGACGTTGCGGGCGATCTCCGCACGGACATGGCGGCGCAGCGCCCGTACGTCCGTGGGGTCGGGCGGGTCGCCGGGGAGCCACCCGGACGTGAGGCGGCCGGCGCCCAGGGGGAGGGAGACGGCGACGTCGGGCTCCTCGTCGAGGCCGTAGGCCATCTCCAGGGAACCGCCCCCGATGTCGAGCACAAGGAGCTTTCCGGCCGACCATCCGAACCAGCGGCGGGTGGCCAGGAAGGTGAGCCGGGCCTCCTCGGGGCCGGAGAGCACCGAGAGGGTGACGCCGGTCTCCTCCTGGACGCGGGCGAGGACGGCGTCGACGTTGGTGGCCTCGCGGACCGCGGAGGTCGCGAAGGGGAGGACCTCCTCGACGCCCTTGTCCTCGGCTGCCTGGAGGGCGTCGTGGATGGTCGCGATCAGCTTCTCCACGCCGGCATCGCTTATCGCGCCGCCCTCGTCGAGCAGTTCGGCCAGGCGCAGCTCGGCCTTGTGGGAGTGGGCCGGCAGCGGGCGGGCACCGGGGTGCGCGTCGACCACCAGCAGGTGGACCGTATTCGAACCCACGTCGAGGACACCGAGTCTCATGGCCTGAACGCTACTGCTGCCCCTCGGGGCACTTACGCTTGAGGGGTGGCGAAGACGAAGAAGGCCAAACCGGACAAAGCGCGGGGCGCGGGTTCGGCGGGCTCGAAGAACAAGGTGAAAAGCGCTCCCGACGAGGTGGGGCTGGACTTCGCCCGCGCCTGGGTGGAGTTCCCCGACCCGGCGGACGAGGACCAGATCTTCCGCTGTGACCTGACCTGGCTGACCTCCCGCTGGACCTGCATCTTCGGCAGCGGCTGCCAGGGCATCAAGGCGGGCCGCGCCGACGACGGCTGCTGCACGCTCGGTGCGCACTTCTCCGACGAGGAGGACGAGCAGCGCGTCGCGGGGCACGTGGCCCGGCTCACGCCGGACATCTGGCAGTTCCACGACGTGGGCGCGGAGTCCGGGTGGACGCAGCTCGACGACGACGGCGAGCGGCAGACCCGCCGCTGGCAGGGCTCCTGCATCTTCCAGAACCGCCCGGGCTTCGCCGGCGGCGCCGGCTGCTCGCTGCACATCCTGGCGCTGCGCGAGGGCCGCGAGCCGCTGGAGACCAAGCCCGACGTGTGCTGGCAGCTGCCGGTGCGGCGGACGTACGACTGGATCGACCGGCCCGACGACACCCAGGTGCTGCAGGTCACGATCGGCGAGTACGACCGGCGCGGCTGGGGCCCGGGCGGCCACGACCTGCACTGGTGGTGCACGTCGGCGCGGTCCGCGCACGGTGCCGGTGAGCCGGTGTACGTGACGTACCGGGCGGAGCTGATCGAGCTCATGGGCAAGAAGGGGTACGCGCGGCTGGTGGAGCTGTGCGAGGAGCGCATGGCCGCGCTGCTGCCGATGGCTCCGCACCCGGCCGACGCCCGCTGACGGCTCGCCGCTGCGAGCCGGCCGCGACGGCCGCTCGGCCCGTGCCGGCCGCTCAGCCCGTGCGCGTCGGTGCCGGGGCGGGCGCCGGGCCGGTCGGAGCGGGGGGCGGTGTGCTCGGGTGGGCCGACGGCGGTGACGGCTGGGGGGTCGCGCCACATCCCTCGATCGTCACCACGCTGCCGCCGGGCGCGATGGCCACGCGGGCGCTCCAGTGCCCGGCCGGCTCCCGGGCGTGGTCCACGTGCACCGTGACGGTCACGGACTGGCCCGGGTACAGCACCCCGCCCGGCTGGCTCAGCCGCAGCCAGGGCGCGTCGGCCGACATCGACCAGCTGACGGGCTCGCCGCCGGCGGCGGTGAGCGTGATGAGCGTGGCGGTGCCGCTGGGCTGTGCCTCGACCGTGAGCCGCCCGGGACCCGTGACGCGGCCGGGCCCGGCCGGCCGGGCGGCCGCACCGGCACCCGCCGGGGGCGTGGGCCCCACCGCGGGCGGCACGGGCACCGGCCTGCCGTCGGGGCCGAGGACGGCGACGGAGACATCGGCGAACCGGTGGCCCACCGTCGCGGGCGTGCCGGACCCGGCGCCGGTGGAGCTGTGCGTGGGGCCCGAGGGGCCGTAGGGGGCCGCGTACGGGTCGTCGTACGAGCCCTCGCGCGTGTTGCCGCCCAGGCTGTCGGTCTCCGTGGCGGACACCGAGGCCGCGTCCTGCCCCTCGCCGAGCGGCCCGCCCCGGTACGCGGCCCACAGCGCCAGCAGGGGCGCGGCGACGACGGTGGCCACGACGGTGGTCGTCACGGCCCGGGTGCGCAGCCGGCTGCGGCGGGCGGCGCGGTCCTTGGGGGCGAGCGGGAAGCCGCCGCGGTCGAAACGGGGGGTGACCGCGCGCCGGCGCTGGGGCCGTGGGCCCAGGGCGTGCCGCAGGGCGGTGTGCGCCGCCGGCCGGGGCGCTTCCAGTACGGGCAGGGCGGCGTTGGACGCGGCGGTGCCGGGCCAGGGCTCCCCGGCGTTGGCGCGCTCGGCGGTGCGGCGGCAGTCGGCGCACTCGTCCACATGGCGCACGAGCTCGCGCCGGAGCGTGGCCCCCAGCAGTACTTCGGTGTCGCCCGCGAACCGGGAGACGATCGGACATCGCCCGGACTCCACGACGGCGAGGGCGGTGCGGGTGCGCTCGACCTCGCAGGCCGCGCTGGAGAGCAGGGCGCGCGTGGCGTCGTGGTCCAGGCGCAGCACGGCGGCGACCTCGTGGGGGGCGAGCCCGTGGCGGACGGCCAGTTCCAGGGCCTCGCGCTGTTCGGCGGTGGTGCCGGCGGCCTCGGGCCAGACGAGCAGGGCCAGTTCCGCGCGGCCCCGGGCGTCGGCGCCACCGGAGTCCCCGGACCTGCCGCCGGCGCCGCGCTCGCCGAGCCTGCGCAGACACTCCCAGCGGGCCAGGGCGTACAGCCAGGCGCGCTGCGCCTCCTCGGCGACGGGGGCGCGGTCGGTGCGGCGCTCGGCGAGGGCGAGGGCCTCGCCGAGGGCGGCGACGGCGGCGTCGTGGTCGCACAGGACGGACAGACAGTAGGTGAACAGGCCGTCCAGGTGGGGTTCGTAGCGCGCGGGCGGGCAGGCGGCGCCTTCGGCGTCGCGGCTCTCCTCGGCGGGGTGATCGGGGGCGGTGTTCTCTCCGGTGGTGTTCTCTCCGGTGGTGTTCTCTCCGGTGGTGTTCTCTTCGGCAGCGGCTTCTTCGACGGCGTTCCCGACACCGTTTTCGACAACACTCTCGAGGGGGGTCTCGACGGCGTTCCGGACGGCGGAGTCCGAGAGGGCTGTGGTGTCGGCGGGCTGGGCCGCGCGCGGCGCACGGCGGGATGCGCGGTGCGCGCCGGTGGCATGCGTGGGGGGCTCGGGCCTGCTCGTCATCATCCCGGCGACGGTAGGCGGATGGCGCGCCCCCGTCCGCCCCGCTCCCGCAGCTTTAACCCATACGGGTGACTCTCTCCCTCAAAAGGGGACAGGAGCCGCACATTCCGCGCTCACCGCACCGGATGACACGTACTGACGAACGATGCCGGACCGGGCCGGGCGGACGACGCCGGCCGGGCACTGTCAGTGGCCACCGTTACGGTGTCCGCATGGCTGCTGCCCGTACCTCCCGCTCGTCCGCCAAGGACCGGCCCTCCTACCGCTGCACCGAGTGCGGCTGGACCACCGCCAAGTGGCTCGGCCGCTGCCCCGAGTGCCAGGCGTGGGGCACGGTGGAGGAGTTCGGCGCGCCCGCCGTCCGTACGACCGCGCCCGGCCGGGTGACCTCCGCCGCGCTGCCGATCGCGCAGGTGGACGGCCGCCAGGCGACCGCGCGCGGCACGGGCGTGCCCGAGCTGGACCGGGTGCTGGGCGGCGGGCTCGTGCCCGGCGCGGTGGTGCTGCTGGCGGGCGAGCCCGGTGTCGGCAAGTCGACCCTGCTGCTGGACGTGGCGGCCCGCGCGGCCTCCGAGGAGCACCGCACCCTCTATGTGACGGGCGAGGAGTCCGCGAGCCAGGTCCGGCTGCGCGCCGACCGGATCGGCGCGCTCTCCGAGCACCTCTATCTGGCCGCCGAGACCGATCTGTCCGCCGTCCTCGGCCATCTGGACACGGTGAAGCCGTCCCTGCTGGTCATGGACTCCGTCCAGACCGTGGCCTCCCCCGAGATCGACGGCGCTCCCGGCGGCATGGCCCAGGTGCGCGAGGTCGCGGGCGCCCTCATCAGGGCCTCCAAGGAGCGCGGCATGTCCACGCTGCTGGTCGGCCACGTCACCAAGGACGGCGCGATCGCGGGCCCCCGCCTGCTGGAGCACCTGGTGGACGTCGTGCTGCACTTCGAGGGCGACCGGCACGCCCGCCTCCGCCTCGTGCGCGGGGTGAAGAACCGCTACGGGGCCACCGACGAGGTCGGCTGCTTCGAGCTGCACGACGAGGGCATCACCGGCCTGACCGACCCCAGCGGCCTGTTCCTGACCCGCCGCGCCGAGCCGGTGCCCGGCACTTGTCTGACGGTCACCCTGGAGGGCCGCCGTCCGCTGGTGGCGGAGGTGCAGGCGCTGACGGTCGACTCGCAGATCCCCTCCCCGCGCCGCACCACCTCCGGCCTGGAGACCTCCCGTGTGTCGATGATGCTCGCCGTCCTGGAGCAGCGCGGCCGGATCAGCGCCCTCGGCAAGCGGGACATCTACAGCGCCACGGTCGGCGGGGTGAAGCTCTCCGAGCCCGCCGCCGACCTCGCCATCGCGCTCGCCCTGGCCAGCGCCGCCAGCGACACCCCGCTGCCGAAGAACCTGGTGGCCATCGGGGAGGTGGGCCTCGCGGGCGAGGTCAGACGGGTCACGGGCGTGCAGCGGCGGCTGGCCGAGGCCGCCCGGCTGGGCTTCACCCACGCCCTCGTGCCGGCCGATCCGGGCAAGATCCCCAGTGGCATGCGGGTCCTGGAGGTCGCGGACATAGGCGAGGCGCTGCGCGTGCTGCCCGGGCGCCCCCAGCGGGAGAAGCGCGAGAAGAAGGAGAAGCGGACGGAGGGCGGGCGCGAGGCCATGGCCGGACCCCGACCTGAGGAGAGCTGAGGACAGCCCCCTAATAGGCTGGGCGCCAGTAGACTTTGCCCTGGTCCCGCCCGTACGTACACACCGTCGTACGCGACCCACACGGCGTGCACGACGGCGTACACGACAGCAGGGCGGCCTGCGGCACCGTTGACCTTGCGACCGGAGGAGTGCAGTGGCAGCCAACGACCGGGCATCGGGCCCCGGCAAGGCCGGAAGCGGCTCCGGTGGCTCCGGCGTCGACGGGCTGATGCGCGCCTCGCTGAGCGCCGTCGCGCCCGGCACGGCCCTGCGCGACGGCCTCGAGCGCGTCCTGCGCGGCAATACGGGCGGGCTCATCGTCCTCGGCATGGACAAGACCGTCGAGCAGATGTGCACGGGCGGATTCGTCCTGGACGTCGAGTTCACCGCCACCCGCCTGCGCGAGCTGTGCAAGCTGGACGGCGCGCTGATCATCGACAAGGACATCTCCAAGATCGTGCGGGCGGGCGTCCAGCTCTACCCGGACGCCTCGATCCCCACCGAGGAGACCGGCACCCGGCACCGCACCGCCCAGCGCGCGTCGATCCAGTCCGGCTTCCCCGTGGTCTCGGTCAGCCAGTCGATGCGGCTGATCGCGCTGTACGTGGGCGGCGAGCGCCGCGTGCTGGAGGAGTCGGGCGCGATCCTCTCCCGCGCCAACCAGGCGCTGGCCACCCTCGAGCGCTACAAGCTCCGCCTCGACGAGGTCGCGGGCACGCTCTCCGCGCTGGAGATCGAGGACCTGGTCACCGTCCGGGACGTCACGGCCGTCTCGCAGCGGCTGGAGATGGTGCGCCGCATCGCCACGGAGATCGCGGAGTACGTCGTCGAGCTCGGCACCGACGGCCGGCTGCTCTCGCTCCAGCTGGACGAGTTGATCGCCGGCGTCGAGCCCGAGCGCGAGCTGGTCGTGCGGGACTACGTCCCCGAGCCGACCGCCAAGCGCACCCGCACGGTCGCGGAGGCCCTCACCGAGCTGGACTCCCTCACCCACGCCGAGCTCCTCGAACTGCCCATCGTGGCAAGGGCCCTGGGCTACAGCGGCTCCCCCGAGACGCTGGACTCCGCCGTCTCGCCGCGCGGCTACCGCCTGCTGGCGAAGGTGCCCCGGCTGCCCGGCGCCATCATCGAGCGGCTCGTGGACCACTTCGGGGGCCTGCAGAAGCTGCTCGCCGCGAGCGTGGACGACCTGCAGACGGTCGACGGCGTCGGCGAGGCCCGCGCCCGTTCGGTCCGCGAGGGGCTCTCGCGCCTGGCGGAGTCGTCGATCCTCGAGCGGTACGTGTAAGCGGTACGTGTAGGAGAAACCGTCAGATATGGGTGAGGCCCCGCATCAGCGGGGCCTCACCCATATCCATCCCGTCCCGTGCGCCCTCAGGTCCGCTCCAGGACGAACTCCGCGCGCTCGGTGACGCCCGCCACCTTCACCTCGACCTTGTACTCGCCCGCCGCGGCCGCGGCGCTGCCGGACGGCGTCGCGCAGCGCGGGGCGCTGCGCTTGCGGTCCCACTCCAGCGTGCGCTTGGTCTCGCCCGAGCCCGGCACCTCGAAGAGCACGGCGCCGGTGCCGCGGGGGCAGTCGTCGGACGCCCACACGTGTTCCTCGCCCTTGCTGTCCGTGATCTTCAGCAGGGCCGCGCCGGCACCGAAGTTCACCTTGCAGGCGCTGCCACCGGAGTTCCGCACGACGAGTTCGAACTTCGGCTTCTCGTCCGGCCGGTAGGCGCTCTTGACGCTGCGTACCGACACCTTCACGGAACCTGACGTGCAGTCGGGCAGGCTCGATCCGGCCGCGACCGGCTTGCCTTCGCCGGTCACCGACAGCCCGGCGCCGCCGCCGAAGCCGCCTGCCGCACCGGCCGCGCCACCGGCACCGCCGCCCGTACCGGCACCGCCGCCGGAACCACCGCCCGTACCGCCGCCGGCGCCACCTCCGCCGTTGCCCGAATCGTCGCGCCCGCCCGGTCGTTGACTGATGTGCGGGCCGGAGGGCGTCGGGCCGGGTGTGATGGTGGTGTCCGCCGAGCCCTTGCCGTCGGAGGCCTCGCTCTGGGAGCCCTCGGAACCGTCACCACCCCCCAGGGCGAACATCCACACCATCAGCAGTACGAGGAGGCCGAGCAGGCCAAGCGCAACTGCCCTCCGCCGCCAGTAGATGGAGGAGGGAAGCGGCCCGATCGGATTGCGCAGAGATCCCACGCGAAGACTCTACGAGAGATCGGCCCGGGCACCAGCCAGTACCCGCCGTAGGAGTGCCTGCTTTTCTCATCATCTACCCGCAAGCCGGACGGTTGGAGCAGGGCATTCCGCAGCTGCGGGCGGCCGGAACGCGCGGCGCGTGTACGGCGCAAGTACGACGGTTTCAGGCCGAAAACGGGCGTGGCCACTCGGTCTTGTGCCCGAAACCACGGCCGTTGTCGACCAGGCGCAGCCAGTCGGGCCGCAACTCCCACACTCCGGCACGGTCCATGGCCTGACGGAGCCGCTCGGTGCGTTCCACGTAGGGGAAGCGCGCGCTGTACGCCTGCCATGCCGTCTCGCGGTCGGCGCCTTCCAGCAGGCGGCAGGCACCGCGGCCCTGAATGCCGGTCAGCTCGGTCCACTCCTGGCCGTCGCGCTGTGCGGTGAAGGCGACGCGGGCGTCGCCGGAGAGGAGGGCGCGGCCGTGCCGGGTGCCGGGGGAGGTGACGAAGACGAGGGTGGGCACGGGATGCCGCCCGTCGGCCGGCTGCCGGTCGGCGAGCGCGTAGAGCACGGCGCACGCCTGGGGCCCGTCCTTGTCCGCGTACGCCAGGGTCAGGGTGGTGTGCGCTGCGAGGGCCGCCCTGATTTCGGTCGGAAGCGTCTCCGTCGGGGTCATGCGATCAGCGTAGGCAGCTTCCCTGTGCGGCGGTTCGGGGGGCCTCGGCCGCCCCGCGTCGGCCAGACGGTCCCCGTCCCGGGCAGGGTCACGGAGAGCGCCGGTCGTGCGGGCCGGTTGGCCCGTACGGTCACCCGATCGGGGCGGACCGGGGCGGGCATGGCCGACGCGGGCCCGGCGCGTTTCCCCGGTCCGGCGCGGGCATGCCAGGATCGGAGTGTCATGACTGCGATGCCTGCCACCACGCCCCAGACGTCCACCCTCCTGCACGCCCCGGTGATCGACTGGTTCGGCGTGCACGCCCGCGATCTGCCCTGGCGCCGCCCGGAGGCCGGGCCGTGGGGGGTGATGGTCAGCGAGTTCATGCTCCAGCAGACCCCGGTGAGCCGGGTGCTGCCGGTGTACGAGCAGTGGCTGGCCCGCTGGCCGCGCCCCGCCGACCTGGCCGCCGAGCCGCCCGGCGAGGCGGTCCGCGCCTGGGGGCGGCTGGGCTATCCGCGCCGGGCGCTGCGGCTGCACGCGGCCGCCTCGGCGATCACCGAGCGGCACGGCGGCGAGGTGCCGCACGACCACGCCAAGCTGCTCGCACTGCCGGGCGTCGGCGAGTACACGGCGGCGGCGGTGGCCTCGTTCGCGTACGGGCAGCGGCACGCGGTCCTCGACACGAACGTCCGCCGGGTCTTCGCGCGGGCCGTGACCGGCGCCCAGTACCCGCCGAACGCCACGACGGCCGCCGAGCGCAGGCTCGCCCGGGCGCTGCTGCCCGAGGACGAGGCGGTCGCCGCCCGCTGGGCCGCGGCCACGATGGAGCTGGGGGCCCTGGTCTGCACGGCCCGCACGCCCGGCTGCGGGCGCTGCCCGATCGCCGCCGAGTGCGCCTGGCTGGCCGCCGGATCGCCGGCCCACGACGGGCCGCCCCGCCGCGGCCAGACCTACGCCGGTACGGACCGGCAGGTGCGCGGCAAACTGCTGGCCGTGCTGCGCGAGGCCGTCGCGCCGGTGCCGCAGGCGGCGCTGGACGCGGTGTGGCACGAACCGGTGCAGCGGGCCCGCGCCCTGGACGGGCTCGTCGCGGACGGTCTGGTCGAGCCGCTGGCGGACGGCATGTACCGGCTGCCGCTGACCTAGGTACGCGGCGTACGGCCCGCACATGGAGCGCTCACACACTTGTCATACGAAGCCGTCGCGGCACACCGTCCGACGCCTTGCGAAACGGACAGAGCCGCTCTTTCCCCGATCTATCCGCCGGGCTGTTACACAACCTATGGACAGCTGTGCACCAGCCGAAGGGCTGCCGCACATCACGTCGCAACAGCTCCTCCGTAGCGTCCTACTCGTGCTGGAGGACCACCAGCGTGGCGCGGGGAACGCAAGTGGAATGGAGGCTGCGAGTATGGCCAGCAGCGGCAAGGTTCTGGACTTCGAAGAGTACGTGCGCAACCGTCAGGACGCCCTCCTGCGCAGCGCCCGGCGCCTGGTCCCGGACCCCATCGACGCCCAGGACCTCCTCCAGACCGCCCTCGTCCGCACGTACGGCCGCTGGGACGGCATAGCGGACAAGTCGCTGGCCGACGCCTATCTGCGCCGCGTCATGATCAACACCCGTACGGAGTGGTGGCGCGCCCGCAAGCTCGACGAGGTGCCCACCGAGCAGCTCCCCGACGCCAGCGTCGAGGACGGCACCGAGCAGCACGCCGACCGCGCCCTGCTGATGGACGTCCTCGGCGTCCTGGCGCCCAAGCAGCGCAGCGTCGTCGTCCTGCGACACTGGGAGCAGATGAGCACCGAGGAGACCGCGGAGGCGCTCGGCATGTCGACCGGCACGGTCAAGAGCACGCTGCACCGGGCCCTGGCCCGGCTGCGCCAGGAGCTGGAGAGCCGCGACCTGGACTTCCACGCCCTCGAGCGGGTCGACCGGAAGCAGGAACGGTGCGCGGCCTGAGCAGGGCGTCCGGCGTCAGGCCGGCTCTGATCACCGGTGGCGCGGTCTCCGCAATGGCCGCGACCGCCGGTCTTCTGCTTGCCGGGTGCAGTGCGAGCAGCGAGGGCGTGCGCAAGGAGGGGCCCGCGCAGACCCAGTCCGCCGCGAAGGCCGCCACGCGGACCCCCTCGGCGACGGCCACCCCGGCGCAGGGGAAGGTCGACGCCATCAAGCTGATCAAGGCGGACCCCAAGGTCAGCGATCAGATCAAGAAGAACCTCAAGCCCTGTGTGAAGAACGACTACCCCGTCGACGTGATCTACGGGCAGCTGACCGGAGCGTCTCGTTCCGACATCGTGGTGAACCTTCTGACGTGCGGCGACTCCATAGGCATCGGGTCGTATGTGTACCGTCCCAAGGGTGACTCGTACGAGAATGTGTTCGCGGCCGAGCAATCCCCCGTCTATGCCGACATCGACCGGCGTGATCTCGTGATCACCAAGCAGGTCTACGCCCCGGGGGACGCCGTCTGCTGCGCCTCGGGAGAGGATGTCCTGACCTACCACTGGTCGGACGGCGCCTTCCGGGAGTCCGGACGCACGCACACCGACTACGGCAAGGTCGGGAACAAGGGAACGGAGGGCTGAGGGCAGCGTGGCCGATACGCATGTGCTCTTCGTCGAGGACGACGACGTCATCCGGGAGGCGACCCAGCTCGCGCTCGAGCGCGACGGCTTCGCCGTGACCGCGGTGCCGGACGGGCTGCTGGGGCTGGAGAGCTTCCGCGCCCGGCGGCCGGACATCGCGCTGCTGGACGTGATGGTTCCGGGACTGGACGGGGTCAGCCTGTGCCGCCGGATCCGCGACGAGTCGACCGTGCCCGTGATCATGCTCTCGGCCCGGGCCGACTCCATCGACGTCGTCCTCGGCCTGGAGGCCGGCGCCGACGACTATGTGACCAAGCCCTTCGACGGCGCCGTGCTCGTCGCCCGGATACGGGCCGTGCTGCGCCGCTTCGGGCATGCCAGTGGCGCGGCCGGCGGCGGGTCGGCCGCCGAGGACGGCGAGGGCATCGAAGGCGGGCTGCTGCGCTTCGGCGACCTGGAGGTCGACACCGAGGGCATGGAGGTCCGCAAGGCCGGCACGCCCGTGGCCCTCACCCCCACCGAGATGCGGCTGCTGCTGGAGTTCTCCGCCGCACCGGGCACCGTGCTCTCCCGCGACCGGCTGCTGGAGCGGGTCTGGGACTACGGCTGGGGCGGCGACACCCGCGTCGTCGACGTGCACGTGCAGCGGCTGCGCGGCAAGATCGGCCAGGACCGCATCGAGACGGTCCGCGGCTTCGGCTACAAGCTCCGGGGCTGACCTTCCGTGTCGGTGAAACCCGTGGTCCTCCCGTGGTGAAGCTCGCGCTCCGCACCGGTCTGCGCTGGAAGGTCAGCCTGGCCATCGCGGCCGTCGGCGCGCTCGTGGCCGTCGCGCTCAGCCTCGTCGTCCACAACGCGGCCCGCGTCTCCATGCTCAACAGCAGCCGCGACCAGATGGACGACCGGGTCCAGATCGCCCAGCGTTACTACGAATCCACCGGCGGCAAGCTGATGCTCCGCGCGAAGGTGGACGACCCCGCGCTGCCCAAGCCGCTGCGCGACGCCGCCGACCTCGGGCTGCGCGCCACCTACCTGCAGGACAGCGGCAACGGCGCCCCCGAGGTGTGGGCCTCGACCCCGCTGCGCAACGGCAAGATCCTCTCGATCCACACCCGCTTCAAGGACCGCTACGACATCCTCAACGACCTCGACCGGGCCCTGATCATCGGCTCGGTCTCGGTCGTCCTCGGCGGCTGCGCCCTGGGCATCCTCGTCGGCGGCCAGCTCTCGCGGCGGCTGCGCAAGGCCGCCACGGCCGCCCGCAAGCTCGCGGACGGCGATCCGGACGTACGCGTGCGCGACGCCATCGGCGGCCGGGTGCGCGACGAGACGGACGACCTCGCGCGCGCCGTCGACGGCATGGCCGAGGCCCTGCGCGACCGCCTGGAGGCCGAGCGCCGGGTCACCGCCGACATCGCGCACGAGCTGCGCACGCCCGTCACCGGCCTGCTGACCGCGGCCGAGCTGTTGCCGCCGGGCCGCCCGACCGAGCTCGTACGGGACCGGGCGCAGGCCATGCGCACGCTGGTCGAGGACGTGCTGGAGGTCGCCCGGCTGGACAGCTTCGCCGAGCGGGCCGAGATGCAGGACATCGAGCTCGGCGAGTTCGTGCTGCGGCGGGTGCGGGCGGCGGCCCCGGACGCCGAGGTCAGGATCGCCCGGAGCGCCTACGTCTCCACCGACCCGCGCCGCCTGGAGCGCATCCTGGGCAATCTGCTGGCCAACGCCGCCAAGCACGGCAAGGGCCCGGTGGAGGTCAGGCTCGAGGGCCGGGTGCTGCGGGTGCGCGACCACGGGCCCGGCTTCCCGGAGGAGCTGCTCCAGGAGGGCCCGAGCCGCTTCCGCACCGGCAGCAAGGACCGCGCCGGCAAGGGCCACGGCCTGGGCCTGACCATCGCGGCCGGCCAGGCCCGCGTCCTGGGCGCCCGGCTGACCTTCCGCAACGCCGATCCGGAGGTGGAGGGCGGGACGGGCGCGATCGCCGTGCTCTGGCTGCCGGAGTCGTCCCCGACGAGCACGGGGAGCTTCCCGATCATCCAGGTGCCGGACTAGACGCCCCCGGCGGTCGCCTCACATCGGGTCCACGCACTCGCCCCAGGCCTGCTCGGTGTCCAGCCGCTCACGGCGCTGGGTGAGCGAGAACCAGTTGCCGGAGTCGTCCCGCAGGATCGCCTCGGTGCCGTACGGGCGCTCCTGCGGCTCCTGGAGGAACTCCACGCCCTTGGACCTCAGCCGCTCGTAGTCCCGGCGGACGTCGTCGGTGCTGAGCACTCCGGCGCCCAGGACGCCCCGGGAGACGAGCTCCTTCATGGCCTCGGCCGACTCCGCGTCCAGCCCCGGCGGGCCCGGGACCATCAGCGTCAGCTCGACGTCCGGCTGGGCCTCGGCGCCGACGGTGAGCCAGCGCATGCCGTCGTCGCCGCCGATGGTCATGTCGGTGCGGACCTCGAGGCCGAGCTTGTCGGTGTAGAACTCCTTCGCCCGGTCCTGGTCGAGGACCCAGACAGTGGTGATCGCGATTCCCTTGATCATGACTGGCTCCGTCCGTGCCGCTGCCCGTGGAACGTCTGCCGCACGACCACCGTAGGCACGGCCGGCGGCAGTCGGCTTCCCGAGCGGCGCGGGCCCCGGCGCCGGGCACGACGAAGCCGGCGCACCGCGGGAAGCGGTACGCCGGCTCGTGGTTCGTCAGGGGCCCGTCAGGGCCTCGTCGGAGGCCTTGCGTCAGAGGGTCTCGCCGTGGGCCTTGAGGAAGGCGACCGGCTCGATGGCAGTGCCGTAGTTCGGGGTCGTACGGATCTCGAAGTGCAGGTGGGGGCCGGAGGAGTTGCCGGTGGAGCCGGACAGGCCGATGACCTGGCCGGTGGACACGCTCTGGCCGACCGAGACCTTCACCTGCGAAAGGTGGGCGTACTGCGAATACGTGTTGTTGTCGTGCTTGATCACGATGGCGTTGCCGTACGCCGGACCGTCGCCGCCGCCGTTGGGGCCGGCCTTGACGACCGTACCGCCGTGCACGGACATCACGGCCGTGCCGGAGTTGACGACCAGGTCCTGGCCGCTGTGCTTGGCGGCCCACATGGCGCCGGCCTTACCGAAGGGCTGACCGACCTGGTAGTCGGCGACCGGGGCGACCCAGGCGTCGGCGCGGTTGCGCGAGGCCTCGGCCTTCTTACGGGCCTCCTCGGCCTGCTTGCGCAGGTCCTCGGCACGCTTGGCGGCCTCCTGCTTGGCCTGCTCGGCGGCCTGCTTCTCCTTCTCCGCCACCTTCAGCTGGGTCGCGGCCTGCGCGTTCAGCGCGTCGTCCAGCGTCGCGACGGACGCGAACGCGGGGAACTCGGCCACAGCAGCCGTGGTGTCGGCAGCGAGCGCGACCCCGGAACCGAGCGCGACCGATGCTCCCAGTCCGGCGGCCACCATGGCGGCGGTGCGGACACGGAAAGCGGTCTTGCTCGAGTTACGGAAAGCGGTGCGCTTCGACATACGGATAAACCTCCAGGCATAAACAGGTCCCGGCTACGAGCCGGGATCGCCATACCTTGGTAACCAACGCTTCCGGGTGCTGTCGAGTGGCCCATTTACTAGCGCACGCAGTATGCGGGCAATCGATTCGGAGATCGACTCCTCGCGATTTCCGGCGCAATCCCCTGGAAATCCCGAGATCGAATTCTCCCTACCCCGCCTAGTAGTGCCGAAATTCGCTGTGCGCCATGTCACCGCGGAGGCCGGTCCGACCCCCGTTCCCGGGGCTGCGGACCCAAGATCGGCGGTACGCTCCGGGCGACGGATGTGTACACAACGTGCGGGGGGTCTCGCGGTGAGCAACGGTTTCGAGGAAATAGAGCTGGCGGAGGCGGTACGGGCGATCCGCGCGGGCCTGACCGCCGCGGCGGCGGCCGGAGCCGGCGAGGACCTCGCCTTCGACGTCGGTGACATCGCGCTGGAGTTCACGGTCGAGCTGCGCCGCGACGCCAAGGCCGGCGGCAAGGTGAAGGCCTGGATCGTCGAGGGCGGCACGGACCTCTCGCACGCCAAGGCCCGCACCCACAAGATCGCCTTCACCCTGACCCCGAAGGACCGGCGCACGGGCGACGGCTGGAAGGTCGGCAACGACCGGCCGGCGGGGCTGTCGGGATTCGGCGACGCCACCGCCGACCACTGAGACCGATGAGATCCGTGGAAGACCGGCTGGTGGCGGTCCTGGCCGCACAGCAGGGCAGCGGGGTGCTGCTGACGCCGAACCTCATCCTCACCAGCCGCCACATCTTCGACTTCAGCCGCAGACTGGCGGCCGAGGTGGTGATCCCTGGCGGGACCGGCCCGGTGGCCTGCGAGGTCGTGTGGGCTGCCCGGTCCGACCGCTGTGACGCCGCCCTCGTGTGGGCCGCCCGCGACCTCGTCCCCGACGGCAGCCTGCCGCCCCTGCGCTGGGGCACGCTCACCACCCAGCAGCCGGTGGGAGGGTGCCAGGTGCTGGGCTTTCCGCAGGTCCAGCGATACCGGGGCACCAAACTGGAGGCGGCACAGATACCGGGCACCCTCACACCCCTGTCGGGGCGGCTGCGGGGCCGCTATGTCCTGCACAGCGACCACCACCCGCCGGGGGCCTACTCGGAGGGCTCACCCTGGGCCGGACTGTCCGGAGGCCCGCTTTTCGCCGGCCCGCTCCTCCTGGGGATCGCCACGGAGGACCCCCAGGGCTGGGAGCACTCCGCCGTCGACGCGGTGCCGATCCCGCACATCCTCGCCGACGGCCTGGCCGAGGTCCTCAAGCACTACTGGCCGGACGCCCCGGCGGTGGAGGAGCTCAGCAGCCCCGACCCCCGGGATCTCGCCTACGAGGAGCAGTACGCAAGGGCGGTCAAGGCCCGCTACAGCCGGATGGAGGTCTTCGGGCTCGACGACCTGGGGGCGAACGAGAACAGCTGGGACCTGGACACGGCATACCTGAGCCTGGAGGCGCAGAAGACGGGCCCGGAGACGACGTCCGGCCGGCCGGAGCGGCAACGCATCGAGGATCTACTCGGCTCCCGCCCTCGGACGGTCCTGCGGGGCGAGGCCGGGGCCGGGAAGACCACGCTGGTGTGGTGGCTGGCGTCCCACGCCGTCTGCCGCACCCTCCCCGACAAGCTGAGCGCACTCGACGGCCTGATCCCCTTCGTGATCCCCATGCGCAGCCTCGCCGCACAGAGCATCACGGCGCCTACCCTCGCCCAGCTCCCCACCATCGCCCGGATGCCCGTGGACGAGCCGCCGCCCGGCTGGGCGGGCCGCATCCTGGCGGCGGGCCGCGGCCTGCTCCTGGTCGACGGTATGGACGAGCTCCCCCAGGCCGACCGCGCCCCGGCCCGGCAATGGCTCACCCAGTTCCTGCGGATGCACCCGGGGACGCGTTGCCTGGTCACGGTGCGACCGCTCGCTGTCGAGCAGTCCTGGCTGGAGTCGGAGGGCTTCGAGGAGCTGCAGCTCCTGCCGATGAGCGACAGCGACATCCAGTCGTTCGTGACCGCCTGGCACAAGGCCGCCCGCCTGGAGTGCGGCATCTTCTCCGACGGACTGCGGGCCGGACAGGAACGCGCCCGCCTCGCCACCCTCGAGCGCGATCTCTCCCAGGAGTTCCGGCGCAACGCGGGCCTGCGCGACCTGGCCCGCACGCCGCTGCTGTGCGCGGTGATCTGCGCCCTGCACCGGCGGCGCAGCGGCCTGCTGCCGCGCACCCGCTGGCACCTCTACCAGGCCGCGCTGGCGATGCTGCTGGGCAACCGCGACGCCTACCGCCGCGTCGGCGCCCCCGAGGGCATCGACCTGACGGTCGAGGACGGGCTGCAGCTCCTGCAGCACATCGCCGTCTGGCTGGTACGGAACAACCGCACCGAGCTTTCCCACGGCCAGGCGGTGCACCAGCTGAAGTCGGCCATGAACGGCCTACGACAGGTGCGCGAGCAGGGAACGGCGGAACAGGTGCTGACGCATCTGCTCAACCGCAGCGGACTGCTGCAGGAACGCGCGGCGGATTCCATCCAATTCATTCACCGCACCTTTCAGGACTATCTCGCGGCGAAGGAATTCCAGGACAGCGACAGCCTCGACGAACTCCTGGGCCATATGTCGGAAGAGCAATGGCAGGACGTCATCCGGCTCGTCATCGGGCACTGCGGGAGGAGCGAGGAGCGGCGGGTCATCAAGGCGCTCGTCATGGTGGGCAGAGCCCCGAGGGCGGGTCGGGAGGAAAGGTGGTCAGTACGGACCCTCGCGGCGCAGTGCGCGATGAGTGCGGCGTCTCTGGACGACGAGCTGCATGCGGCGGTGTGGGAGGGGCTCAGGGGGCTGGGAGCACCACGCAACGCGGCGGAGGTCGGCTATCTGTCCTCGCTGGGCCCGGAGGTGCTGGAGATTCTGCCGGGGCCGGAAGGGCTGGACGAGGAAGCCGCTCGACATGTGGTGAGGGTCCTGAGCCCGCTGGGCGATGCGGCGATTCCCCTCATGGCACGTTACGGACAGCATGAGGCGGTCGAGGTCCGCGAGCTCGTCGCTTACGGCTGGCAGGACTCAGACACGCAGCGGTACGCGGAAGACGTCCTCGCTCCCACGCGGCTCGACGACGTCCGCCTCAGCATCGCGACTGCGGAAGAGCTCTCGCAGCTGCCGCGCCTGGGGGCCGTCAGGACGTTGGCCATCGAAGGCGACCATTCATCGGACAGCCTTCGTCGCGTGTTTCAAGGCCGTGAGGTCCGCCAGCTGGTCATCACGGGCAACGATGCGCTCTCGAACATGGATTTCTTGCACGACCACCGGGAAATCGGCTTCCTGTCGGTGTCGGGCTGCCCCCTGTTGCGGGACATCTCTGCGCTGCACGGCTCTGACCTGCGCGAGCTGCACCTCGATGTGTCCGAACTCCCGCCGGAGTGTCTGGCGGCCCTCGAGCTGCCGAAACTCTCGTATCTCGGCCTCCGCAGTGTCCCGGATGCGGCAGGCGGTGGCAGACTGCCACCGCCCTTCAGTAGCGTCACCGAGCTGGTGATCAGCGACAGCGACCCCATATCGCTCCAGGGCATCGAGGGCTGGAAAAGCCTTCGCCGCTTGGTGCTTCTGGACTGCCTGGCCTCCCCCGAGGAGCTCAAGCACCTCGGGGGCCTCCCGCAGCTCTCTTCCCTGATGCTCGAGGGCCCCCTCGACGGCCTCCTGGAGCTGGAGGCACTGCCCCGGATAACCGAGCTGGAGCTCGGCCTCACCGAGACCTTTACCGTGGAGGGGAAAATCCTCGAGGTCTTCCCTGCCCTGCGCTCCCTCTATGTCGAGCGGGTCGGCTCAGGCACCAGCGTTGTCGACTTCACGGACGTGCAAGAACTGCCTGGGCACGGACTCGAGCTCTTCAGCCCTGCCTGGCAAAAGCTGACGGTGCTGGGCGCAGACCGCTTCAGCGATCGCCTGACCATCGGGCACAGGGACGACTACGACTGACCGCCCGCAGCCCAAAGGAATCGGCCCCGGAACCGTGATCACACGGTTCCGGGGCCGCCCCGTACTGCTCTACCGCTCAGTGAGCGTTACGCGTCCTTCGACAGGTTCGGGCCCGCGCCACCGGCGGCGGACTCGACCGGCGGGGTGTCCGGCAGGGCCGACTTCTCCTCGCCGCGGAAGGTGAACTTCTTCTCCTCGCCTTCGCCCTCCGTGCCGACGACCACGATGTGGCCCGGACGGAGCTCGCCGAAGAGGATCTTCTCGGACAGGATGTCCTCGATCTCGCGCTGGATCGTGCGGCGCAGCGGGCGGGCGCCCAGGATCGGGTCGTAGCCCTTCTTCGCCAGGAGCGACTTGGCCTCGGAGCTGAGCTCGATGCCCATGTCGCGGTCCTTGAGCCGCTCGTCCACCTTGGCGATCATCAGGTCGACGATCTGGATGATGTCTTCCTCGGTGAGCTGGTGGAAGACCACCGTGTCGTCGACACGGTTGAGGAACTCGGGCCGGAAGTGCTGCTTGAGCTCTTCGTTGACCTTCGCCTTCATCCGCTCGTACCCGGTCTTGACGTCGCCCTGGGCCGCGAAGCCCAGGTTGAAGCCCTTGGAGATGTCCCGGGTGCCGAGGTTCGTCGTCATGATGATGACGGTGTTCTTGAAATCGACCACGCGGCCCTGGGAATCGGTCAGGCGACCGTCCTCCAGGATCTGCAGCAGCGAGTTGAAGATATCGGGGTGGGCCTTCTCGACCTCGTCGAAGAGAACCACGGAGAACGGCTTGCGGCGCACCTTCTCGGTGAGCTGGCCGCCCTCTTCGTAACCCACGTATCCGGGCGGGGAGCCGAAGAGACGCGAGACGGTGTGCTTCTCGCTGAACTCCGACATGTCGAGGGAGATCAGCGCGTCCTCGTCGCCGAAGAGGAATTCGGCGAGCGTCTTGGACAGCTCGGTCTTACCGACACCGGAGGGGCCGGCGAAGATGAACGATCCGCCGGGGCGCTTCGGGTCCTTCAGACCCGCACGCGTGCGCCGGATGGCCTGGGAGAGCGCCTTGATGGCGTCCTTCTGGCCGATGACGCGCTTGTGCAGCTCGTCCTCCATGCGCAGGAGGCGGGAGGACTCCTCCTCCGTGAGCTTGAAGACCGGGATGCCGGTGGCCGTGGCCAGGACCTCGGCGATCAGCTCGCCGTCGACCTCGGCGACGACGTCCATGTCGCCGGCCTTCCACTCCTTCTCCCGCTTGGCCTTCGCGGCGAGGAGCTGCTTCTCCTTGTCGCGCAGGGAGGCGGCCTTCTCGAAGTCCTGCGAGTCGATCGCGGACTCCTTCTCGCGGCGCACGTCGGCGATCTTCTCGTCGAACTCGCGGAGGTCCGGCGGCGCGGTCATCCGGCGGATGCGCATCCGGGAGCCGGCCTCGTCGATCAGGTCGATCGCCTTGTCCGGCAGGAAGCGGTCGGAGATGTAGCGGTCGGCCAGCTGGGCGGCCTGGACCAGGGCCTCGTCCGTGATGGAGACGCGGTGGTGCGCCTCGTAGCGGTCGCGGAGGCCCTTGAGGATCTCGATGGTGTGCGGCAGCGACGGCTCGGCGACCTGGATGGGCTGGAAGCGGCGCTCGAGGGCGGCGTCCTTCTCCAGGTGCTTGCGGTACTCGTCCAGCGTCGTGGCGCCGATGGTCTGCAGCTCGCCGCGGGCGAGCATCGGCTTGAGGATGCTGGCGGCGTCGATCGCGCCCTCGGCGGCGCCCGCACCCACCAGGGTGTGGAGCTCGTCGATGAACAGGATGATGTCGCCGCGGGTGCGGATCTCCTTGAGGACCTTCTTCAGGCGCTCCTCGAAGTCACCGCGGTAGCGGGAGCCGGCGACCAGGGCGCCGAGGTCGAGGGTGTAGAGGTGCTTGTCCTTGAGGGTCTCGGGCACCTCGCCCTTGACGATGGCCTGGGCCAGGCCCTCGACGACGGCGGTCTTGCCGACACCGGGCTCGCCGATGAGCACCGGGTTGTTCTTGGTACGGCGGGACAGCACCTGCATGACCCGCTCGATCTCCTTCTCGCGCCCGATGACCGGGTCGAGCTTGGATTCGCGAGCGGCCTGCGTGAGGTTGCGGCCGAACTGGTCCAGGACGAGCGACGTCGAGGGGGTGCCCTCGGCGGGGCCGCCGGCGGTGGCGGCTTCCTTGCCCTGGTAGCCGGAGAGCAGCTGGATGACCTGCTGCCGGACCCGGTTCAGATCGGCACCCAGCTTGACCAGGACCTGCGCGGCGACGCCCTCGCCCTCGCGGATCAGGCCGAGCAGGATGTGCTCGGTGCCGATGTAGTTGTGGCCCAGCTGAAGGGCCTCGCGGAGCGAGAGCTCCAGGACCTTCTTGGCACGGGGGGTGAAGGGGATGTGGCCGGACGGAGCCTGCTGCCCCTGCCCGATGATCTCCTCCACCTGCTGGCGGACCGCCTCGAGCGAAATCCCGAGGCTCTCCAGGGCCTTAGCGGCGACACCCTCACCCTCGTGGATCAGGCCCAGGAGGATGTGCTCGGTGCCGATGTAGTTGTGGTTGAGCATCCGGGCTTCTTCCTGAGCCAGGACGACAACCCGCCGCGCGCGGTCGGTGAACCTCTCGAACATCGTTAATCGCTCCTCAGAGCGGTCAGGCAGTTAGGGGTCGGTCCCCTCCCTGTCCTTCCGCATGCTAGTCCCGTGGGACGGGACAGCTCATTCCAACTGCCGACATCCGTCCGGATCACCCCCGCGTCGGCGGGGAAACCTACTGCCGAACAGCCGACATCTCCTCCAACCCGATGGTGGGAGACGATGTTCCCGCAGGCCAGGCATATACGCCCACCTCCACTACGCCCACGGCGAACGCCCGCTTGCCCCGACACGCCCGCCCACAGCCCCGCCACCACCCCCGGTGACGGCCTACTGGGCTTGCTATATCGCCTCTTCCCACGGGGAAAGTCCTACCCGCAAGCACCGACACTCCATGCGGCGCGGGTCCTTTCCCTCCGCTACGGGCGAACACCCTCGCGCCATGGGGAGCCCCTGTGCGCCCCTTACGTCTTATACGGAGCGTGCCCAACTATCCACCCTGCGTAACCTCTTGGGTTTTCCACAGTTGCACCGTTCATGACGGTAGTCCTCCCGTGCCCGTGCCGCCCCTCGGGCGAATCGACCCCGCTCACGGACCCGCACGCACGGCGCCGGCGGCGCCAGTGGTACGAGTGCGTGCTCGGCTGGCCGACGGCCCCGACGACGGCCGGGCGGCCGGTGGAGCTGCTCACGGGGGTGCGGTTCGACGCGCTGGGCGTGCCCGCGGAGGCCGGCTTCGCCGTGCTCGGGCGGGTGCCCGTGACCGGGCCGGTCGCGCTGGACGGCCGGGCCCGGAAGATGTGGTTCCTGACGGCCGTGGGCAGCGCCGAGGAGGTGCCGGGGCTACTCGGCTGGCTGGAGTGGGGCGGCATCGCCCTGGAGCTGACCGCGCTGGGCCCGGGCGGCCAGATCGTGGCCCCGGAGCCCGTGGGCCGGTGGTCGGCCCCGCAGCGGCCGTACGGCCGCCGGGAGGCGGCGGAGGCGGCCGTCTGGGTGCGGCCCCCCGAACCGGGGCGCCCGGTCGAGCCCACCCTGCCGGTGGCCGGCCTCGGGGGCGACGGCGGCGCCCCCGATCTCGTACGGCTGGTGGGTGCGGCGGCCACGGAGTGCCACCGGGCCCGACTGCTGCGCGCCGGCGAGGCGCGCAGGGATCAGCCGCCGGGATGTCGGCCGGAAAGGCCGGGGGATCAGGCGAGGGATCCGGCAGGAGATCAGGCGTTGGCCTTCTCGTACGCCTCACGGATCTCGGCCGGGACACGGCCGCGGTCGTTGACGTTGTAGCCGTTCTCCTTGGCCCAGGCGCGGATCTTCGCGGTGTCCGGGCTGCCGCCGGCGGCGGCGCCGGCGCGGGCCTTACCGCGGCCGGCCGCGGCACGGCCGCCGGTACGACGGGCCGACTTCACGTAGTCCGCGAGCGCCTCGCGCAGCTTGTCCGCGTTGGCCGTGGTGAGGTCGATCTCGTAGGACTTGCCATCCAGGGCGAACGTCACGGTCTCGTCGGCCTCGCCGCCGTCGAGGTCATCGACAAGAAGGACCTGAACCTTCTGCGCCACGGGGGATTCCTTTCATCAGCGGAAAAGGGATTACGGAGGAATAGCAAACCGCCTTTCTCGGAAAAACACAAACCCCCCGGGAAGGTTCAGTCCGCCTTCAGCATGGGAACGATGGCTTCCGGGCCCGCACGATAGGGGCGCGATTCGGACATAGGGACCGCGCTCACAGATGCAGAAGCATCCGGCTGTTGCCAAGGGTGTTCGGCTTCACTCGTTCGAGACCCAGGAACTCGGCAACGCCCTCGTCATAGGAACGCAGCAGCTCGCTGTAGACATCCCCGTCGACGGGGGTCTCTCCGATCTCCACGAAGCCGTGCTTCGCGAAGAAGTCGACTTCGAAGGTGAGGCAGAAAATGCGCCGCACGCCGAGCCAGCGCGCCGTCTGCAGCAGCTTGTCCAGTACCTGGTGGCCCACTCCACCGCCCCTGACATCGGGGTCCACGGCGAGAGTGCGTACCTCCGCGAGGTCTTCCCACATCACATGCAGCGCACCGCATCCGATGACGGTACCGTCCTCGTCCCGCTCCGCCACCCAGAACTCCTGGATGTCCTCGTAAAGCGTCACCGTGGCTTTGTCGAGCAGGATGCGGTCGCGAACGTAGGCGTTGATGAGCCGGCGGACCGCGGGCACATCGCTGGTGCGGGCCCTGCGGACAGTGACGACTTTAGTTAGAGCGGACATGGCCGGACGCTATCGTCCCGGGGGGCCCGGGGTCTCGTCGGGCCCGTCGAGTTGGGCGACCCTGATGGCGTCGCGGAGGGCTTCCCGTTGTTCGGCCGACATCATGCCGAAGAAGGCGACGAGAGCGGCCGCGGGGTTGTCGCTGAGGGACCAGGCTTCGTTCATCAGTGCGGCCGAGTAGGCGGCGCGGTTGGAGACCGCCTCATATCGATAGGCGCGGCCTTCGGCTTCCCGCCGCACCCAGCCCTTCTGATACAGGTTGTCCATTACGGTCATCACGGTGGTGTAGGCGATGGACCGTTCCTGCTGAAGGTCTTCCAGGACTTCCCGAACGGTGACCGGTCGGTTCCACTCCCACACGCGCGTCATCACGGCGTCTTCCAGTTCACCCAGGCGTCGGACCACACGTGAATAATAGTGGGAGATGTCTTGAATGCCGGTTTATCGGCGCGGCAATCCCCGCAGCAAAAAGGGCGCACGTGCCGGAGCGAATTGGCTCGGCTCGTACGCCCTGCCCGGGCCGCCGGCGCTTTCTCCCGGCTCCCGATGTGGTCGTTTTGTCAGGCCTCGGCGGGCTTTGCCACCTGCTGGGCGGCCTCGGCGCGGGCCAGTGCGGCGTCGACGAGGGCGTCTTCCTTGGCCTTGTTCGCACCACCCTGGCTCTTGACGATCGTCACGACCAGCGCGGTGAAAGCCACCGCCATCACCATGGGCGGGACCAGCGCGGCGACATAGTCCATGGCCGTCGGCTCCTTCTGGAATCGGGGGTTCTGCGCTTGAGCGACCCGTCCAGATTACGCGCCCGCCCCTTCCCCCCGGCCGCCCGGGTCAGGCGGGCCGGGCCACCGCGAGCGCGCGGGCGCCGAGGGGCGGCGCGGGCTTGCGGCGCGGCGGGAACACCTCGCCGGGGGTCGGAATGGGCCGCCCCGGGCGCGGCGCCGCCGGAGGCTTGGGCCGCGGCGCCTCCGGCGGCGGCGCGGGCGCGGGTCGATTCGGCGGCGCGGGACTCTCCCCCGGCTTGGGCCCCGACTTCGGATCGGGCTCGGCCGCGCGCGGGGCCCGGCCGCCGGGGAGGGCCTGGAGATGGGTGCCGGTACGCGGTGGCGGGGACTGCGGGTGGGGGTGGGCGGGTGGAGTCTGCACGTGCGTACTGGCGGCCGGCGGGGACTGCGGGTGCGGGCTTGCGGCGGGCGGTGGGGGTGTTCGCGGGGGTGCTGGGGGGCGGGCCGTCGGGACGGCCGGGGCGGCGGCCGCGGCGGCGCGGGCGGCCAGCCTGGCCCGTACCGCCTGCTCGGCAAGGTGCTCGCAGCGCGCCAGCAGCGTGTGCCGACGGGTGGCCTCCGCCTCCCCCGCGGGCTCCGCGCACAGCGCGCGCAGCGCGGCGAGGTCCTCGGCGCCGGGGCGGTAGCCGTCCAGGAGGGCATCCCGCAGCCGCAGCACGTAGCCGGGCGCCGCGCCCGGCAGGGCGGCGCGGTAGCGGGCGAGGTCCTGGAGGAGGAAGGCGCGCAGCCGGTCGCCTTCGCGGACGGCCTCGTCCACGGCCTCGGCTAGCAGGAGGCAGTCCTTGGCTTCGGCCTCCCGCGCGGGCCCGGGACTCGTGGGCACGGAGTGGGGACGGAGTGCGATGTCGAGGGCACGGCGCAGCACGCGCAGCTCGTCCGCGCTGAACGCCATGCCGCCGCGGGATCCATAGGGCGTGGGCATGGGCCGACTGTAAGTGCTAAGTGGACAAAATTCGCTTAGCACACCATCTCGGGCGTGGCATGGACGGGGTCAGTGCGCCCGGCGGCGGACGGCTCCCAGGACGAGGACGCCGGCGGAGAGGGCGGTGCCGGAGGTGGTGGCGATCAGCAGCGCGTGGGGGTTGCCCGGGTGGGCGGTCTTCGGGGCCGGGGCGGGTGGCGCGTCGGTCACCTCGACGGGGATCGGTGCGGAGTCGTTGGCGGGGTCCGGGTCGGGTTCGGGGTCCTCGTCGCGGCCGACGATCCGTACGCGGCCCTCGGCGCCGTCGATCTTCTCGTCGATGCGGACGCGGAAGCGGAGCGTTTCGCGGTCGCCGGCGGGGAAGTCCTCGCCGATGGCGCACAGGTAGGTGCGGCTGGTGTCGGAGCCTCTCGGGCGGCAGGGCGGTGTGCCGTTCGGGGTCGTGGCGGTCGCGACGATGGTGGTGCCTTCGGGGGCGACGACTTCGTAGGCCCGGCCGCCGCCACCGCCTGGGCCGCCGTTGCGCACGCCGAGCTCGACCTCGACGGTCTGGCCGACGTGGCCGGTGACGGGGTGGGCGACGGCCTGGTAGTCGGCGCGGGGCTGCGCCTGGGCGCCCGCGTGGGCGGCCCCGAGGCCGAGGCCGGCGGCCACGACGACGACGGCGGTCGCCGCCGTCCGTCTCAGGGTTCGTCGTATTCGGCTGATGCCGGTGCCGGTGCCGGTGCTGTTGCTGTTGCCGTTGCCGCCGCCGCTCATTCGCCCCAGCCTGTCTGTCTGTCCGTCCGGTCCGCCCTCACAGCAGTCAGGACAGCCGGGGTCGGTGGTTGGTTGCTCGGGTGGGGCTTTCCCCGATCCCGCCCTTTCACCGTTTCTTGTCCTCAATCGCCGGACGGGCTGGATTGTTGCCCGGAACTGGCTGGAAAGGTGCCGCGGGGGCTGGGGGTGGATTGCCGCCCGGGGCGGGGGTGGATTGGCGCGCCGCCGGGGGCGGGTCGGATTGGTGCCCGTGGGGCGGGCTTGATTGCTGCCGTGGGGCGGGCCGGATTGGTGCACGTAGGGCGGGCTGGATTGCTGCCTGTGGGGCGGGGCCGGATTGCTGCCCGGAGGGCGGGCTGGATTGGCACCCGTGGTGCGGGGCCGGATTGCTGCCCGGAGGGCGGGCTGGATTGGCACCCGTGGTGCGGGGCCGGATTGCTGCCCGGAGGGCGGGCTGGATTGCTGCCCAGGGGGCGGGGCCGGATTGCTGCCCGGAGGGCGGGCTTGATTGGTGCCCGTGGGGGGCGGGCCGGATTGGCGCCCATGGGACGGGGCCGGCTTGGCACCCGTGAGGCGGGCCGGATTGGTGCCGTGTCCCGGGGCGGCCTATTCGGCGCCGGGAATCGGGCTGGTTTGTCGCGTGCTGAGCAACAAACCAGCCCGTCCGGCGCTTGAGGACCGGGGTCCGGGGCGGAGCCCCGGGAACAGGCCCCGCCCGGCGACCCACCACCCCGTGCCGGGCATCAAACCAGCCCGTCCGGCGTTTGAGGACCGGGGTCCGGGGCGGAGCCCCGGGAGCAGGGGCCCCAGCGGCACAACGCCCCCGTGCCGGGCAGCAATCCAGCCCGTCCGGCGCTTGAGGACCCGGGCCCGAAGTCAGGGGCGGGGGGTGTTGCGTTCGTAGACGAGGCGGAGGCCGATCAGGGTCAGCCAGGGTTCGTGTTCGTCGATGACCGAGGCCTCGCCCAGGACCAGGGGGGCCAGGCCACCCGTGGCGATGACCGTGACGTCGTCCGGGTCCTCGGCCAGTTCGCGGGCCATGCGGTTGACGACGCCGTCGACCTGGCCCGCGAAGCCGTAGAGGATGCCGGACTGCATGGCCTCGACGGTGTTCTTGCCGATGACACTGCGCGGCCGGGCGATCTCGATCTTGCGGAGCTGGGCGCCCCTGACGCCCAGCGCCTCGGTGGAGATCTCGATGCCGGGGGCGATCACGCCGCCGACGTACTCCCCGCGCGCGCTGACCGCGTCGAACGTGGTGGCCGTGCCGAAGTCGACGACGACGCACGGGCCGCCGTAGAGCTCGACGGCGGCGACCGCGTTGATGATGCGGTCCGCGCCGACCTCCTTGGGGTTGTCCATGAGGATCGGCACGCCGGTCTTCACGCCCGGCTCGACCAGGATGGCCGGCACGTCGCCGTAGTAGCGGCGGGTCACCTCGCGCATCTCGTGCAGCACCGAGGGGACCGTCGAGCAGATGCAGATGCCCTCGATGCCGTCGCCCAGTTCGTCACCGAGCAGCGGATGGCGGCCCATCAGGCCCTGCAGGAGCACCGCCAGTTCGTCGGCGGTGCGGCGCGGGTCGGTGGAGATGCGCCAGTGCTCGACGATGTCCTCGCCGTCGAACAGGCCGAGGACCGTCTGGGTGTTGCCGACATCGATGGTGAGCAGCATCAGACCTCCCGCAGGTCCAGCCCGATGTCCAGGATCGGGGAGGAGTGGGTCAGCGCGCCGACCGCGAGGTAGTCGACACCGGTCTCGGCGTAGGCCCGGGCGTTGGCGAGGGTGAGGCGGCCGGAGGACTCCAGGGCGGCCCGGCCCGCGACGAGCTCGACGGCCTCGCGGGTCTGCTCGGGGGTGAAGTTGTCGAGCATGATCAGGTCGGCGCCCGCCTCGAGGACCGGCGGGATCTGGTCGATGCGGTCGACCTCGATCTCGATCGGCACGTCCGGGAACTCCTGCCGTACGGCCTTGAACGCCTCGGCGACGCCGCCGGCGGCGATGACGTGGTTGTCCTTCACCAGCGCCGCGTCCGACAGCGACATGCGGTGGTTGACGCCGCCGCCGCAGCGCACCGCGTACTTCTCCAGGGCCCGCAGTCCGACCGTGGTCTTGCGGGTGTCGCGGACGGCGGCGCCGGTGCCCTCCAGCGCGTCGGACCACGCGCGGGTCGCGGTGGCGATGCCGGAGAGGTGGCACAGGATGTTGAGCATGCTGCGCTCGCCGGTGAGCAGGTCGCGGGTGAGGGTGCGGACGGTCAGCAGCTTCTGGCCCGCCTCCACCCGGTCGCCGTCCTCGACGTGCCGCTCGACCTCGAACTCGTCCGTGCAGACCACGGAGAGGATGGCCTCGGCGACGCGCAGCCCCGCGACGGTGCCGGCCTCGCGGGCGGTGAAGTCACCGGTGGCGACGGCGTCCTCGGCGACGGTCGCGAAGGTCGTGATGTCCTTGCCGCCGTCGAGGTCCTCCTCGATGGCCAGGTGGGCGAGGTCCTCGATCTGCAGCGGGTCCAGCCCGGCCTCGGCGATCAGGCGGGCGAGCTCGGGGTCGAGCCCGCACTCGAAGGCGTCCGCGTCGTACTCGCCGGCGGCGCAGCCGCAGGCGTCGCCGCAGCCACCGGCGGCGGCCTCGGCGCTCTCCTGGCCGGGACGGCCGAGCTGGTGCAGGGGACGGTCGTCGTGGGTGCTCACGCGGTTCTCCTTGAGGGCGGCGGGAGTTGCAACAGACGGGAAGGCGGCCGATTCGGTGGTGGAGACCGCAAGGGTACGGTCCGGGCGCAGGGTCACGAGGAGGTGCCGGCGCCACGTGGCATCCGCACGGTCGGGGTGGTCCTCGCGCCAGTGGCAGCCGCGGGTCTCCTCGCGCTGGAGCGCGGCCGCGACAAGTACTTGCGCGACGAGGAGGAGGTTGGTGGTCTCCCACGCCTCGGTGCCGGGCTCGACGGTCTTGCCAGCGGCCTCCTCGCGGATGCGGGCGAGCTCCGCCGCCGCGCGCTCCAGGCTCTGCCGGGAGCGCAGCACTCCGGCGCCCAGCGTCATGGTGCGCTGGATCGCGGCGCGGTCCGCGGGCGCGATGAGGGGCGCCGCGGGCTCGTCCGTCAGCGGCGGGTGGCCGGCGGGGACGGTGGCGCCGGCGAGGTCGGCGGCGATGCGCTCGGCGAAGACGAGGCCTTCGAGGAGCGAGTTGGACGCCAGCCGGTTCGCGCCGTGCACGCCGGTGCAGGCGACCTCGCCGCACGCGTACAGCCCCGGCACGGTCGTGCGTCCGTACAGGTCCGTGCGCACTCCGCCCGAGGCGTAGTGCGCGGCCGGTGCCACGGGGATCGGCTGGGTCACCGGGTCGATGCCGTGCGTCCGGCAGGCGGCCAGGATCGTGGGGAAGCGGTGCTCCCACATCTGCGCGCCGAAGTGCCGGGCGTCGAGGTACATGTGCTCGGCGTCCTGTTCGCGCATGCGCCGCAGGATGCCCTTGGCGACGATGTCGCGCGGGGCGAGTTCGGCCAGTTCGTGCGCGCCGACCATGAAGCGGTGGCCGTCGGCGTCGACGAGGTGGGCGCCCTCGCCGCGCACCGCCTCCGACACCAGCGGCTGCTGGCCCTCCGCGTCGGGGCCGAGCCAGAGCACGGTGGGGTGGAACTGGACGAACTCCAGGTCGGAGACCTCGGCGCCGGCCCGCAGGGCGAGGGCGACGCCGTCGCCGGTGGAGACGGCGGGGTTGGTGGTCGCGGAGAACACCTGGCCCATGCCGCCGGTGGCCAGGACGACGGCCCCGGCCCGTACCGCGCCGACGCCGTCGTGCCGTCCTTCGCCCATGACGTGCAGCGAGACGCCCGCCGCGCGGCCGTCGGCGTCCTTGAGGAGGTCCAGGACGAGGGCGTGCTCGATCGTCTCGATGCCGGCCGCGCGCACGGCCTCGACCAGGGCGCGGGAGATCTCGGCGCCGGTGGCGTCACCACCCGCATGGGCGATGCGGCTGCGGTGGTGTCCGCCCTCACGGGTCAGCAGGATCTCGCCGGACTCGGCGTCGGTGTCGAAGCGGGCGCCGGTGGCGATGAGGCGGCGGACCGCGTCGGGGCCCTCGGTGACCAGGGTGTGCACGGCCTCGTCGGAGCAGAGGCCGGCGCCGGCGACGAGGGTGTCGTCCAGGTGCTGTTCGGGGGTGTCGCCCTCGCCGAGCGCGGCGGCTATGCCGCCCTGGGCCCAGCGGGTGGAGCCGGCGTCGAGGCGGGCCTTGGTGACGACGGTGACCTTCTGGCCGGAGGCGGCGCAGCGCAGCGCGACGGTGAGGCCGGCGACGCCGGAGCCGATGACGACGACGTCGGCGTCGACGACCCAGCCGGGGCGGGGTGCGTGCAGTCGTATGCCGGTCATCGTGCCGCTCCGACGGTCAGGGGGAGGTTGTCGATCAGACGGGTGGTGCCGACCTTGGCGGCCACGGCGAGGACGGCCTCGCCGGTGTGGTCGTCGGGGACCTCGGTGAAGTCGGCGGGGTCGACGAGGGCCACGTAGTCCAGGCGCAGCGGTGGTTCCATCCCTGCCGCGCCGTCGAGGACCGTGCGGGCGGAGCGCCGGACGGCGGCCGCGCCGAGCCCGGCGGCCTGCCCGGCGGTCAGCAGGGCGCGGGAGATCTCCAGCGCCGTGGTCCGGTCGGCGTCGGAGAGGTAGCGGTTGCGGCTGGAGAGCGCGAGGTTGTCGCCCTCGCGGACCGTGGGGACGCCGACGATCTCGACGGGGAAGTTGAGGTCGCGCACCATGCGGCGGATCAGGGCCAGCTGCTGGGCGTCCTTCTGGCCGAAGAGCGCCAGGTCGGGCCCGGTCAGGTGCAGCAGCTTGGCGACGACGGTGAGCATGCCGTCGAAGTGCCCGGGGCGGGACGCGCCCTCGAGGCGCTCGCCCATGGGGCCCGCGGTGATGCGGACCTGGGGCTCGCCGCCGGGGTAGACCTCGTCGACGGCCGGGGCGAGGACGACGTCGGCACCGGCCTGCCCGGCGAGCAGGACGTCGGCGTCCAGGGTGCGCGGGTAGCGGTCGAGGTCCTCGCCGGGCCCGAACTGCAGGGGGTTGACGAAGACGGTGACCACGACCTGCCCGTCGGGTCCGGCCAGCCGGCGGGCCTCGCGGACGAGGGTGGCGTGCCCCTCGTGCAGGGCGCCCATCGTCATCACGACGGCGCGGCGGCCCGCGCGCGGGAGGGCGTGCAGCTCCTCGGCGGTGCGGGCGAGCTGGGTGGTCACTGGTTGCCTCCGTCCGCGAGGACGCCGAGCAGGTCCTCCGCCAGTTCGGGCTTGAGCAGGCCGTGCGCGAGCGCGCGGTCCGCGGTGGTGCGGGCCATCGCCAGATAGCCGGCGACGGCCTGGGGGGCGTGCCTGCGCAGCTCGGCGACGTGCGCGGCGACCGTGCCGGCGTCGCCGCGGGCCACCGGGCCGGTGAGGGCGGCGTCGCCGCTGCGCAGGGCGTTGTCGAGGGCCGCGCCCAGGAGGGGGCCGAGCATCCGGGCGGGGTGCTCGACCCCGGCGGTGCGCAGCAGGTCCATGCTCTGGGCGACGAGCGTGACCAGGTGGTTCGCGCCGATGGCGAGGGCCGCGTGGTAGAGCGGGCGGGCGCTCTCCTCGATCCACTCGGGCTCGCCGCCCATCTCGATGACGAGGGCCTCGGCCGCCAGGCGCAGCTCTTCGGGGGCGGTGACGCCGAAGGAGCAGCCGGCCAGGCGCTGGACGTCGACGGGGGTGCCGGTGAACGTCATCGCCGGGTGCAGGGCCAGCGGCAGGGCGCCGGCGCGGGTGGCCGGGTCGAGCACGGCGGTGCCGTGCCGGCCGGAGGTGTGCACGAGGAGCTGCCCGGGGCGCACGGCACCGGTCTCGGCGAGGCCCGCGACGAGACCGGGCAGGGCGTCGTCGGGCACCGTCAGCAGGACCAGTTCGGCGTGGGCGAGCACGTCGGCGGGGGCCATGACCGGCACGTCCGGGAGCATGGTGGCCGCCCGTCGCAGGGAGGCGTCGGAGACGCCGGAGACGGCGACCGGGCGGTGCCCGGCGAGCTGCAGCGACGCGGCCAGGGCGGGGCCTACGCGGCCCGCGCCGACCACGCCGACGGTGAGCCGGGCAGGGCGGTCCTGAGGGCTCGCATGCTCGGGCGAGAGGTGTGCGTTCACGCGGCGGGATGCCTTCCGTTCCAGTCCGCGGGGGTACCGGACGATTCCCTTGTCATGCTACGCGAGGCGGGCGGAGGGCTCCCTGGCCGTCCCCAGGGCTGTGGACAACGGTGGCCGACGGGCCGGCGCCGGGCCCGGGCCGGGTCAGGCGCGGCAGCGCGGGTCCGCCGACCGCCCGGCCGGCCGGGGTGCGGCGGGGACCACGGGAGCCGCCGCGGGTACGGGCCGGGACGTACCGGCCGCGGGGGCGGCGGAGGTCCTCGGGCGGCCGAACAGGACCGCCCACCGGCCGCGCCGGGCGGCGGTGCGCTCGTCGACGACGGCCTGGAACCGGCGCCAGGTGCGGAACGCGCGGAGGGCCCGGAGATCGCCGGTGCCCGGCGCCGGCGGCGCCGGCTCGTCGTGCTGTGCGAAGCGGTACAGGTCGAGCATGTGCTGCTGGTTGGCGTTCATGTCTCCACGGTGCGCCGCTTGGCGAGAGGTTGCCCCATGGATTGACAAGGAACGTCAAATGACGCCCCGACCTGCGGAAAGAGAGGCACGATGGGCACATGAGCGTGATGATCGACATCGCGGGCCTGCCGCCCGAGCGCCTGGTGTTCCGCCCCGCGCCCCTCGCCGAGCTGTGCACCGCGCTGCACGCCCTGGCCGAGCCCGGGCACCACCCGGGCCTGCACGGCTGGACGACGGCGACGAACTCCTCCCTCAAGCCGGACCTCGCGGACCGGCTGTGCGAGGCGGACTTCCTGTGGACCTCGACGTTCTCGGACATCAACATGCCGTTCGCCGCGCTGCCGGACACCCACGGCCAGCCGGGAGCCACGCTCGCCGAGGACCTCGACCAGCTGGACCGGCTGAACGACGACCTGTTCGTCGACGCCGCCCTGGAGATCTCCTGCTCCCGGCACTACAGCCAGGAGGGCCCGTCGCCGCTGGTCAACGCCAGGGCCCGCGAGCTGGCCCTCGAGCGCGCCACCGCGCGCGGCCCCCGGCAGCTGGACTTCGCCAAGCGGCTGCTGGACGACCCGCCGGCCGTACGGGCCTGGCTGCGCCGCCTCTTCGAGGACTGTGCGGAGGCCTTCTTCAACGACCTCTGGCAGCGGGTGCGCGTCCAGCTGGCCGCCGACGCCCGGCACAAGACGGAGGTGCTGCGGCGCAAGGGGCTCGCCGAGGCGCTGGCCGAGGTGTCGCCCGCCGTGACGCTGACGGAGGACGGCACCCGGATCGTCGTCGACAAGCTCGGCACCGGCCGGGCGAGCGCGCTCGACCCCGCGGTCGGCGCGGGCGTCACCTTCGTCCCGTCCGCCATCGGCTGGCCCCATGTGTGGGTGGGCCACGCCCCCGGCTGGCGCCCGGTGATCCACTACCCGGTGGCCGCGCCCGAGCTGCCCGGCCCCGCCTCCCTGGACCTGCTCAAGCTGCGCCTGGAGGCCCTGTCCCACCACATGCGGATGCGGATGTGCCGCTATCTGGCGCGGGCCGCCTTCAGCACGGGCGAACTGGCGACCGCGCTCGACATCAGCGCGCCGGAGGTCTCCCGGCACATCGCGGTGCTGAAGAAGGCCGGCCTGATCACCACCCGCCGCCGCGGCCGGTACGTCCTGCACCAGCTCGACCTGACGGTGGTGGCCCGGCTCGGCAGCGACTTCGTGGAGGGCGTGCTCCGCTGAGCGGAGGGGCGGGCGCTAGTGCGCCGCCGGGCCGCCGCCACCGGCCCGTACGAGCCCGCTCTCGTACGCCATCACCACCACCTGCACCCGGTCCCGCAGGCCGAGCTTGGTCAGGATGCGGCCCACGTGGGTCTTGACCGTCGCCTCCGAGAGCACCAGCCGCGCCGCGATCTCGCCGTTGGACAGCCCCTGGGCCACCAGCAGCATCACCTCGCGCTCGCGGTCGGTGAGCCGGCCCAGCTCCGTGCTGGTCGGCTCGTTGGCCGCGCTCGGCAGCATCGGGGTGAAGCGGTCGAGCAGCCGGCGCGTGGTGCTGGGCGCGACCACCGCGTCGCCGCTGTGCACGGCCCGGATGGCGCCCAGCAGCTCGGCGGGCGGCACGTCCTTGAGCATGAAGCCGCTCGCGCCGGCCTTCAGCGCGGAGAAGGCGTACTCGTCGAGGTCGAAGGTGGTCAGGATCAGCACCTTCGGCGGATTGTCCTGGGCGCAGATGCGGCCGGTGGCCTCCACCCCGTCCATCCGCGGCATGCGGACGTCCATCAGCACGACGTCCACCTCGCTGCGGGCCAGCACCTCCAGCGCCTCCGCGCCGTCCCCGGCCTCGGCGACGACCTCCATGTCGGGCTGGGCGGCCAGCACCATGCGGAAACCGGTGCGCAGCAGCACCTGGTCGTCGACGAGCATCACGCGGATGGACATACGGGGTCCCTCTCGGAAGTAGTGGTGCGGTCAGGGTACGAACGCAACGGAGTTCAGCGGCCCGACTTGATCGGCAGCAGCACGCTGATCCGGAAGCCCCCGCCGGGCCGGGGCCCCGCGTCCAGGGTGCCCCCGACCATGCCGACGCGCTCGCGCATCCCGATCAGACCATGCCCCATGCCGTCCGCGCCGCCCGCCTCGTACAGCTCGTGCTGCGCGCCCCGGCCGTCGTCCTCGACCAGCAGGCCCAGCCCGTCGTCGAAATAGGTCAGCCGGACGCTGGCGCCGACGTCCGGGCCACCGTGCTTGCGCGTGTTCGTCAGCGCCTCCTGCACGATGCGGTACGCGGTCAGCTCCACACCGCTCGGCAGCGGCCGCGGCGCGCCCTCGATGCGGAACTCCACCGGCAGCCCGGCGCCGCGGACCTGCTCGACCAGGTCGCCGATCTGCTCCACGTCGGGCTGCGGGACGTACTCGCCGCCCTCGCCGCTGTCGTCCGTGCGCAGCACGCCCAGCAGCCGGCGCATCTCGGCCAGCGCCTGGCGGCCGGTGCCGGAGATCGTCTCCAGGGCCTGCTTGGCCTGCTCGGGCGAGGCGTCCAGGACGTACGCGGCCCCGTCAGCCTGCACGACCATCACCGAGACGTTGTGCGCCACGACGTCGTGCAGCTCGCGGGCGATGCGGGCCCGCTCGGCGGTGACCGCGATCTGCGCCTGCTGCTCGCGCTCCTTCTCCAGGCGCGTGGCCCGCTCCTCCAGCTGCGCCCAGTAGGCGCGGCGGGTACGGACCGAGTCGCCCAGCACCCAGGCCAGGACGAAGGGGACGGTCAGGAAGACGATCCCCATGACGCTCTTGCCCGCGGAGGAGTACTCGGGCGGATCCGGCCAGCGGAGCGTGGCGAGCACGGGCGCGGCCACACAGGCGACCAGTGCGTAGCGGGAGGCCCAGCGGGTGTTGCCGGACGCCACCGTGTAGATGATCACCAGCATCGCGAAGTCCCAGATGTTCGGGCCCACGTCGAACGCCAGCTGCGCCACCCCTGCCGCGGTCGCCAGCAGCATCATCCGTTCGGGGGCCTTGCGGCGCAGCGCGATGACCACGCACAGCGCGAGGGCCGTGCCGGCCTGGACGACCGCCGGTCCCTCCCCACTCCCCTCGACCACGGTCAGGCCGCTCAGCCCCAGCAGCAGGAGAGCCCAGAAGCTGTCCACACCGGTGGGGTGCCTGCGAAGAAAGTCGTAGAGGCGGTGCACGTCACCCAGCGTAGGCACGCCGAGGCGGTGCCGGGGTCAGCCCGGCGATCGATCCGACCGCTTCCCGTCTACTCCCCAAGGTGGAGGCCCCGTGCGCACGCCGCGCGCATAACGTGTGCGTATGGCAAGCGGAACGAGAACCTGGCGGGCGGCGACCGAGGCCGCCCTGTACGGTCCCGGCGGCTTCTACCGCCGCCCCGAAGGCCCCGCGGGGCACTTTCGCACCTCCGTGCACGCCTCTCCGCTGTACGCCGGGGCCGTCGTGGAACTGCTGCGCCGCGTCGACGCCGCCCTCGGGCACCCGGCGGAGCTGGCGTTCGCCGATGTCGGCGCGGGCCGCGGCGAACTCGTCACCGCGGTCCTCGACCGGTGCCCCGCCGAGCTGGCCGGGCGGCTGCGCCCGTACGCCGTGGAGCTCGCGGACCGCCCGGAGGACCTCGATCCGCGCATCGAGTGGACGGACGCTCCCCCGGCCGGGATCGAGGGCCTGCTGTTCGCCAACGAGTGGCTGGACAACGTGCCGCTGGACGTCGCCGAGGCCGACGGCGCGGGCACGCCGCGCCAGGTGCTCGTCCGGCCGGACGGCGAGGAGCTGCTCGGCGACCCGGTCGCCGGCGAGGACGCCGACTGGCTCGCCCGCTGGTGGCCCCTGGAGGGCGCGCCCCCCGGGTCCCGCGCGGAGATCGGCCATCCGCGCGACGCCGCCTGGTCCAAGGCGGTCGCCGGACTGCGGGCCGGCCTGGCCGTGGCGGTGGACTACGCCCACGAGCGGTCCTCCCGGCCGCCCTTCGGCACCCTGACCGGCTTCCGCGAGGGCCGCGAGGTACGGCCCGTGCCGGACGGCTCCTGCGACATCACCGCGCACGTGGCCCTGGACGCGTGCGCGGGCCCGGGAAGCTCGTTGATCAGCCAACGCGAGGCGCTGCGCGCCCTGGGCGTCGACGGCACCCGCCCGCCGCTCTCGCTCGCCTCGACCGACCCGGCCGCGTACGTACGTGCCCTCGGCACGGCGGGCGAAGCGGCCGAACTGACCGCTCCGGGCGGCCTGGGCGCCTTCGGCTGGCTCCTCCAGCCGGTGGGGCTGCATTTCGGCCTGTCCGGCGTTTGAGGACAAAAGGGGGTCCGGGGCGCGGCCCCGGTTTCGGGTAGGGGTGGGTCAGGGGAGAAACTGTCCCCATGACGGAGACGACAGTCGGCATCGGCGGCGCGGCGGAGAGCACCGACATGGTGCTCAACATCGGGCCTCAGCACCCGTCCACCCACGGCGTGCTGCGGCTGCGCCTCGTCCTCGACGGCGAGCGGGTCCAGCACGCCGAGCCGGTCATCGGCTACATGCACCGCGGCGCGGAGAAGCTGTTCGAGGCCCGCGACTACCGGCAGATCATCATGCTCGCCAACCGCCACGACTGGCTGTCGGCGTTCTCCAACGAGCTCGGCGTCGTCATCGCCGTGGAGCGGATGCTCGGCATGGAGGTCCCCGAGCGTGCCGTGTGGACCCGCACGCTGCTGGCCGAGCTGAACCGCGTCCTCAACCACCTGATGTTCCTCGGCTCCTACCCGCTGGAGCTCGGCGGCATCACGCCCGTCTTCCACGCCTTCCACGAGCGCGAGGAGCTGCAGGCGGTGATGGAGGAGATCTCCGGCGGCCGCATGCACTACATGTTCAACCGCGTCGGCGGCCTGAAGGAGGACCTGCCCGCGGGCTGGCTCGGCCGGGCCCGGCACGCGGTGGCCGAGGTGCGCTCCCGGATGGACGTCTACGACCGGCTGGTGCTCGGCAACGAGATCTTCCGGGGCCGTACGCGCGGCGTCGGCGTCCTCTCCCGCGAGACCGTGCACGCCTACGGGGTGAGCGGGCCGATCGCCCGGGCCTCCGGCGTCGACTTCGACCTGCGGCGCGACGAGCCGTACCTCGCGTACGGGGAGCTGGCGGACACCCTGAAGGTCGTCACCCGCGAGGACGGCGACTGCCTGGCCCGCTTCGAGTGCCTGCTGGATCAGACCCACAATTCGCTGGAGCTGGCCGACGCCTGTCTGGACCGGATGGAGGAGCTGGCGCCGGGCCCGATCAACCAGCGGCTGCCCAAGGTCCTCAAGGCCCCGGAGGGCTCGACCTACGTCTGGACCGAGAACCCGCTGGGCCTCAACGGCTACTACCTCGTCTCCAAGGGCGAGAAGACGCCCTACCGGCTCAAGCTGCGCTCGGCCTCGTTCAACAACATCCAGGCCCTGACCGAGCTGCTGCCGGGGACGCTGGTCGCCGACATGGTCGCGATCCTGGGCTCGCTGTTCTTCGTCGTCGGCGACATCGACAAGTAGGACGAACAACGACGGACGGGCCGCATGTGCGGCCCGTCCGTCGTTCGTCGTTCGAGGACCGCGCTACGAGATCGCGGTGCGCAGCTCCGCGACGTCGATCTGCTCGGTCTCGTCGTGCGCGGTGAGGTCGATGACGGCGCCGTCCGCCTCCGCCTCGGCGAGGGCCTCCTCGCCGACGACGTCCGCGAGGTCCTGCTCCTCGACGGGCGTACCGTCCTTGCCCTTCTTGCCGGCCTTGCTCTTGTCGGCGGCGTTGCCGAAGAAGTCGAAGCCGCCCTGTGCACGGGACGCGGGCCGACGGGCTGCGGGGACGCCGGAGGGCACGGCCGCCGCGGGAGCGGCGGGCTTCGGGTCAGCGGACTTGGCAGCGACGGGCTTCGGCGCAGTGGACTTCGAAGCGGCGGGCTTCGAGGCGGCGGGCTTGGAGGCGGCGGGCTTCGAGGCCTTCGCCGCCTGCTTCTTGCCGCCCGGCTTCACCGGGGCCCCGGCCGGGGACGCCGGTGCCGCTGCCGCGGCCGGCACCTCGGGGGCCGGCTTCGCCGCCGCCGCACGCTGGTCCGCGGCGTTGCTGTTCAGGTCGCGCAGGGCGTCGGCGGCCTTGCGGTAGGCGGAGGCGTCCAGGCCGGACGTGCTCTCCGTACGGTCCGGGGCCGCGGCCTCCAGTGCCTTGGCCGCACCGGGCGCGCCGCTCTTCTCGAGCAGGCGGCGGCGCTCCAGGGCGCTGGCCCGTCCGGTCTCGGCCGCGGCGTAGCGCCGCAGCAGGTCGGCGTGCTCGGTGCGCAGGCGGGCCAGCTCCCCGCGCTTGGCCCGGAGCTTGGCCTCGAGCCGGGTGCGCAGCAGACGGGTCTCCTCGAGGTCCGTCTCCAGCTCGGCTATGCGCTCCTCGGTCTTCCACTCGTCGCGGGTGCGGGCGGCGGTGAGCTGGGCGACGCGCTTGCCCGCCGCACGGTCCCAGCGGCGCATCAGCACGGAACCGACCACGGTGGCCGCCGCGGCGGCCACGGCGAGGCCGCGTATGACGGCTGTTTCGCCCACCGCCAGGGCACCGGCGGCGCAGGCGACTGATGTCGCGGCGACCGTCAACGGTGGAAGAAGCCGGTGCAGGGGTGCGGAATGGCGGTGGCGTCCTCGTGGCATGGCCTGAAACTTACCGTGCGTCGCCACGAGAGTGTGACTCCACCACCAAACTCTTCCCTTGATCTTACTTCTCCCCTCCTCCCTCACTTCGTCAGAAGCTTCTTCTCCTTCAGGTAGCGCGCGGCCACATCGGCGGGCTTGAGCCGCTCCGCGTCCACCTTCTTGTTGAGTTCGGTGAGATCCGCCGTGGTCAGCACCCTGCTGAGCCTGCCGAGCGCCTCGGCGATCTTCTGCGAACCCGCCTTCTCCTTATTCACCACCGGCAACACGTTGTCGGAGTTCTGCAGCTTCTTGTCGTCCTCAAGAAGTACAAGACCGAACTGTTCGAGCGTGGCGTCCGTGGTGGTGGTCAGCAGCAGCTGGTCCTTGCCCTCCTTGACCGCCTGCTTGGCCTGGGTGCTGCCGACCTCCAGCGGGTCGATGCCCGCGACGCGTATGCCGTAGGTCTTCTCCAGCCCCGGCTGGCAGAAGGGCCGCTGGGAGCACTCGTCCCCGGCCGCGAGCTTCACCGACTCCTGGGACTTTCCAAGATCGGAAAGGGTCTTGAGCTGGTGTTTCTTCGCGAACTCGGCGGTGACGGCGAACGCGTTCTGATCGACCGCCCGGCCCGGGTCGAGGACGGTGAGACCACGCGGCTCGGCGAGTTTGCGCAGGGCCTTCACGGTGGCCTCGGCATCGGCGGAGGCCACCGGGGGCGCGTCCTTGCCGTTCTGCTTCTTGTTCAGGAATTCGGCGAGCGTCGCCGCATACTCGGGGACCACATCGATCTGGCCCTTCTCCAGCGCGGGCTCATACAGCTCACGCGCGTCGACGGTCTTGATCGACGTCGAATATCCGGCGTCCTTCAGCAGGCCGGCGTATATCTCCGCCAGCACCTTCGACTCGGTGAAGGATGCCGAACCGATGACCAGGGATTCCTGGCCGGGCTTTGTGGAACTATCGCCTCCGCCGGATTTCTCCAGGCTGTCGCCGCCGCAGGCGGCGAGCCCCGCCGTCAGGGCGGTGATGCCGGCCACCGCCAGCAGGGCGCGGGCGGTCCGCGCTCGACGCGGTGTCCTGGTCATTCGAAAACTCCATCCAGTCGGGCTCGAGGTCAGGCTTGAACGGTCTTCACATGTCCGCGCATCGGGTCCAGCAACCGCTGCAGGAGCACGAAGGCGCCCTCGACCAGCAGCGCGAGCGCCGCCACCAGCAGCGCCCCGGCCACCACCTGCGCGGTGTCGGTGAGCCGGAAGCCGGCGGTGATGATCCGGCCCAGGCCACCGCCGCCGGGCAGCGCGGCGAGCGTGGTGGTCGCCACGACCTGCACCGCGGCCGAGCGCACCCCGGTGAGGATCAGCGGGAAGGCCAGCGGCAGTTCGACCCGGGCGATCACCTGACCGCCCGTCATCCCCATGCCCCGCGCGGCCTCGACCATGTCCCGGTCCACCTCGCGCATCCCCACATAGGCGTTGGTCAGCAGCGGGGGTATCGCGAAGAGGACCAGCGCGATGATCGTGGGCCACGAGCCGTGCGTACCGAGCGGGCTGAGCAACAGCAGCACCAGCACCGCGAACGTCGGCACCGCACGGCCCACGTTGGAGATGTTCACCGCCAGCGCGCCGCCCTTGCCCACATGCCCCAGCAGCACCGCGACGGGAAGCGCGATCGCGCAGGAGATCAACAGGCAGACGACGGTGAGGAAGAGGTGCTCGCCGAGCCGGTGCCAGACGCCGTTCGTGCCGGACCAGTGGGCGGCGTCGGCCAGCCACTGCCAGGTGCGCTCGACGACTCCCATCAGGCCACCGCCTTCTCCGCGGACCTACGGGACATCCGGGACTTCGCGGGGCGCTTCGGGCGCGCCCACGGCGTCAGCATCCGCTGGACGAGCAGCAACAGCAGGTCCGCGGCGACCGCCAGCACCACGCACAGCACGGAGGCGGTGAGCACTTGGGCCTTGAAGTAGCTGTGCATGCCTTCGTAGATGAGATTGCCCAGCCCGCCGTAGCCGATGATCGCCCCCACGGTCGTCAGCGAAACGGTGGAGACCGTGGCGATGCGCAGACCCGCCATCAAAGCCGGTACCGCCAGCGGCAGTTCGACGGCGAACAGCAGGCGCAGCGGGCCGTACCCCATGCCGCGCGCCGCCTCGCGCGCCTCCTGCGGCACCGAGGCGAGGCCGGCCAGGATGTTCCGCACGAGGATCGTCAGCGAATACAGCACCAGGCCCGTCACCACCACGGCCGCCGACAGCCCGAACACCGGTACCAGCAACGAGAACATGGCCAGCGACGGCACGGTGTAGAGGATCGTGGTGGCCCCGAGCACCGGCCCCGCGACGGCCCGCCATCTGCGGGCGACCAGGGCGAGCGGGAAGGCGACGAGGAGCCCTATGGCCACCGACGCGAGCGTGATGCCGATGTGCTGGAGCGTGGCGTCCGTCAGTTCGGGGCCGCGCGTACGTACGTACTCGCCGCAGATCCAGTCATTGGCGATCAAGCAGTTCTGACCCGCCATCCGCGCCCTCACCTCCCCCTCGGCCTTCACGGTCGGTCACTGGCGACCCTAACTCGGCCTACTGACATTCGCCTCCGGCGGCCATGCGGTTGCACCATTGTTCGAGCAGAAGTACGGCCACAATGGGGACCCATGATCCGTTTCGAGCACGTCACCAAGCGCTACGCCGACGGTACGACCGCCGTGGACGACCTGTCCTTCGAGGTGGCGGAGGGCGAGCTGGTCACGCTCGTCGGACCGTCCGGCTGCGGCAAGACGACCACGATGAAGATGGTCAACCGGCTGATCGAGCCCACAAGCGGCCGCATCAGCGTGAACGGCGAGGACATCGCGACGGTCGACCCCGTCGAACTGCGCCGCCGCATCGGCTACGTCATCCAGCAGGTCGGGCTCTTCCCGCACAAGACGGTTCTGGAGAACACGGCGACCGTGCCCCATCTGCTGGGCTGGCAGCGCAAGAAGGCGCGCGCCCGGGCGGCCGAGCTCCTGGACCTCGTCGGGCTCGACCCGTCCGTCTACGGGGACCGCTACCCCGACCAGCTCTCGGGCGGTCAGCGCCAGCGGGTCGGGGTGGCGCGGGCGCTCGCCGCCGACCCGCCCGTACTCCTGATGGACGAACCCTTCGGCGCGGTCGACCCGGTCGTGCGGGAGCGGCTCCAGAGCGAGTTCCTGCGCCTGCAGTCGCAGGTCCGCAAGACGGTGCTGTTCGTGACCCACGACATCGAGGAGGCCGTGCGGCTCGGCGACCGGATCGCGGTGTACGGCAGCGGTCGCATCGAGCAGTTCGACGCGCCGGCCGCCGTGCTCGGCGCCCCCGCCACGCCGTACGTCGCCGACTTCGTCGGGGCCGACCGGGGTCTGAAGCGGCTGTCGGTGACGCCGATCGAGGCCGGGGACCTCGAGCAGCCGCCCGTCGTCCACCTCGACGACCCGCTGTCGTCCGCGCGCGCCCGGCTCGCCCGGGACGACGCGCGCTGGGCCGTCGTCCTGGACGACGCCGACCGCCTGCACGGCTGGATCTCCGCGGACGCGGTGGCCTCCGGCGACGGCGCGATACGGGTCCGTTCGCGGGCACGGCGCATGGACGCGTGGCTTCCGCTGGGGGCGTCGCTCAAGCAGGCGTTCAGCACGATGCTGCAGCACGACGCCGGGTGGATCGCGGTGCTCGACGGGGAGGCCGCGGACCACTTCTTGGGGGTGCTGACGCCGGCGCGGCTGCATGAGGCGCTGCGGCGGTCGATCGAGGCCGACGCGCGGGGCGGCGAGCGCAGCGAGGCGGACGTGGAGACGATCGCGGGCGTGTAGGTCTTGTCCTCAATCGCCGGACGGGCTGAATTTCAGCCCGTCCGGCGATTGAGGACCGGGGTCCGGGGCGGAGCCCCGGGAGTCACGCCCGCGCCGCGCCCGTGCCGTCGTTTTCGTCGTCGTCCTCCGGGAGCTTGCACACGCGCTCCATGAAGAACGCCGCCGCTATCACGCACGCGCCCGCCAGGACCGACGCCGCGGCGTAGATCGCCTGGTCGCGCCGGGCGGGCACGTCGAGGCCGTCGATGAGCAGGAAGACGCCGACGCCGCCGTACATCCCGGCGACCAGCGCCGCGACGAGCGCGCTGGCCTGGCCGAAGACCACGGCCCGCGCCGCCAGCAGGGGGTCGACCCCCTTGGCTCCGGGCCGGCGCTCACGCTGGGCCCGCAGCCGGGCCCGCAGGGAGAGCGCCGTCGCGGCGAGGACCACCGCGATGACCGCCAGCACGATCGGCGCCGCCACCGGGACGCTCGGCAGCGTGCCGAGGGAGTCCCACAGCCGGGCGGCGGCCCACGAGAGCACCCCGGCCACGGCGAACAGGCCGACCAGGACCCCGATCCGAAGTTGCTTCACCGAGCCGTCGCCCCTCATCGTCAATCGTCCTCAGCGCACACGAAACCACACTGCCCCAACGGCTACTCGGGCAGTCGCAGTTCCAGGTCGGCCCGCGGTTCGACGCCGCCACGGTCGATACCGGCCAGCAGCTCGGCGACCGGACCATGTCCCGGAACCACGGCTTCCGGCTCCACGTCGTACCACGGCACGAGCACGAAGGCGCGCTCATGCACGCGCGGGTGCGGCAGCGTCAGCACCGGATCGTCGGAGACGACGTCCTGGTAGGTGACGATGTCGACGTCGAGCGTGCGCGAGCCCCAGCGCTCCTCGCGCACCCGTTCGAAGGCCTCCTCGATCGCGTGGCCGCGCTCCAGGAGGGAGTCCGGCGGGAGCGTGGTCTTCACGAGCACGACCGCGTTGAAGTACGAGGGCTGGGAGCCGGGCTCGACGCCCCAGGGCTCGGTCTCGTAGACCGGGGACACGGCCTTGACCCGCAGGCCGGGCGTGTCCTCCAGCGCGTCGATCGCACCCTGCAGGATCTCCAGGCGGTTGCCCAGGTTGCTGCCGATCGAGATCACGGCTCGCTTGGGATTGCTCAGCGTCACATCGGCGGCGTCCACCCGCTCCACCACGGAGGCGGGCACCGGCTGCACGGTCGGGTCGCTGCTGCTCATACTCGGCTCCGGGTAATAGTGATCGTCACGTCGTCGAAAGGAACGGTGATCGGGGCGTCGGGCTTGTGCACGACGACCTCCACCTCCCGCACCGGTTCGTGCTTGAGGCACTGCTCGGCGATGCGCTCGGCGAGCGTCTCGATGAGGTCGACCGGCTCGCCCTGGACGATGTCGACGACCTCCTCCGCCACGATGCCGTAGTGCACGGTCTTCGCGAGGTCGTCATCGGCCGCGGCAGGCCGGGTGTCCAGGCTCAGCACCAGGTCCACGACGAAGGTCTGCCCTTCCTCGCGCTCCCGGGGGAACACCCCGTGGTGCCCGCGAGCCTTCAAGCCGCGCAGCGCGACACGATCCACCCGAATCACTCCTGCTGGTTGTCGGTATGGGCCGGTATGGAAGCCCACCGGTCGGCGCCGGCGCGGCCCCCGTCCCTGCCGTCGGCCGGGTTGCCCACCATCGAATCTACCTGCGGACACCGACAGCGCCCGCCCGCGGGTGCTATGGACAAGGAGCGCATACGGTGCTATCCGGCACCCGCCGCGCCTACCCCGCGGACCCGCGATCCACCCCTACCCGCCCGGCGAGCAGCTCGAACGAGTGGTCACATACCCCTCACACTGACGTGTCCTACGCCACGTCACCCCGTCGGCTCAGCCGGGCCCGGTCCGCCGGAATTGCCCTGTTCATCCTCATCCTCCTCGTCCCGGCCCGCGAGGACCGGCGAGCCGTGGTGCGACCACACCTTCCACTCGTCACCCGACCGCCGGAACACATTGGTGGCCACGACCAGCTGCCCCACGAGCGGACCCAGCTCGCCCTCGTTCTCGGCCGGGGCGCCGCTGAGGATGTTCTCCGTGCAGGTCACCATCGCGGTGTCCCCCGCGACCGTCACCTCGACGTCGGTCAGGAAGAACTGGATGTAGTCGGTGCTGGCCATGATCAGGGCGTACGAGCGCAGCACCTCGTTCCGCCCGCGCAGCACCGGCCACCCCGGGTGGACGCACGAGACCTCGGTGCCCGGCACGTTCAGCCAGAGCCGGTCCATGGCCGCCGTGTCGCCGCGCTCCACCGCCTCGTACAGGGCCGTGTTGGCCAGCTCGACCCGCTCGCTGTCCGTGCGGGCGGCGCTCACACCGCCCCCTCGGCGCCCTGCACCGCCCGTACGACCCGCACCGCGTCCGCGCTCGCCCGCACCTCGTGCACCCGCACCGCCCACGCTCCCTCCCGCGCCGCCAGCGTCGACACGGCCGCCGTCGCGGCATCCCGCTCACGGGCCGGCGGCGGGTCGCCGTCGGGCCCGGCCAGCACCCGGCCCAGGAACCGCTTGCGGGAGGCGGCCACCAGCAGCGGCAGCCCGGTCTCCCGGCGGATCCGGGCCAGCCCGGCCACCAGGGCCAGGTCGTGCTCGGCGTTCTTGGCGAAGCCCAGGCCCGGGTCCAGCACGAGGCGCTCCGGCTCGATGCCGCCGGCGATCACCTCGTCCACGCGCCGCCGCAGCTCCCCGAGGACCTCTCCGGTCACATCGGGCCCGTAGACGGCCCGGCTGTTCATGTCGGCGCTGAAGCCGCGCCAGTGCATCACCACGAACGGCACCCGGGCGGCCGCCACCACCGGCACCATCGCCCGGTCCGCGAGCCCGCCGCTCACGTCGTTGACCAGCACCGCGCCCGCCTCGACCGCGGCCTCGGCCACCGAGGCGCGCATGGTGTCCACGGACACCACCACGCCCTCGCCCGCCAGCTCGCGGACGACCGGGACCACCCGGCGCAGCTCCTCGTCCTCGTCCACCCGGGAGGCGCCCGGACGGGTGGACTCCCCGCCCACGTCGACCAGGTCCGCGCCGGCGGCGGCCAGGTCGAGGCCGTGCTTGACCGCCAGGGCGGTGTCGAACCAGTGCCCGCCGTCCGAGAACGAATCGGGGGTGACGTTGACGACGCCCATCACCGCACAGCGGTCCCATTCGGGCAGTCCGACCGGCCCCACACGGCCGCGCAGCGTACTCATACCGTCCAGCCTAGGGCGTGCGGAGGATGCGGCACCGCACCGCACGGGGGGCGGAAAAGCGGAAGCCCTCCCCGGACGGTGTCCGGGGAGGGCTTCCGCAAGGCCGCAGGGCGGCTCACGCCAGGCGCGTCACGCCGCGCGCGTGACCTCGCTCTGCTCGGGTGCGCTCTCCTCGTCGTGCGGGAAGTGCTTCGGCTCGGCCGGGCGGCGGCGCAGCAGTCGCGGCAGCTCCAGGAAGCCCTCCGCCTGCATCATCGCGAAGCCGATGCGGGGCAGGTCGCGGCTGTTCGGGAAGACGATGAAGCGCGGCTCCCAGCGGGGGCGGAACTTCTCGTTGAACTTGTACAGCGACTCGATCTGGAACCAGCGCGAGAGGAAGATCAGCACCGAGCGCTGGATGCGGACCACCGGGCCCGCGCCCAGCTTGCCGCCGCGCTCGAGGGCGGAGCGGAAGAACGCGAAGTTCAGCGACAGTCGCTTGATCTTGAGCTCGGGCGCGGCCTGCAGGAAGGCGACGATCAGCAGCTCGTTCATGCCCGGGTCGGCGCTGCGGTCACGGCGCATCAGCTCCAGGGAGCTGCCGTCCTTGCCCCACGGCACGTAGTGCTGCATGGCGCGGAGGTCGCCGAAGGGGAGGTCCTCGCCCTCCTCCGGGTCCTTGTGGGCGGTCGCGATGATCGCGTCCAGGTCCTTGGGGTCGCCGATGCGGCCCAGGGCCATGGAGAAGCCGCGCTCGTCCTCGGTGTCGCGCCAGGCGTTGGCGGCCTTCTGGACGACCTCGAGCTCCTCGGGGCTCAGGTCCCCGACGCGGCGCGTCTTGGTGGAGTAGCCGTTGCGCTCGATGCGCTTGACCATCTGTCGGACGTTGCGCATGGAGCGGCCGGTCAGGCTGAAGTCGGCGACGTCGACGATGGCCTCGTCGCCCATCTCCAGGGCGTCCAGACCGGTCTCACGGGTCCACACCTCGCCACCGGTCTCGCTGCAGCCGGCGACCGCGGGGGTCCAGGAGTGGCGCTTGGCCAGCTCCATGAACTGCTCGATCGCGCCCGGCCAGGCCTCGACGTCACCGATGGGGTCGCCGCTGGCGAGCATCACGCCGGAGACGACGCGGTAGGAGACGGCGGCCTTGCCGCTGGGGGAGAAGACGACGCTCTTGTCGCGGCGCAGCGCGAAGTGGCCGAGCGAGTCGCGCTCACCGTGCTTGTCGAGCAGCTCGCGCAGCTTGTCCTCGGCCTCCTCGGTGAGGAGGGGGGCCGGGTACGCCGGCTGGAAGGCCAGGAAGGCGGTGGTGGCGACGGTCAGCAGGCCGAGGGCGCCGAGGGAGTAGCCGACGGTGTAGTCGACGCCGCCGGTGTAGCGGATCGATCCTTCGAAGCCGAACAGACCCCAGATGACGTGCTCGATCTGCTCCAGCACCGGCGGGTCGCCGATCATCTGCTTGGGGTGCGAGCCGACGATCACCCAGCCGAGGGCGAAGCTGACGCCGCCCAGGAGGATGAAGTTGGCCGCCGCCTTCCAGCGGCTGCGCGGGTCCGGCAGGGCCGGGAAGGCGCTCTTGTGCCGCAGGAGGTACACGAAGAGCAGCAGGGAGAAGACCGTACCGACGATCGAGTGCCGGTAGATCAGCTGTGCGGCCGCGCCGATCGGCAGAACCACCACGGCGGCGAGCCAGGCGCGCTTCTTGGCCCGCTTGAGGCCGTGGGCAAGCATGAGCAGCAGGATGCCCACGACGATCGAACCGGCGGCGGCCAGCTGCGAGACCGTTCCGGGCAGCACCTCGGCAAGGGAGTGGACCTTGCTGAAGCGGAACCTCGGGACGACCCCCGCCACGATGTCCGCCAGGCCGATGAGGGCACCGACCGTACCTACGACGGCAGGCACGCGCTCGGGCTTCGGTCCCTTCGCGAGACGCGCAAGCACCGACAGCCACTTCGGCCCCTGGGGAACCTCGTCGGACTTTTTGCCATCTACCCTGACAGACATCTCTTCCCGTCGTCCTGTCGAGTGGGCCTGCGCCATCTGGCGGCAGCACCCGTGCAATGTGCGCCCTGTAGGACGACGGTTTCGGGGTTGAGGTTCCGTGGGGGGCCGAGCCCGGAAAGAAGTAACCATTCCGCGACTCGGCGCCGGGTCGCTCGGCAGAAAGCACCTCATGGGTCTCACCAGCATGGCAGTACTCCTGCTTGCCATCGTGGCGGCGGTAGTGCTCTTCGCATTGACCATTTGGCTCTGGCCCCGCCTGGGCAAGAAGGGCGTCGGCTCCGTCTTCGCCCGGGTCGGCATGATGCTCGCCACCCAGCTGTCGCTGTTCGCCGCCATCGGCCTGTGGGCGAACCAGTCCTTCGGCTTCTACGGCTCGTGGGCCGACCTCTTCGGCCAGGTCAAGAACGAGGGTGTGGTCGTCGACCACAGCGCCGGTGCCAAGCGGGTGCAGGTCGTGAGCGCCCAGGCGGTCAAGGTGCCGCGGGGCGACGTCCCGCGCGTCGGCGGCAAGATAGAAAAGATCAACATCGTCGGGCCCGAGTCCAAGATCTCCAGCCCGGCCTACGTCTACCTGCCGCCGGAGTACTTCCAGCCGCAGTACGCGAACAAGACCTTTCCGGCCTCCGTCGCCCTGACCGGCTACCCGGGCACCGCCGAGGCCCTGGTCAAGGGCCTGGACTACCCGGTCCGCGCGCACAAGCTGGCCAAGGACAAGAAGATGCAGCCCACCATCCTCGTGATGATGCGGCCCACCGTCGCCCCGCCGCGCGACACCGAGTGCATCGACATACCCAACGGCCCCCAGACCGAGACCTTCTTCACCAAGGACCTGCGCAAGGCCATCTCGGAGCAGTACCGCGTCGGCACCAAGGCCGCGAACTGGGGCATCATCGGCGACTCCACCGGTGGCTACTGCGCCCTGAAGTTCGCCATGCGCCACCCGGACGCGTACTCCGCAGCCGCCTCCCTGTCCGGCTACTACAAGGCCCCGCAGGACGCGACCACCGGTTCCCTCTTCGGCGGCAGCAAGCAGCTGGAGAACGAGAACGACCTGCTGTGGCGCCTGAAGAACAAGGAGCTGCCGCCCGTCTCCCTGCTGGTCACCTCCAGCAAGAAGGGCGAGCACAACTACAAGGACACCCTGAAGTTCATCGACATGGCGGCGAAGTCCCCCGCCCGGGTCTCCTCGATCATCCTCGACAGCGGCGGCCACAACTTCAACACCTGGCGCCGCGAGCTGAACCCCACCCTGAAGTGGATGGGCAGCCGCCTCAGCGCGTGACCGCGCCGCACCACAAGAAAGGGCCCGCCTGAGCGGGCCCTTTTCCGTTCCTCCAGCCGCTCCCGGCTAGCGGGCCATGATCAGGCTCATCGCCTCGGCACGCGTCGCGGGGTCGCGCAGCTGGCCCCGCACCGCGGAGGTCAGCGTCTTGGCGCCGGGCTTGCGGATGCCGCGCATGGACATGCACATGTGCTCGCACTCGATCACCACGACCACGCCGCGCGGCTCCAGGATCTCCATCAGGGAGTCCGCTATCTGCGTGGTGAGCCGCTCCTGGACCTGCGGCCGGCGGGCGTAGACGTCCACCAGCCGGGCCAGCTTCGACAGACCGGTGATCTTGCCGCTCGTCGACGGGATGTAGCCGACGTGCGCCACGCCGTGGAAGGGCACCAGGTGGTGCTCGCACGTGCTGTACACCTCGATGTCCCGGACGAGCACCATCTCGTCGTGCCCGAGGTCGAACGTCGTGGTCAGCACGTCCACCGGCTCCTGCCAGAGGCCGGCGAAGATCTCCTTGTACGCCCGTGCCACGCGCGCCGGGGTCTCCCGCAGGCCCTCCCGGTCCGGGTCCTCACCGACCGCGATCAGCAGCTCCCGGACGGCGTTCTCGGCCCGCTTCTCGTCGAACTCGCCGATGGAACCCTCGGCGTCCAGCGTCACCGGGTCGGTCATGGGCTTGCCTCGTTCTCTCGTACGTGTCGCGCCAGTGCGGCCTCTCAGGGGCGCGCATATGCGCGATGCCGCGTCCCCAAGGCTAAAACCTGGGGGACGCGGCATCCATTCCGGGCCCTGTCCGGGCCGGATCGCGTGGGGCAGGATCAGCTCTCCGGCGTACCGGAGCTGTCCTTCGGGAGCTCGACCGTCTCGACGGTGTTCACTCCGTTGTTGTTGGCCGGGGCGAGCTCCTTGGGGGAGAGCACCGGCGGGCGGGTGGAGGGGGTGCGGCGCGAGGAGCCGGTCCACGCCGGGCGGGCCGGGCGCTTCACGATGTGCTTGAAGACCTCGGCGATCTCCTCCTTGTTCAGCGTCTCCTTCTCCAGGAGCGCCAGAACCAGGTTGTCGAGGACGTCGCGGTTCTCGACCAGGATCTCCCACGCCTCGTTGTGCGCGGTCTCGATGAGCTTCTTGACCTCTTCGTCGACCAGCGCGGCGACCTCTTCGGAGTAGTCCCGCTGGTGCGCCATCTCGCGGCCCAGGAAGGGCTCGGAGTTGTCGGAGCCGAACTTGATCGCGCCGAGGCGCTCGGTCATGCCGTACTGCGTGACCATCGCGCGGGCCGTGGCCGTGGCCTTCTCGATGTCGTTCGCGGCACCCGTGGTCGGGTCGTGGAAGACGAGCTCCTCCGCCGCGCGGCCGCCCAGCATGTAGGCCAGCTGGTCGAGCATCTCGTTGCGCGTGGTGGAGTACTTGTCCTCGTCGGGGAGGACCATGGTGTAGCCGAGCGCACGGCCCCGGGACAGGATCGTGATCTTGTGGACCGGGTCGGAGTTCGGGGAGGCCGCCGCGACCAGGGCGTGTCCGCCCTCGTGGTACGCGGTGATCTTCTTCTCCTTGTCGCTCATGATCCGGGTCCGCTTCTGCGGTCCGGCCACGACACGGTCGATCGCCTCGTCCAGCATGTGGTTGTCGATCAGCTTGCGGTCGCTGCGGGCCGTCAGCAGGGCGGCCTCGTTCAGGACGTTCGACAGATCGGCACCGGTGAAGCCGGGGGTACGACGGGCGACGGCCGCGAGGTCGACGTCCGGGGCGACCGGCTTGCCCTTCTGGTGGACCTTGAGGATCTCCAGACGGCCCTGCATGTCCGGACGGTCGACGGCGATCTGCCGGTCGAAGCGGCCCGGGCGCAGCAGCGCCGGGTCGAGGATGTCCGGGCGGTTCGTGGCGGCGATCAGGATGACGCCGCCCTTGACGTCGAAGCCGTCCATCTCGACGAGCAGCTGGTTCAGCGTCTGCTCGCGCTCGTCGTGGCCGCCGCCGAGGCCCGCGCCGCGGTGCCGGCCGACGGCGTCGATCTCGTCGACGAAGACGATGGCGGGGGCGTTGGCCTTGGCCTGCTCGAACAGGTCACGGACCCGGGAGGCACCCACACCGACGAACATCTCGACGAAGTCGGAGCCGGAGATCGAGTAGAACGGCACGCCCGCCTCGCCGGCGACGGCGCGCGCGAGCAGCGTCTTGCCCGTACCGGGCGGGCCGTACAGCAGCACGCCCTTGGGAATCTTGGCGCCGACGGCCTGGAACTTCGCCGGCTCCTGCAGGAACTCCTTGATCTCGTGGAGCTCCTCGACGGCCTCGTCGGACCCCGCCACGTCGGCGAAGGTCGTCTTCGGGGTGTCCTTGGTGATCAGCTTGGCCTTGGACTTCCCGAAGTTCATGACTCGGGAGCCGCCGCCCTGCATCTGATTCATCAGGAACAGGAAGACCACGACGATCAGTACGAAGGGCAGCAGCGAGAGCAGCACCCCGACGAGGGGGTTCTGCTTCGACGTCGAGACGTTGTAGCCCTCGGGCAGTGTCTTCTGGTCGTCGTCATCGGCCTTGGCCTGCAGATCCTTGGAGATCTCCACACCCTGGTCGCCGATGTAATTGGCCTGGACCTTGCTGGAGCCCTTGATCTTCTGGCCGTTGATCAGCTCGACCTTGATCTTGTTCTCGTCGCCGGTCGTCAGCTCGGCCGATTTCACCAGATTCTTGTCGATCGCATGCACGACCTGGCTGGTGTCCACCGACTTGTAGCCGCCGGACGAGCCGACGACCTGCATCAACACGACCACGGCGAGGACGGCCAGCACGATCCACATGACCGGCCCACGGAAGTAGCGCTTCACGTCCATCCATACGGGGCGCGAGCGCCCCGTCCCTCCTGCCACAGTGAGGCACGGTCACCCCGGATTGGGGTGCCTGTGCGTGCGGTGTCCTGCTCGACCTTGAAAGCTTGACTTGAAAGCCTGAAAAGGCTGACCTTCGGACGGTACCCCAGCATTGTCACCCGACGCCGCTGCGGACGGTCAACAAACCCGCCCTCACCCTGCTCCAACGGCGGGAAACCGGGTACGGTTCCCGCGCGCCGGGGTACCCGCTCCGGAAGCGGGGCGTGCTCAGCCGCCGTAGACGTGCGGCGCGAGCGTGCCCACGAAGGGCAGATTGCGGTACTTCTCGGCGAAGTCGAGGCCGTAACCGACGACGAACTCGTTCGGAATGTCGAAACCGACCCACTTCACGTCGATGGCGACCTTCGCCGCCTCCGGCTTGCGCAGCAGCGTCACGACATTGAGCGACGCCGGCTCGCGGGAGCCGAGGTTCGACAGCAGCCACGACAGGGTGAGGCCGGAGTCGATGATGTCCTCGACGATCAGGACGTGCTTGCCCTTGATGTCGGTGTCCAGGTCCTTGAGGATCCGCACCACGCCGGAGGACTGGGTGCCCGCGCCGTAGGAGGACACGGCCATCCAGTCCATGGTGACGGGGTTGGACAGCGCACGCGCCAGGTCCGCCATCACCATCACGGCGCCCTTGAGGACGCCGACGATGAGCAGGTCCTTGCCCGCGTACTCCGCGTCGATCTTCGCGGCCAGCTCGGCCAGCTTCGCGTCGATCTCTTCCTTGGTGATGAGCACCGACTTCAGATCGGTGCCCATGTCCTTGTCGTCCACCCGCGCCACTCTCGCTCGTTCAAGACTCGTCCGGCCTACGGGGCGGTGTCGCCCCGTTCGAATCAGCCCTGCCGGAGGACCAGTCTGCCACCCTGCCTGCGAACCGCGACGCGCCCGGGCAGGTTGATGGCCCCCTGGCCGCGCCAGCCGGTGATCAGACGGTCGACTTCCTCCAGGTGGCGGGCGAAGAGCGAACCGGCCGGGGAGCCCGCCGCGATGGCCGCGCGGCGCAGCACTCGGCGGCGGACCGCGGGGGGCAGGGCGAAGAGCTTGGCGACCTCCAGGTCGCCGGAGTCGTCCCGGACGGACGTCTCCACGGCGGCGGCCCAGGAGTCGAGGGCGTCCGCGTCGTCCCGGGAGAGCTGGGCGGTGCGGGCGAGGGCCTCCACGACGCCCTTGCCGAGGGCCTTCTCCAGGACGGGCAGCGCCTCGTGGCGGACCCGGGAGCGGGTGTAGGCGGGGTCGGCGTTGTGCGGGTCGTCCCAGACGGGCAGCGACTGGACCATGCACGCCTTGCGGGCGGTCTGCCGGTCCAGGCCAAGGAAGGGCCGGCGGTAGCGGCCGCCGACGCCGGAGGCGGTGGCCATGCCGGAGAGCGAGCGGATGCCGGAGCCGCGGGCGAGCCCCAGCAGAACCGTCTCGGCCTGGTCGTCACGGGTGTGGCCGAGCAGGATCGCGGCGGCGCCGTGCCGGTCGGCGACGGCGTCCAGCGCGGCGTAGCGGGCGTCGCGGGCCGCGGCCTCGGGGCCGCCCTCCCGGCCGACGTCCACCCGGACGGCCTCGACGGGGTCCAGGCCGAAGGCGGCGAGGCGGCCGACGACCTCGGCGGCGCGCAGGTCGGAGCCCGGCTGGAGGCCGTGGTCGACGGTGACCCCGCCGGCCCGGACCCCGAGCCTGGGGGCCTCGAAGGCGAGGGCGGAGGCGAGCGCCATGGAGTCGGCGCCGCCGGAGCAGGCGACCAGGACGAGCGGGGGCGTGCCGGGGGAGGCCGCCGAGGGCGCGGCGCTGGGTACGGAGGCGGGCGGAGCCAGGGTGAGGACGTCGTGGAGTACGCGGCGGACCGCCAGGCGTATCGCCGCGACCGCGGGGTGTGGACCCATGTCCGTGTGTCCAATCGTTCCATTCGGGGGGCCATTTGGGAGAGGGCCGTAGCCTTGCGACTTCGAGCCTCGGTCACGCTGTGTGCGTCGATGGTGACAGAGACGAGCCTTTACCCGAGCATCGCACGCCCACCCTCGGCAAACGGTCCCTCGGACGGGTGATTACGGGAGCGTTCATCCGGCACGGGGCGTGCCGGCATCACCCGTCGGTTCGTCCGTGCACCCGTGCGACCCAGTCCGCCGGTTTGGCGATCTCCGATTTGGTCGGGAGCGTGTTCGGCGACGTCCAGACCCGGTTGAACCCGTCCATGCCGACCTCGTCCACGACGGCCCGTACGAACCGCTCGCCATCACGGTACTGCCGCAGCTTGGCGTCCAGACCCAGCAGTTTGCGCAGCGCGGCGTCCAGCCGTCCGGCACCGCTGGCCCGCCGCTTCTGGAACTTCTCCCGGATCTCGGCCACGGTCGGTACGACCTGCGGACCGACTCCGTCCATCACGTAGTCCGCATGCCCCTCCAGCAGGGACATCACAGCCGTCAGCCGGGCGAGGACCTCCCGCTGGGCGGGGGTCTGCACCAGCTCCACGATGCTGCGGCCCTCCGGGGGCCGGCCGCCCGCCAGCGACTGGGCTGCCTCCCGCACGCGTTCCAGCAGGGTGGCGGGGTCGACCTCCGTCTCGCCGAGGAACGTCTGGATCTCGCCCTCGATGTGGTCGCGGAGCCAGGGCACCGCCGTGAACTGCGTGCGGTGCGTCTCCTCGTGGAGGCACACCCACAGGCGGAAGTCGTGCGGGTCGACCTCGAGCTCGCGCTCGACCTGGACGATGTTGGGCGCCACCAGCAGCAGCCGGCCGCCGCCGTCGGGCGAGCCCGGCAGGTCACGGCTCGCCGGCGCGAACGTCTCGTACTGCCCCAGCACCCGGGACGCCAGGAACGACAGCAGCATCCCCAGCTCGACGCCGGTCACCTTGCCGCCGACGGCCCCCAGGACCGCGCCTCCGGGGGGATTGCCGCGCCTGTCCTGCATCTTCTCCAGCAGCGGCCCCAGCAGCGCCCGGAAACCGGCGACGTTCGCCTTGATCCACCCGGCCCGGTCCACGACGAGGACGGGAGTGTCCGCGCCCCCGCCCGCCGGGGGCGCCATCCGTGTGAACGCCCGTACGTGCTCCTCGGAGGAGCGTGCGTGCCGCCGCAGCTCGGCGACCACCGCACGCGCCTCTTCCCGGCTGACCTCCGGCCCCGGCCGTACGAGCCGAGTCGCCGTCGCCACCGCGAGCTTCCAGTCGACCATCTCCGTACCACCGACGCTCGTCATGGCTTCACCGTACGTGCTGCGCCGGGCTCGGGGAGAGGCCTTGCCCGGTCCCGGCACGGGCCCGCCGGGGGCCGGTTCAGTCGAGCGTCGAGGCCACCGCCGAGGCGAGGCGGTCCAGCGCCTGCTGGGCGCCGTCGGCCGAGGGCGTGTTGGAGGCCAGGAAGGCGAAGGACAGCAGCCGGCCGCTGGGCGTGAGCGCGGTGCCGGCGAGGGTGTTGACCCCGGTGAGGGTGCCGGTCTTGGCCCGGACGGTGGCGCGGCCCGCCGTGTCGCGGCCGTAGCGCTCGCGCAGGGTGCCGGTGAAGCCGGCCACCGGCAGTCCGGTCAGGACCGGGCGGAGCCGGGGCGCCGCCGGGTCGGCGGCCCGGGCCAGCAGCCGGGCCAGGAACTCCGCGGAGGCCTGGTCGGCACGGTCCAGGCCGCTGCCGTCGGCGATGCGGACGGCCCCCATCGGCAGGCCCATGGCCGACAGCCGGTCGGTGACGGCCTTCGCCGCGCCCTCGAAGCTCGCCGGCTGCCCGGACGCCAGCGCCGTCTGCCGCGCCAGCGCCTCGGCGATGTCGTTGTCGCTGTTGGTCAGCGCCCGCTCGACCAGATCGGCCAGCGGCGCGGAGGCGACCGCGGCGAGGCGGGCCGCGTCCGGTGCCGCCCCGCCCTCGGTGGGCTCGCCCTCGACCTCCACGCCCCGCTCCCGCAGCATCGCGGCGAACTTGCGGGCCGCGCCCGCCGCCGGCTCGGCCGTACGGTCGGCGGGCCCGCGGGAGGAGTCGTCCAGCCGGCCCTCGTCGACCATGAGGGCGCTGACGGGCGCGAGGTTCTCGTTGGTCCCGATCACGTGCTGCACGGGCCCGGTGTAGCGCGAGGCGTCGTAGGCGAGGGCGGTACGGGTCGTTCCGCGCGCCTTGAGCGCGCGCGCCGTGGCGTCGGCCAGCTCGGTCAGGCTCGCGAAGCGCGGGCCGGGGCCCTGCGCGGGGCGGGCCGTGAGCGTGGGGTCTCCCCCGCCGACCAGCACGATGCGGCCGGCGCCCCCGTCGACGACGGTCGTCTCGATGCGGTGCTCGGGCCCCAGCGCGGCGAGCGCCGCGGCCGACGTGGCCAGCTTGATGGTGGAGGCGGGCGTGTAGGCGACGTCCTGCCCGGCGCCGAAGAGCGGCTCCCCGCTCGCCACGTCGACGACGGACGCCGCGCGGTCCGGGCCGAGCGCGGGGTCCTGCAGGAGCGGCTCCAGGGCGGCCGCGAGGCCCTCGCGCGCGGACGGCCGCCCGGCGCGCAGCGCGCCCAGCACCGGCGGCGCGGCGGCCGGAACCCGACCGGCGGCGGAGTGACCCTCGCCACCCACTCGCCCGGCGGTCACGGCACGCACCCGTTCGGCCTTACGCTGACCTCCGTCCCAGGGGCCGGCGGCCGCCACCGCACCGGTCGCGATCACGAAACCGGCCACGGCGGACGTGGCGGCGAACTGCACGGTTCGGCGCCGCGCCACGGGGGCGTCCCGCCACCACCTGACCTGCCAGCGTCCGGCTTCAGGCACCACGGACCAGCCCCTTTCGCCACCACACACCTGCGTGGGGGACACTTAATCACCAGACGTATGTGTTGATCATGAAGGAGCCACCCGTGGAGTTCGACGTCACCATCGAGATCCCGAAGGGTTCGCGGAACAAGTACGAGGTGGACCACGAGACCGGTCGCATCCGTCTGGACCGCCGACTCTTCACCTCGACCTCGTACCCGGCCGACTACGGCTTCGTCGAGAACACCCTCGGCGAGGACGGCGACCCGCTGGACGCGATGGTCATTCTCGACGAGCCGACGTTCCCCGGCTGCCTCATCAAGTGCCGCGCCATCGGCATGTTCCGCATGACGGACGAGGCCGGCGGCGACGACAAGCTGCTGTGCGTCCCGGCGAACGACCCGCGCGTGGAGCACCTGCGCGACATCCACCACGTGTCGGAGTTCGACCGCCTCGAGATCCAGCACTTCTTCGAGGTCTACAAGGACCTCGAGCCGGGCAAGTCCGTCGAGGGTGCCGACTGGGTCGGCCGCGCCGAGGCCGAGGCCGAGATCGAGGCCTCCTACAAGCGCCTCGAGGCCGCGGGCGGCTCGCACCACTGAGCAGCACCCTGAGGCAACCGGCACGCGCGGCTTCGTACGACTAGAAGCCGCGCGTCCGCTTTGCCGCCCGGCGCGCCGCGGCGCCGGGCACCTTCAGGAACATCCGGGCCATCTCGGACCCGAGATTCACCCCGATGGCGATCGCCAGCGCCAGGGCCGCGGCCTTGGTGAGGCTGGAGATGCCGGTGTTGAGCTCGTTCTTGGCGAAGTTCAGCAGGGCGAAGTACACCGCGCTACCGGGCAGCAGCGGCCCGATCGCCGCCGTGACGTACGGCAGCGCGGAGGCGTGCCGGTAGCGCGCGAAGAGCTGCCCGAAGAGGCCCACGAGCCCCGCGGCCACGGCCGTGGCGGGCACCGGGTCGACCCCGATGGTGTCGGCGAGCGCCCCGTAGACCACCCAGGCCACACCGCCGTTGAGCATGGCCAGCCATACGGTGTGACGTTCCTGCTGGAGCAGCACCGCGAAGGCGAAGGCCAGGATCATGGCCGCGACGGTCTGGGTGACGGGCCGTTCCACCCGCTCCAGCGCGGCCTCGGGGTTGAGCGTCCCGCCGCCGAAGTGCACGCCCCCGTAGAGGACCACGAGCACGCCGCAGACGATGCCCGCGATGAGGTAGCCGACCTCCAGCAGGCGGGCCGCGGCGGTGATGTAGTAGCCCGTCAGGCCGTCCTGCACGCCCGCGACCAGGGCCCGCCCGGGGATCAGCGCGAACAGCCCGCCGGTGATCACGGCGGAGGCCTGTACGTGCACGTACTCATGGGCGGTGCTCAGCGCCACGCCCATCACGGCGGGCGGCATCGCGGCCGCCACGAACTGGTAGAACTCCGGCAGCCCGCGCCCCGCCGCCAGCCACGCCAGCCGGTCGCCCAGCATCGCCCCGGCCGCCGCCGCGAGGAACACCACGACGCCGCCGCCCACGAGCAGGCTCGCCGCGCCGGCGAGCAGCCCCGAGGCGAGGGTGAGCTCCCAGCCCGGGTAGGGGTGGCGGTTGCGGCGTATCTCGGCCAGCCGGCCGTAGGCCTCCTCCAGGGTGAGCCCCTGCGAGGTGATGTCGTGCAGCAGCCGGTAGACGGCGTTCAGACGGGTGTAGTCGGTGCCGCGCCGCCGCACGGTGCGGTTGGCGGTGACCGGGTCGTCGACGAGGGACGGCTGGTAGCTGACGGTCAGCAGGGTGAAGGTGACGGTCGGCTCGCAGCGCGCCAGCCCGTAGGCGTGCGCGACGCCGAACATCGCCGCCTCGACGTCCTCGGCGCCCTCGCCGCCCGCCAGCAGCAGCTCGCCGATGCGCAGCGTCAGGTCCAGCACGCGCGGTACGGGCGGGCCGGGCTCCTCGGACTTCTCCGGGCGGTCCGGCACCGGCCGCTCCCCCAGCGGCATGCGCAGCATGGTGCGCATGCGGTCCTGCCAGGGGGCCTCCTTGACGAGGGAGACCTTGGGGATGCCGTAGGGCGGGGTGAAGGCCGGGTGGAAGCCGGCCGGGGCCGCGCCCTCGGGCAGGGCGAACGCCGAGCCCTCCGGCCCGGTGTCCGGCTCGGGCGAGACCCCTTCCGGAAGCGCGAACTCCGATGTGGGGTGCTCATCCTCCGGCGGGGGTGGCAGCGGCACCCCCAGCGGCGGGGTGAAGGCACTGTGCGCCTCGTCGGAGTGCGGCTTGCGATCCTCGCCGGGCTCCGGGTCCGGAGCGCCACGACCGCCCCGCTGCCGATCAGCCACCACGTGCTCCTCGTTACGCCCTCCAGTTACGGCCACCATGCCTGATGGGGCGTACGGGCGCGCACTGGGGGGCCGGGAAACGGACGCGTGGCCTCGGAGTGCGGGTCAGCGACGGGCGTGACGCCCGTGGTGCGGGGGCGGGTCATGGGGGCCGCCGCCGTGGCCGCCGCCGTGCTCGTCTTGGCCGTGGTCGTGGTCGCCGCCGCCGTGGGGGTCGTAGCCGCCGTGGGCGTCGTAGCCGCCGTGGGCGTCGTAGCCGCCGGGCTGGGGGGCGCCGTAGGCACCGCCCTGCTGGGGCGCGCCATAGCCGCCGCCCTGCTGCGGCGCCGAGTACCCCTGCTGGGGGGTGCTGTAGCCACCGCCCTGCTGGGGCGCACCGTAACCGCCGCCCTGCTGCTGGGCGCCGTAGGGAGCACCCTGCTGGGGCGCGCCATACGGGCCGGGCTGCTGCTGCGCGCCGTAGCCGCCACCCTGTTGCGGGGCCGCGTACCCCTGCTGGGGCGCGCCGTAGCCGCCGCCCTGCTGCGGCCCCCCGAACACATCGGCACGCTGACCCTGCGCACCACCGCCGCCCTGCTGGGGCGCGCCGTAGCCGCCGCCCTGCTGCGGCCCCCCGAACACATCGGCACGCTGACCCTGCGCACCGCTGCCGCCCTGCTGAGGCGCACCGTAGCCGCCGCCCTGCTGCGGGGCGCCGAACACATCGGCACGCTGACCCTGCGCACCGCTGCCACCCTGCTGGGGCGCACCGTAACCGCCGCCTCGCGGCCCCCCGAACACATCGGCGCGCTGGCCTCCCTGCGCACCGCCGCCCTGCTGCGGCGCCTGGTACCCCTGCTGCGGCGCACCGTAGCCACCGCCCTGCTGACCCTGTTGACCCGGGGTCACGAGGGGGAAGCCGTACTCGTCCTCCTCCGGGAAACCGGCCGCGGCCGGCGGGGTGGCCGGGGAGGGGGCGGGGGCGGGGGCGGCGGCCGGAGCCTCCGCCTCGGCCTTCTTCGCCTTGGAACGGGCGCGCAGGAACTCGAAGGCGATCGGCAGAACCGAGATCAGCACGATCGCGATCAGCATCGCCTCGATGTTCTTGTGGACGAACTCCACCTTGCCGAGCGCCGCGCCCAGCGCGGTCACGCCGCCGCCCCACAGGGCGCCACCGATGATGTTGAAGGTGAGGAAGGAGCGGTAGTTCATCCGGCTCACGCCGGCGATGATCGGCGTGAACGTGCGGATCACCGGGACGAAGCGGGCCAGGACCAGCGACTTCGGGCCGTACTTCTCGAAGAATTCGTGGGCCTTCTCGACGTTCTCCTGCTTGAAGAGCTTCGAGTCCGGGCGCCGGAACAGCGCCGGGCCCACCTTCCGGCCGAAGAGGTAGCCCGCCTGGTCACCGAGGACCGCCGCGAGCACGACGAGTCCGCACACCGCCCACAGCGGGTAGTCCAGCTGTCCCGTCGTGACCAGGAGGCCGGTGGTGAAGAGGAGGGAGTCACCCGGCAGGAAGAAGCCGATGAGGAGGCCCGACTCGGCGAAGACGATGGCCAGGACGCCGATCAACCCGAATTGGGTGATCAGATAGTCCGAGTCCAGCCACTGGGGGCCGAGCGCGAGGGTGGTCGGGGTCACGAGTGTGAGGCTCCTGGGTCGAGGGCGCAGGCTCGTGCGAGGCCCGGCCACAAGGCGGGGGAGGCGATGTGCGGCCCAAAGCTATCAACGCGTTCGTCGCCCTCCCGGTTCCAGAAGAGGACCGGGCCCGTACGCCCGGCCGGAGCAACCGCACCCCTCCAGAGTGCGTCAACGACGGCGACCGGCAAAACTGCACAGACGGAGGTGGATGCGATGGGCATCGAGGAGTTCGGTGGCGGCCAGCACGAGAAGGCCGATGTGCTCGTGGTCACGACCAACGATGTTCCCGGATACCGGGTGGAGCGGGTCATCGGCGAGGTCTTCGGCCTCACGGTGCGCTCCCGCCACATCGGCAGCCAGATCGGTGCGGGTCTGAAGTCCCTCGTCGGCGGCGAGCTCAAGGGCCTGACCAAGACCCTCGTGGAGACCCGCAACCAGGCCATGGAGCGCCTGGTCCAGCAGGCCAAGGCCCGCGGCGCCAACGCGGTGCTCATGTTCCGCTTCGATGTGACGGAGGCGGCGGACGTCGGCACGGAGGTCTGCGCGTACGGCACGGCAGTGGTGATCGCGCCGCAGCAGTGATTTCGGCTGGGGGCTCCGGAGCCCCCAGCCCCCACGCCCGGCGGTCCCGGCCGCGTGCTCAGCCGACGTCGCGAGCGGTCCGGGAGGGCTGGACGCGCATGACGAGCAGGCCGGGGACGACGACGCCCAGCAGCCCCAGCCCGGCGCAGCCGGCGGCGACCTGGGCGAGCGCTCCCCAGGGCAGGAGCTCCAGCAGGTCGGCCGCGGGCAGGTCGGCGCGCGCGCAGAGCCCGCCCAGGGAGACGGCCACGACCGCGGCGGCCGCGATCAGGCCGCTCAGCACGACCACGGCGGACTCCCAGCCGAGCATGCGCAGCATCTGGCCCCGGGTGCTCCCGGTCAGCCGCAGGACGGCGAATTCCTGGCGGCGCCGGCGGGTGGCCAGCAGCAGCGTGTTCAGGATGCCGATCGCGGAGAAGGTGATGAGGGGGGTCATCAGGATGCGCATGCCCACCGCGTTGCGGTCCCGCTGCCGCTCGGCGCGGCCCCCGTCGCCCCGCTCCGGCGCGGCGGCCGGACGGGACTCCTCGTGCCCGGCGTGCCCGGCCTGCCCGGCCTGCCCGGCGTCGGCCGCACCTGCCTCCGCCGGCCGTACCGGCACCGCCCGGGCGGACGCCGCCGGCGCTTCCGCCCGCTCCGCCACCGCCGCTGCCCGGTCCGCCACCGCCGCCGCCGTCCGGGCCACCGGCCGGGACTCCACCTCGCCCGAGACGGCGTTGCCGCACAGCAGCATCGCGCTGAGGCCCGCCGCGATCAGCACGGGTCCCGCCATGGCCGCCACGCGCCGCGTGGCGGCCGTGCTGTTGGCCGCCGCGAGCGTGCCCGAGTAGCGGGACAGCAGCCGCCCGGGTACGGCGCACAGCGCGGCGATGGGGCGCACCAGGAGGGGGATGAGCAGCCAGACGGAGAGGATCAGCAGCAGGCACAGCGCCATGGCCCCGTTGACGGCCTCGTGCGGGCCGTCGCGGTGCCCGTACCAGTCCCAGGCCGCCCAGGTCAGACCGAGCATGGCGAGCGCGCCGACGGCCCGCCCGGGCGGCATCGCGCGCCGCTCGGCCTCCGCCTCGCGCAGGGCGGCGATCGGGGAGGTGCGCATCGGGCCGTTGGCGGCGGTCCAGGCGGCGAGCAGGGCGATGGCCGTGGTGCACAGCACGCCCGCAGTGAAGCCCGGCAGGGACAGGCCGGCCGTCGGACCGGCGTCCAGGACGTCGTTGCGGACGAGCCACTGAAGGGCCGGTCCCGCCGCGGCCAGCCCGATGCCGGCGCCGGCCGCCGCGCCCACGAGGGAGATCACCAGGGCCTCACCGGTGATCTGGAGGCGCAGTTGCCGCGCCGTCGCGCCGACGGTGCGCAGCGCTCCGATCTCGCGGCGGCGCTGCTGCACGACCAGGGACATGGTGTTCACCACGAGCAGCCAGGCGGTGAGCCCCGAGGTCCCGCCGACCAGGCCCAGCAGTGATTCGGCCGACTTCATGGCCGCCTGTCCGGTGTCCGCCCGGTGCACCCGGTCCAGCACGGTGGCCAGGACGGTGACCAGGGCCGAGCTCATGACGACCACGACGAGCACTCCGGCGTACTGCCACAGACGGGTGCGCGCGGAGGCCAGGACGAGGGAGAACACCTCAGACCCCCAGGGCGGCCATGCGGGCCGCGATCGTGTCGGCGGCGGCGTCGTGCCCGGTGAGGCGGTCGATCACCCGTCCGTCGGCCAGGATCAGCACTTCGTCCGCCCAGGCGGCCGCCTGCGGGTCGTGCGTCACCATGACGACGGTGGTGCCCATGCCGTCGACGGCGCCCCTCAGCAGGGCGAGCACGTCCCGGCCCGAGGCGCGGTCCAGCGCTCCGGTCGGCTCGTCCGCGAAGACCACGTCGGGGTCGGTGACGAGCGCCCGGGCCACGGCGACCCGCTGCTGCTGGCCGCCCGACAGCTCGGCCGGGCGACGGTCGCGCTTGTCGAACAGGCCGACGGTCGCGAGCAGTTCGTCCAGTCGGGCCGCGTTCGGCCTGCGCCCCGCCAGCCGCAGTGGCAGGGCCACGTTGGCGGCGACGCTCAGGGCGGGCACGAGGTGGAAGTCCTGGAAGACGAAGCCGATGCGGTCCCGCCGCAGCAGCGTCAACTGCCGCTCGGATAAACCCCCGAGCTCACGCCCGGCGAGCGAGACCGTCCCCGAGGTCGGGCGCTCCAGGCCGGCGGCGCAGTGCAGCAGCGTGGACTTTCCGGAGCCGGAGGGGCCCATCACCGCCGCGAACGTCCCACTGACGAAGCCGTGGTCGATGTCGTGCAGTGCGGTGACCGCGCGCTCGCCCCGCCCGTGCACCTTGCGCAGGGACCGCAGGTCGACCGCGATGCTCCTGCCGGTCACGGGCTTGTAGACGATGTGGGGCGGCTGCGTCGTGTTCATGGAACCAGTCAATCTTCCCCGGAAGGCGATCCGCCCCCGGCGCCACGACGAAACCCGGCCATCTCGCACAAGTTCCCATCGGGCGGAGGGAGATGCCGGGATCGCCTCAGGCCCTCTCGCCGCCCCGCGCCGTGGGCCGGAAGGTCCGCCGGTACGCCTGCGGGGAGACGCCGATCGCGGCGTGCAGGTGCTGTCGCAGCGACGTGCCGGTGCCGAAGCCCGCGCGGTGGGCCACCAGGTCGACGGGCCAGTCGGTGCTCTCCAGGAGCTGGCGGGCCCGGTCGACGCGCTGGCGGAGCAGCCAGCGGCCGGGGCTGGTGCCGGTCTCCTCGCGGAAGCGCCGTGTGAACGTGCGCACGCTGACCTGTGCGTGCGCGGCCAACTCGGCCAGGGTCACGGGCTCGTCGAGGCGTTCCAGGGCCCAGGCCCGGGTGGCGGCCGTGCCGCCGCCGGGGGTGGTGGGGGCGGGTACCGGCCGGGGGATGTACTGCGCCTGGCCGCCGTCGCGCCAGGGCGGTACGACGCAGGCGCGGGCGACGTCGTTGGCGACCTCGCTGCCGTGGTCCCGGCGGACGATGTGCAGGCACAGGTCCACTCCGGCGGCCACCCCGGCCGAGGTCAGGACGTCGCCGTCGTCGACGAAGAGCACGTTCGGGTCGATCCGCACCGACGTGAACAGCCGCTGCATCCGCTCCGCGTCCTGCCAGTGCGTCGTGGCGCGGCGGCGGTCGAGCAGGCCGGCCGCGGCCAGGACGTACGAGCCCGAGCAGATCGCCACCATGCGCGTACCGGGCCGTACGGCCGCCAGGGCGTCCCGCAGTGCGTCGGGCAGCCGCCCCTCCTCCCGGATCCGCCCCAGGGCGTGGGACGGCGGGACGACCACGGTGTCGACCTCGGCCAGCAGGGACGCGTCATGGCGGACGGCGAGGTCGTAGTCCGCCTCGGCCCGCACCGGGCGCCCGTCCAGGCTGCACGTCGCCACGGAGTACAGCCGTTCGCCGGCCGGGCCGCGGGCGACGCCGAAGATCCGCCCCGGAATGCCCAGTTCGAAGGGGACGACGCCGTCCAGGGCCAGGACTCCCACGCTGTGCATGGCCCGATCCTTTCAGACCTTGGCCATCGGGCCACTACTGGGCGTTCCGCCGGACCCGCAGTCTCGAACCACCTGATTCCAGCCATATGAAGTCATCTGAAGTCACATGAAGGAGACACCAGTGCGCGCCATCAGCCAGGCCCGACCCGGCGGCCCGGAGGTCCTCGAAGTCATCGAGACCGAGCGGCCGGAGCCCGGTCCGACGGAGATCCTCGTCCGCGTCCACGCGGCCGGGGTCAACCCCGCCGACTGGAAGACCCGGGAGCGCGGCGCCCTCGCCGACGGCACGCGGCCGCCGTTCACGCTGGGCTGGGACGTGTCCGGCGTGGTCGAGGCCGTCGGCCGCGGCGTCACCCTCTTCGCCCCCGGCGACGAGGTCTTCGGCATGCCGCGCTTCCCCCACCCGGCCGGCGCCTACGCCGAGTACGTCACCGCCCCCGCCCGCCACTTCGCCCCGCTCCCGGCGGGCCTGGACCACGTCCACGGCGCCGCACTCCCGCTGGCCGCCCTCACCGCCTGGCAGGCCCTCGTCGACACCGCCGCCGTCCGGCCGGGCGACCGCGTACTGATCCACGCCGCCGCCGGCGGAGTCGGCCACCTCGCCGTCCAGGTCGCCAAGGCGCGCGGCGCGTACGTCATCGGCACCGCGAGCGCCGCCAAGCACGACTTCCTGCGCGACCTGGGCGCCGACGAGGTCGTCGACTACACGACGACCGACTTCGCCGAGGCCGTACGGAACGTCGACGTCGCCCTCGACACCATCGGCGGCGACTACGGCCCCCGCTCCCTGCGCACCCTGCGCAGGGGCGGCACGCTGGTCTCCGTCCTGCCGCTGGAGGAGTTCTTCCCGGTGGATGAGGCCCGCGCGGCGGACGTACGGGCCGTCTTCGTACTCGTCGAGCCGGACCACACGGGCCTGCGGGAGATCGCCGCGCTCGTGGAGAGCGGACGCCTGCGGGTGCGGGTGGACGCGGTGTTCGCCCTCGAGGACGCGGCGAAGGCCCACGCGCTGGGCGAGGCCGGGCGGACGACCGGAAAGATCGTGCTGTCCGTGGCGTCCTGACACCGGGGCCCGGCCCAAGCGAACACGGCCGGGCCCGGGAAGGGGCCCGGCCGGTGGGGGCTGGAGCTACTGGCCTCCGCCGAGGAGGCCGCCGAGGGCGTTGTTGAGCTGCTCGGTAAGGCCGCCGGCGGTACCGGTGACGGTGCCGGGCAGGCTGGCGACGGTACCGGTGACGGCACCGACAGCGCCCGTCACCGTGTCGCCGACCGGGTCGGCTTGGGCGGGGGCCGCGAGGGCGACGGTGAGCAGGGTCAGCAGGGCGGTGACGGTGAGGGTGCGGCGAATGTGCGACAAGGCAGGCCCTTTCTGTCCGTGCGCGGGCAGGGCGCCCTGAGGTGCGGGGGACCGATCCGCTAAGAGGCTTTCCTGCTTGCCGTACGGGCTAACGCCATGTCACTCGTACGTGCCTCCGGACATAGCATTCACCTTCACTTCATTGCAACGAGCGGGTGGCTGTCGTTGCATTACCCGCCAAGATCGTTGCAATGATTATACGGCTCTGACCTGCAGTGATGGTGATTCTATGCAACGAGGGTGTTGCTGGCCCGGTGAAGGCACCGTAGCTTTTCGCCTGTCGGAAACACCGACACCGCGCCGAAGCAGAGGAAAAAGAACGATGCAGAAGTTCGCCACCACCGCCCCGATCTCCGCCGTCCTCGACATCCCCGCGGGCCTCATCCGGTTCATCGCCGCCGACCGTGCCGACGCCACGGTCGAGGTCCTGCCCGCCGACGCCTCCAAGAGCCGTGACGTGAAGGCGGCGGAGCAGATCGAGGTCGCGTACGCCGACGGTGTCCTGCG
>NZ_JBFADG010000026.1:0-79000 GCF_040641275.1 Streptomyces sp. NPDC021096 | reverse complement strand
GGCGGCGCGGGCCGCGGTGGGGCGGGGGGCTCCGGGGCCGGCTCGCGCCGCGGCGGGGGCGGTGGCGGCGGCGTGGGCCGGGGGGCGGGCGGCGGCGGGGGAGCGGGGGAGGGCGGCGCGCACATCGAGGCCGAGGCGAAGCTGTCGCCGTCCCCCGCGAAGGCCGTCAGACAGCCGGGCCCGGCGCTCACGAGGACCGTGGCGGGGCCCGGTTCACCGTCGTCGGTGCCGGCGTGGGCGCGCGCCGTCATGGACGGCGGGGCCCCGGGCGGCTCGTCATCGGCCGCGGCCGTGGCGCCCGTCGTCGCCAGTACGGCCACGAAGGCCACGCATCCCGCCCGTCCCGCACGCCGCCATCCACTCACGACGGCGATCTTGGGGGCCCGCCTCCCGCTTCGCGCGCTGCTTCGTCCTGATTCCTCCGAAGAGGTGAAATCAGGACACGGTTGGGTTATCGGTCCCTCACGGTTCGGTGAAGTCCCCGTGCCGTCCCGCGCCCGCCACGAAGCGGGCCGCGCCCTCGCCGGCCCGGGGCAGGGAGGCGGCGCCGTGGGCGAGTTCGGCCGCCATGGCCCGCTCCTCGGTGAGGCCCTCCTGGTCCAGCAGCGAGGCGCGGTCGCCGCGCAGGCACTCCTGCGGGAAGCGGGCGATGCGGGCCGCGAGCTCCTCCGCCGCCGCGCGCGAACCGCCGGGCGGCACCAGGCGGTTGGCGAGCCCGATGTCGTACGCCTCCCGCGCCGGCACCGGGCGGCCGGTGAGGACCATGTCCATGGCGCGGCTCGTGCCGATCAGCCGGGGCAGGCGGACCGTGCCGCCGTCGATCAGCGGTACGCCCCAGCGGCGGCAGAAGACGCCGAAGACCGCGTCCTCCTCGGCCACCCGCAGATCGCACCAGAGGGCCAGTTCCAGGCCGCCCGCGACCGCGTAGCCGCTGACGGCCGCGACGACCGGCTTGGACAGGCGCATCCGGGTGGGCCCCATGGGGCCGTCGCCTGCGGAGACGATCCGGTTGGTGTCCACGGAGCCGAACGCCTTGAGGTCGAATCCGGCGCAGAACGTGCCGCCTTCGCCCCACAGCACAGCGACCCGTGCGCTCTCGTCCGCCTCGAACGCACGGAAGGCGTCGGCCAGCGCGGTGGCCGTGGGCCCGTCCACGGCGTTGCGGACCTCGGGGCGGGCGATGACGACGGTGGTGACGGGGCCGCACGTCTCGACACGGACGGTCATGAGGCCTCCTTCGGCACCGCGCGCTCCAGGACCGGCCCGAAGTCCGTGCCCGGCGGCAGGGTGCCGAACGCCTGCCCCCAGTCCCCGCCGAGCCGGGAGGCGCAGAAGGCGTCCGCGACGGCGGGGGTGCTGTGGCGCACCAGCAGGCTGCCCTGGAGGACGAGCGTGAGCTGCTCGGCGACGCGCCGGGCACCCTGCTGGGCGCGGTGGGGGTCGGCGAGCGAGCCGAGCAGGTCGCGCAGGCGCGCGGCGGCGGCGTCGAGCCGGCGGTCGGCCCCGGCGGCCAGGCCGACCTCCGCGAAGTAGGCCTCCAGCGCCGCCGGTTCCTTCTGCAGCGCCCGCAGCACGTCCAGCGCCGCGACATTGCCGGAGCCCTCCCAGATCGACAGCAGCGGCGCCTCCCGGTAGAGCCGGGGCATGCCGGACTCCTCGACGTAGCCGTTGCCGCCCAGGCACTCGAGGGCCTCGGCGGCGTGCGCGCTGCCGCGCTTGCAGACCCAGTACTTGCCGGCGGCCAGGCCCAGCCGCCGCAGGGCCGACTCCTGGGCGTCGCCGGCCTCGGAGCGGTCGAGGGCCGCCGCGAGCCGCATCGCCAGCACGGTGGCCGCCTCGGACTCGACGGCGAGGTCGGCCAGGACGTTGCGCATGAGCGGCTGGTCGATCAGCTCGGCGCCGAAGGCCCGGCGGTGGGCCGCGTGGTGCAGGGCCTGCCGCAGCCCGGCCCGCATGCCGGCCGCGGAGCCGATGACGCAGTCGAGCCGCGTCATGTTGACCATCTCGACGATCGTGCGCACCCCGCGCCCCGGCTCGCCCACCGGCCAGGCCACCGCCTGCTCGTACTCGATCTCCGCGGAGGCGTTGGAGCGGTTGCCGAGCTTGTCCTTCAGCCGCTGCAGCCGCATCGCGTTGCGGGTGCCGTCGGGCAGGACCCGCGGCATCAGGAAGCACGTGAGGCCCCGGTCGGTCTGCGCCAGCACCAGGAAGACGTCGCTCATCGGCGCGGACGTGAACCACTTGTGGCCGGTGATCACGTACGAACCGTCGCCCGCCGGCACGGCCGTGGTGGTGTTGGCCCGTACGTCCGAGCCGCCCTGCTTCTCCGTCATCGACATGCCCGCGATCAGGCCCCGCTTGCCGAGCGGCGGGCGCAGCCCGAAGTCGTAGGTCCGGGACGCGAGCAACGGCTCGTACGCGGCGGCCAGTTCGGGCTGCGCGCGCAGGGCGGGCACGGCGGCGTAGGTCATCGAGACCGGGCAGCCGTGGCCGGGCTCGGCCTGCGCCCAGGCGTAGAACTTCGCCGCACGCACCAGATGGCCGCCGGGGCGGGCCTCGGCCCACGGGGCGGCGTGCTGGCCGCTGCCGACGGCCTCGGCCATCAGGTGGTGCCAGGCGGAGTGGAAGTCGACCTCGTCCACCCGGTGGCCGTAGCGGTCGTGGGTGCGCAGTACCGGCGGGTACGCCTCGGCCAGCCGCGCCCACTCCTGCACCTCCTCCGACCCGGCCCGGGCGCCCAGGGCGCGGACCTCCTCCTCGCCCCAGCTGGCGCCGTCGCGCCGCAGGGCCTCCAGCAGGGCGGGGTCGTCGGCGGTGGAGAAGCCGGTCAGGGGCGGGGCCTGGTTGAACACTTCGTGCGTGGCGCTCACGGCGACCTCCGGCGTGCGGGGACTCGGCGGCATTACACTTTCATGATGCGTGATGCGAGGCTGTAATGGATAGGGTGTGGCCGGTCATGGACGAAACGCTTTCCCTGCGGCCGCTGACCGCACGCTCCGTCGTGCTGTCCACCCTCCTCGGCCACCACCCGCCCGCGCTCCCCGCCCGCGCCCTGGTCCGGGTGGGCGAGCTCTTCGGCACCGCCGAGGGGACCGTGCGCACCGCCCTCACCCGCATGGTGGCCGCCGGCGACCTCGAACAGCGCGACGGTGCGTACCGCCTCACCGACCGGCTCCTGGCCCGCCAGGCCCGGCAGGACGACAGCCGCGCCCCGCGCACCCGCCCCTGGGACGGCACCTGGGAGATCGCCGTGGTCTCCACCGAGCGCCGCACCGCCCCCGACCGGGCCGCCCTGCGCCAGGCCATGGCCGCCCTGCGCCTGGCGGAACTGCGCGAGGGCTGCTGGCTGCGCCCGGCCAACCTCGTCCGCACCGGCCAGCCGGCGGTGGTGGCCGAGCAGTGCACGCTGCTCACCGGCGCCCCGGAGAGCGACCCGCCGGCGCTGGCGGCCGCCCTGTGGGACCTGGCCGGCTGGGCCCGGCGGGCCCGGGCCCTGGAGGCGGCCCTCGCCGATAGCCCCGGGCCGCTCGCCGAGCGCTTCACGGTGTCGGCGGCGGTGCTGCGGCACCTGCTGGCGGACCCGGTCCTGCCGCCGCCCCTGCTGCCGGACGACTGGCCGGGCGAACGCCTGCGCGCCCGGTACGAGGCGTTCGACCGCGACTTCCGCGCACTGCTGCTGCGGCACATCGGGGCGCCGCCCGGCCCGTCCTGAATATGAGCACTCGGTGACAGTTCCACCGGCGGCACCGCCCCGATGCGCATTCGCTCATACGCACGACCGATACTGGTCCCCATGTCACGCGTGCTTCTGATCGAGGACGACCGGGCCGTACGGGAAGGTGTCACCCTCACCCTGCGCCGTCGCGGCCACGAGGTGGAGGCCGCGCCCAACGGCGGGGCCGGGCTGGCGGCCCTGGAGAGCTTCCGCCCCGACCTGGTGCTGCTCGACCTGATGCTGCCCGACATGAGCGGCTTCGAGGTCTGCCGCCGCATCCGCGCCACCCAGCAGATCCCGATCATCATGCTCACCGCGCGCGGCGACGACATCGACGTCGTCCTCGGCCTGGAGGCCGGCGCCGACGACTACATCGTCAAGCCCGCCCGCGGCGAGGTCCTCGAAGCCCGCATCCGCGCCGTCCTGCGCCGCGCCGCACCCGTCGACGGCGGGGCGGACCCCGTCGTGCCCCAGGCCGCCGCCGAGGTCCACGGCGACCTGGCCATCGACCGCGCCGGCCTGCTCGTCTCCAAGAACGGCCAGGACCTGGCGCTCGCCCCCTCCGAGATGAAGCTGCTGCTGTACCTGTCCGCCACCCCGGGCCGGGTCTTCAGCCGCCAGCAGCTCCTGGAACACGTCTGGGAGCACAGCTACCACGGCGACGCCCGCCTCGTCGACGCGTGCGTCATGCGGCTGCGCACCAAGGTCGAGGAGTCCACCCGCTCCCCGAAGTACATCCAGACCGTGCGCGGCTTCGGCTACCGCTTCGGCCCCCTGTGAACGAGCGAACGAGCGGTACCGCTGTGAAACGACCGGCGCTGCGTCGCCCCACCGTGCGGCGCCCCGCCCTGCGGACCCTCGCCCGCGGGCTGCGCGCCCGGCTCGTCGTGGCGTTCCTCCTGGTCTCCGCGCTGAGCGCGCTCACCACGGCCGCCCTCACCTTCCGCGAGGCGCGCACCGCGATCCTCAAGCGCACCCAGGACACGGCCGTCAACGCCCTGCGCTCCCAGGTCGACTCGCAGGTGCCCGACCTCCGCTTCCCGCCGCGCAACAGCGACCTGATGAAGTTCACCCAGGACCTCGGCCGGGCCGGCCAGGCCCAGCGCTGGATCGTGCACGCCCGCTACCAGAACGGGCCCATGGTGCCGAACAACCTCAAGGGCACCCTGGACACCCATCTGCCGTCCGGGGTGCGGGAGAAGGTCCGCAGCGGCATCGCCGCATTCCAGCGCGTCGACATCGACGGATCGCCCTGGCTCGTGATCGGCCTGCCCGTCGCCTACCGCGACGGCGGCGGCCAGATGTCCGGCCTGGAGGTCTACGCCCAGGTGCCGCTGCGCCAGGACGAGGCCAACGTCCGGGCGCTGGTCGAGGCGGCGCAGAGAGGCGCCCTGCCGGCCATCGCCCTGGCCGTCGTGCCCGCCCTGATCGCCGCGCGCGGAGTGCTGCGGCCCGTACGGGAGCTGCGCCGCGCCACCCAGCAGATCACCGAGGGCGAGCTGGACACCCGCCTGAAGGTCACCGGCCGCGACGAGCTGGCCGACCTCTCGCGCACCTTCAACGACATGGCCGCGGCCCTGGAGAAGAACGTCGCCGAGCTGCGCCGCATGGAGGCCAACTCCCGGCGCTTCGCCGCCGACGTCTCCCACGAGCTGCGGACCCCGCTGGCCGCGATGACCGCCGTCGTCGACGTCCTCGACGAGGACGCCGCCACCCTCGACCCCGACACCGCCTACGCGGTCCGGCTGATCAGCGAGGAGACCGGCAAGCTCGCCCGCATGGTCGAGGACCTGATGGAGATCTCCCGCTTCGACGCCGGCGCCGCCGCCCTGCACCTGGACGAGGTCGACGTCGCCGAGACCGTCCGCAAGACCCTCCAGGCCCGCGGCTGGCAGGAGAAGGTGACGGCCGACCTGCCCGAGGACGTACGGGCCCGGCTGGACCCGCGCCGCATCGACGTCGTCGTCGCCAACCTCGTCGGCAACGCGCTGCGCCACGGCGGGGAGCCGGTGAGCGTCGCCGTGCGGGTGGAGCGCCCCGGCGACCCGGAGGCCGAGGAGCGGCTGCTGATCGAGATCGCCGACCGGGGCGAGGGCATCGACCCCGAGGTGCTGCCGCACGTCTTCGAACGGTTCTTCAAGGCCGACGCCGCCCGGGTCCGCTCCGAGGGCAGCGGCCTCGGCCTCGCCATCACCGCGGAGAACGTACGCCTGCACGACGGCACCGTCCGGGCCGCGAACGGGCCCGAGGGGGGAGCGGTGTTCACCGTCGACCTCCCGCTGCGCCGGGGAGGCGAGGAGGCGTGAGAGCACGACGTGTGGTCGCCGCCGTGACCCTGGCCGGTGCGCTCGCCGGTGTCCTGGCCGGCTGCGGCATCGAGCCGAGCGGGGTCATCGAGGTGGGCCTGCCCGCCCAGGGCGCCAAGCGCCCGGGCGCCCCGGTGAAGGAGGCCCGGCTCTACTTCGGCTACCCCGGAGGGCTCCAGCCGGTGTCCCGCCCCGCCGAGCAGGAGGTGAGCGCGGAGGAGGCGGTGCCGCTGCTGCTGGCCGGGCCCAACGAGGCCGAGAAGATCCGCGGGCTCTACTCCGAGCTGCCCAGGCCGGCCGGACGGGTAGAGGTCTTCACCGGCCAGGGCTCGGTGACCATCCAGCTGCCGCTGGACGTCACCCGCCTCTCGGCGATCGCCCGCAGCCAGCTGGTGTGCACCGCCGCCCACAGCGCGGTGCCCGGCGACCTGCCGGCCGAGGAGGTCAAGGTGGTCCTCACCGGCGGTGGCAAGAAGCTGGCCGACCAGGTCTGCGACAACAAGTACATCGCCCCTTTGGTGGCCCCGAGCATGTCGCCGGCCCCCATGCCCTGACGGGTCCGGCGGCCGGCGGCCGGGCGTTCAGTCCGCGGCGCGGAAGGTGCGCAGCCGCAGGCTGTTGCCGACGACGAAGACCGAGGAGAAGGCCATCGCCGCACCGGCGATCATCGGGTTGAGCAGGCCGGCGGCGGCGAGCGGCAGCGCGGCCACGTTGTAGGCGAAGGCCCAGAACAGGTTGGACCTGATGGTGCCGAGGGTCCGGCGCGAGAGCCGGATCGCGTCCGCCGCCACCCGCAGGTCGCCCCGCACGAGCGTCAGGTCGCCCGCCTCGATGGCCGCGTCGGTGCCCGTGCCCATCGCCAGGCCCAGGTCGGCCTGGGCCAGGGCGGCCGCGTCGTTGACGCCGTCGCCGACCATCGCCACCGAACGGCCCTCGGCCTGCAGCCGCTTGACGACGTCCACCTTCTCCTGCGGCATGACCTCGGCGATCACCTCGTCGATGCCGACCTCGGCGGCCACCGCCCCGGCCACGGCCGTGTTGTCGCCGGTGAGCAGGATCGGCGTCAGGCCAAGCGCCCGCAGCCGGACGACCGCCTCGCGGCTGGTCTCCTTGACCGCGTCCGCGACCTCGAGGACGGCCCGCGCCTCGCCGTCCCAGGCCACGACGACGGCCGTGCGGCCCGCCGCCTCGGCGGCCGCCCGGGCCCGCTCCAGCTCCGCCGGCAGCGGCACGGCCTCCCCGGCGAGCAGCCGTGCCCGGCCCACCAGCACCGCGTGGCCCTCGACGACACCCCGCACGCCCAGGCCGGGCACGTTGACGAAGTCCTCCACCGCGGGCAGCCCACCGGTCCGCTCGACGGCTCCGGCCGCCACCGCCCGCGCGATCGGGTGCTCGGAGGCGCTCTCCAGGGCCCCCGCCAGGCGCAGCGCCTCCGCCTCGCCCGTGCCGTCGGCCGTGTGCGTGCGCAGCAGCGCCATCCGGCCGGTGGTGACGGTGCCGGTCTTGTCCAGGACGACCGTGTCGACCTTGCGGGTCGTCTCCAGCACCTCGGGGCCCTTGATGAGGATGCCGAGCTGCGCTCCCCGGCCCGTACCGACCATGAGGGCGGTCGGCGTGGCCAGGCCCAGCGCGCAGGGGCAGGCGATGATCAGTACGGCGACGGCGGCCGTGAACGCGGCGGTCAGGCCCGCCCCGATGGCCAGCCAGACACCGAGCGTGGCGAGTGCCAGGACGATGACGACGGGCACGAAGACCGCCGAGATCCGGTCGGCGAGCCGCTGGGCGGCGGCCTTGCCGTTCTGGGCGTCCTCCACCAGACGGGCCATGCGCGCCAGCTGGGTGTCCGCGCCCACCCGGGAGGCCTCGACGACGAGCCGGCCGCCGGCGTTGAGGGTGGCGCCGGTGACGGTGTCACCCACGCCCACCTCGACCGGCACGGACTCGCCGGTGAGCATGGACGCGTCCACGGCCGAGCTGCCCTCGACGACCGTGCCGTCGGTGGCGATCTTCTCTCCGGGCCGGACGGCGAAGCGGTCGCCGACGGCCAGCTCCTCGGTGCGGATCAGCACCTCGCGGCCGTCGCGCAGGACGGTCACCTCCTTGGCGCCCAGCTCCAGCAGCGCCTTGAGCGCGGCCCCGGCCCGGCGTTTGGAGCGGGCCTCGACATAGCGCCCGGCCAGGACGAAGGCCGTCACTCCGGCCGCCGCCTCGAGGTAGATGTTCCCCGCGCCGTCGCCGCGGGCGACGGTCGGCTCGAAGGCGTGGGTCATGCCCGGCATGCCCGCGTCGCCGAGGAACAGCGCCCACAGCGACCACAGGAACGCCGCCGACGTGCCCACCGAGACCAGGGTGTCCATCGTGGCCGCACCGTGCCGGGCGTTGGTGAACGCCGCCCGGTGGAACGGCCACGCCGCGTACGTGACGGCGGGCGCGGTCAGCGTCAGGGACAGCCACTGCCAGTAGTCGAACTGCCAGGCGGGGACCATCGCCAGCACGACCACCGGGACGGCGAGCACCGTCGCGGTGATCAGCTGCTCCCGCAGCGTGCGCAGCTCCCCGTCCTCCTCGGCGGTGGCTCCGGGCTCCCCTTCGGTGCGTACGGGCGCGGGGGGCGCGGCGGTGTAGCCGGTGGCCTCGACCGTGGCTATGAGCTCGGCCACCGCCAGGTCCTCGCGATAGGTGACCTCGGCCTTCTCGGTGGCGTAGTTGACCGTGGCCTCGACGCCGTCCATGCGGTTGAGCTTCTTCTCCACGCGGGCGGCGCACGAGGCGCAGGTCATGCCGCCGATGACGAGCTCGACCCGGGCGGTGCCGGTCGTGGTGCCGGTGGTCGTAAGGGCCATGGTGTTCGCTGCTCCTCGCCGGGCGACGGGGCCGGGGGCCGCACCCCCGCCTCATACCCCTAGGGGGTATCACAATCTCATTTATACCCCCGGGGTGTATCCGTGGCAAGGCACCCCTGGAGACGCCGGAAGGTGGCCGCGCCGTGCGCGGCCGCCTTCCGGCAGGGGGTCCCGGAGGGGCGTCAGGGCTGGAGGCCGCCGAGCCTGCCCTCGAGGAGGACGAGCAGTTCGGCGAGGGTGTCCGCGAGCTCGGCCTGGCGGTCGTCGCCCAGCCCGCCCAGCAGGGCCTGCTCGTAGCCGAGCTGGAGGGGGATGAGCCGGTCGATGAGCTCCTCGCCGGCGCGGGTCAGGGAGAGGTGCGCCACCCGCCGGTCACGGTCGTCGGGGCGCCGGGCGACCAGCTCCCGGCCCTCCAGGACCCGTAGCCGTTTGGTGACGGCCGCACCGGAAGCGAAGGTCTCCCGCGCGATCTGCCCCGGGGTCAGCTCCCGGCCCGTACGCCGCAGGGTGCCCAGGATGTCGAACTCCGCCCGGGTCAGCCCCTCCCGTACCAGCGGGGCGTCCGTCGCCTGCTGCAGCAGGGCGGCGCAGCGGTTGAGCCGGCCGATGACGGCCATCGGCGCGGTGTCGAGTCCGGGGTGGACCTGCTGCCACTGGCGCAGCACGCGCGCGACGATGTCCTCGGCCACAGTGTCGGTCCTCTCCGGTGGGTGTTCTCCGTAGATTCTGCCGTGACCGGTTCCGGGGGGACCCACTGGAGTGCGCCCCGCGTTCAGGCGGCGGTCGCGGAAGCCGCCTCCCGTCCCGCCGGCGCGGACAGGATCCGCCGGCCCTCGTGTTCTTCCCGGGCCACGCGGTCCCCGGGGAGGGTGCGCTGCCACCATTCGCCGGCCGCGACGTCCGCGGCTTCGCGCAGTTCCAGCAGGGCCGCCGCGAGCCGGTCCCGGGCGCGGGCCACCTCCTCGTCGGGCGCCTGCCCGGGCGGGGCGGCCGCGACCGCGCCGCGCGCGGCCTCGGCGTGCGCGAGGGCGGCGTCGACCCGGTCGGCCGCGCGCCGGTTGGTGACCAGGGCGCAGACCAGCAGGCCCGTGGCGGCGCCGACGAGGGTGTCGGTCCAGCGGTCGGCGACGAGCCCGCCAGCGGGGTGCGCCCCGGCGAACTCGCCCAGCAGCAGGGCCATCGGCGTCACGCACAGGCTGCCCAGCCAGTAGTTCCGCGCCATGAACGCCTCGGCGCCTATCTGCAGGGCGAGGGCGAGGACCACCAGAGCGAGCCCGCCCGTCCGGGCGAGGGGCAGCAGCGCGGTGAAGAGCAGCAGGCCCAGGAGGTTGCCCAGGACGCGCTGCACTGCCCGCTGCCAGGAGAGCGTGGTGTTGGCCTGGAAGACGGCGGCGGCCGTGACGACCGCCCAGTACGGGTGGGCGCTGCCGAGCGCCAGCGAGACCCAGCCCGCGAGGGTGCCCCCGACCGCGACGCGGACCCCCACGGGCAGCAGCGGGGAGCCGGGGCGCAGCTGTGCCAGGGCGCCGGGGGCCGGGCGGGGGCCGGCGGCGGGCGGGCGCCGGCGGACGAGCGCGGGAGTCATGCAGATCAGCCAGGCCAGCGCACCGGAGCCCAGGACGAGGCCGAGGTGGCCGGGAACCTCGCCGGGCCGCTGCGGCACGAAGAACGCCGTCGACGTGACGAACGTCAGCACGATGCTGCCGGGCGGCCCGATCCTGCTCGCGTCGCACGCCACCTTCTGGACCGCCGCCACCAGCGAGGCGAGCAGGACCAGCAGCGGGGCGGACGCGACGAGGGCGGCGCAGCCCAGCGCCACCCCCACGCCGGCGACCGCGCCCAGCACGACCAGGGCGAGGGTTCGGGCGCGCACGGCGTACGGCCGGCTGTGGCCGTACAGCGCGCAGAGCGCCCCGGCGGCGGTGTAGAGGGCCAGGTCCAGGCGGTCGAGGGCGAGCAGCGTGACATCGGCCGTCGCCATCGCGGCCGCCGCGCTGAACGCCGGCCACGGCCAGCCGGGCGCCGCCGGCCTCAGGCGCAGCAGGCCGCGCAGCGGCAAGGGCAGAGGCCGGGGCCGGGGAGAGGAGGGCTTCGCCATGCAGTGAGATTAACAGGTGTTTTACTGGTGAAGGATATCCCCCTGGAGGACCTTCGCCCGGCAGTCGGCCGGGCTTCCCCAGGCCGAGCGCAGCGCCCGGGCCTTGCCGATCCACAGCGACAGGTCGTACTCGGACGTGTAGCCGATCGCCCCGTGGACCTGCAGCGCGGTACGGGCCGTCGCGTACGCGGCCTCGCAGGCGGCCGCCTTCGCCGCCGCCACCTCCGCCGCGGCCCCCGGCGCGCCCGTGGCCAGCGCCACGCCGGCGGCGTCCAGCAGGGGCCGGGCGAACTCCAGGTCGACGAGCGCGTCCGCGAGGCGGTGCTTGACCGCCTGGAACGAGCCGATGGGCCGGCCGAACTGGACGCGCCGGCGGGCATGGGCGACGGTCCGGTCGAGCAGGGCGAGACCCACGCCGAGCGCCTGCGCGGCGGTCGCGAGCGCCGCCCAGTCGGCGGCCCGCGCGGCTGCTTCCCGCACCGCGGGCCCGGCGGCCAGCGGCTCTCCGCCCGGGCGGGGCGGGGCGAGGCGTCGCGCGGGGTCGAGCGAACGCCGCACCGGGCCGTGGCCGGAGGCCAGGCGCAGCTCGTCATCGGCGCCCACCACGAAGAGGGCGTCCGCGGCGTCCGCGTCCAGCGCGTACGGGCCCGCGGCCGGCGCCGCCAGCGTCACCAGCGCCCGCCCCTCGCACATGCGCGGCACCCACGCTCGCGCGGGCGCCGCCTCGCCCGACTCGGCGAGGCACGCCAGCAGGACCGTGACCGCCACCGTCTCCACCAGGGGGCCGGGAACGCAGTGGCGGCCCCACTCGACGCAGGCGACGGCCAGTTCCACCGGCAACGCGCCCACCCCGCCGAGGGCCTCCGGCGCCGCCGTCGCGAAGACGCCCGCCTCCGCCGCGCGCTGCCACAGCGCCAGCCCGAGGCCGTGCTCGCCGCGCGCCCAGGCCCGCGCCACCGAGGGGGTGTCGGAGGCGGCGAACATCCGCCGCAGCACCCGCCCGAAGGCCACCTGCTCGGCATCCGGCACGAACCTCATCCCCGCCGCCCCTTCGGGAGATCGAGCAGTCGCTCCGCGATGACGTCGCGCTGGATCTCGTTGGTGCCCGCGTAGATCGGCCCGGCGAGGGCGAACGTCCATCCGTCCGCCCAGCCACGGTCCGCGCCGGCCGCATCACCCGCGCCGCCCGAGTCGCCCATGTCGCCCGAGTCGCCCATGTCGCCCGTGCCGCCCGTGTCGTCCGCGAGTTCGCCGTCCGGCCCCAGCAGGTCCAGCGCCGTCTCGTGCAGGGCGAGGTCGAGCTCGGACCAGAAGACCTTGGTGAGGCTGGACCGGGCGCCGCCCGAACCCCCGGCCGCGCCGCGCGCGGCCTGCGTGTAGCCGTACAACTGGTAGGCCCGGGCGCGGATCACGGCGTCCGCGACCCGGTCGCGCAGCGCGGTGTCACCGGGGTCGGCGGCCGAGCGCCACAGCGCGGCGAGCCGCCGGGCCGCGGCCGTGAAGCGGCCGGGGCTGCGCAGGGTCAGCCCGCGCTCCTCTCCGGCCGTGCTCATCGCGACGCGCCAGCCGTGGCCGGGCTCGCCGACGACGTCCGCGTCGGGCACGAAGACGTCGTCGAGGAAGATCTCCGCGAACGCCGGCCGCCCGTCGAGACGGCCGACGGGCCGGACGCTCACCCCGTCCGCGTCGAGCGGGAACATCGCGTAGGTCAGCCCCTGGTGCGGCCGGTCCGCGCCCGGGTGGCTGCGGAACAGCCCGAAGGCGCGGTCCGCGAAGGCGGCCCGCGAGGACCAGGTCTTCTGTCCGGCGAGCAGCCAGCCGCCCTCGGTGCGTACGGCGGTGGACCGCAGGGAGGCCAGGTCGGAGCCCGCCTCCGGCTCCGACCACGCCTGCGCCCAGACGGTCTCCCCGCTCGCCATGGAGGGCAGGAGACGGGCGCGCTGCTCGTCCGTGCCGTGCGCGAAGAGCGTGGGGGCCAGCAGGTGGATGCCGTTCTGGGAGACGCGGGCCGGGGCGCCGGCCGCGTAGTACTCCTCCTCGAAGACCAGCCACTGCAGCAGCGAGGCGTCCCGTCCCCCGAAGCGGTACGGCCAGGAGACCACCGACCAGCGGCCCTCGTCGAGCATCCGCTCCCACGCCCGGTGCTCGGCGAAGCCCTGCCGGGTCTCGAGCGAGGCGAGCGGGGTGCGGGGCACGTGGTCCGCCAGCCAAGCGCGGGCCTCCGCGCGAAGCGCCCTCTCCTCCGGGCCGAAGTCGAGGTCCATCAGGCGTCCTTCATGGCGCGCACGTCCATCCCGCCCAGCGGGTCCGCGGACGTCTCCGCGTTGTGCGCGTGCGCCAGGTGGTGCAGCCCGAAGACGGAGTCCAGGCCGGCGTGCAGGCCCTGCAGGTCCTCGGCCTGGTTGACGGCCCGCTTGGCGAGCGCGAGGCCCATGCGGGGCATGCGCGCCACCCGCCGCGCCAAGTCCTCGGTCGCAAGGGTGAGTTCCTCGCGCGGCACGAGGCGGTTGACCATGCCCACCTCGTGGGCGCGCCGTGCGCTCATCCGGTCGCCGGTGTAGAGGAACTCCTTCGCCACGCGCGGCGGCATCACCCACGGATGGGCGAAGTACTCGACGCCGGGTATGCCCATGCGGACGACCGGGTCGGCGAAGAAGGCGTCCTCGCTCGCCACGATCAGATCGCACACCCAGGCCAGCATCAACCCGCCCGCCACACAGGCCCCTTGAACGCTCGCCAGCACCGGCTTGGGCAGCTCGCGCCAGCGCCGGCACATGCCGAGGTAGACCTCGGACTCGCGGGCGAACCGCTGCTCCGCGCCCTCCTTGTCCGAGTGGTCCCACCACAGGCCCGCGCGGCGCTCGAACGGCAGGTGGGCGTCGCGGCGCGGGGTGCCGATGTCGTGGCCGGCGGAGAAGTGCTCGCCCGCCCCGGCGAGCACGATCACCTTGACCTCGTCGTCGTCGGCCGCCCGGTAGAAGGCCCGGTCCAGGGCGTAAGTCATCGCCGAATTCTGGGCGTTGCGGTAATCCGGCCGGTTCATGGTGATCCACGCGAGGGGGGCGCGCCGCTCGTAGAGGACCGTTGCGTCAGGGGTCATCGGACATCCTTCCCTAACAAGTGTTTGGTAGGTTAGCGTGGGGTCATGAGCAGCGTCGAGGGTTCCGGCCCCCCGCCCTACGTCCCCGCTCACGACCTGCTGTCCGGCCGCGGCGCCGTCATCACCGCCGCCGCGGGAACCGGCATCGGCGGCGCCACGGCCCGCCGCTTCCTCGAAGAAGGCGCGAGCGTCGTCCTCGGCGATGCCCACGCGCGACGCCTCGAGCACAACGTCGCCGCCCTCGCCCGCGAGTTCGGCGAGCGGCGGGTGGCCGGAGTGCCGTGCGACGTCACCGACGACACCCAGATCGCCGCTCTGCTCGACCTCGCCGAAGCCCGCCACGGCACCCTCGACATCCTCGTCAACAACGCCGGCCTCGGCGGCACCGCCGAACTCGCCGACATGAGCGACGACCAGTGGCACAAGGTCGTCGACACCACACTGAACGGCACCTTCCGCTGCACCCGCGCCGCCCTGCGCCGCATGCGGGCGAGCGGCACCGGCGGAGTCGTCGTCAACAACGCCTCCGTCCTCGGCTGGCGCGCCCAGCGCGGCCAGGCCCACTACGCCGCGGCCAAGGCCGGCGTCATGGCCCTCACCCGCTGCGCGGCGCTCGAGGCCGCGGCCTACGGCGTGCGGGTCAACGCCGTCTCGCCCAGCCTCGCCGCCCACCCGCACCTGGCCACGGTCACCACGCCCGAGCTGCTCGCCGAGCTGGCCGGGCGCGAGGCGTTCGGACGGGCCGCCGAGCCCTGGGAGGTCGCCAATGTCATCGTCTTCCTCGCCAGCGGCTACTCCTCGTACATGACCGGCGAGACCGTCGCCGTCAGCAGCCAGCGCGCGTGAGGGGCGGCGCGCGTGACCGAGAATGAAGCCGTGCCGATCAGCAAGAAGACCACCACCGACAGGCCGGCGCCCGCGCGGCGCGGCGAACTGCTCGCCACGGCGGCCGAAGTGTTCGCCGAGCAGGGCTACAGCGCCACCACCGTCCGCCGGATCGCCGACGAGGCGGGCATGCTCGCCGGCAGCCTCTACTACCACTTCGACTCCAAGGAGTCGATGCTGGACGAGATCCTCTCCACCTTCCTGGACGAGCTGTGGGAGGGCTACGACGCCGTCGTCGCCGCCCGCCTCGGACCCCGCGCGACCATCGAGGCCCTGGTCACCGAGTCCTTCCGGGAGATCGACCGGCACCGCGCCGCCGTCGCCGTCTACCAGAAGGAGTCCCGGCACCTCGTCGACCACCCGCGCTTCGCCTACCTCGCCGAATCCCAGGAGAAGTTCGAGCGGCTGTGGCTGGGCACCCTCGAGCGCGGCACGGCCGAGCGCGCCTTCCGCGCCGACCTCGACGTCCGGCTCACCTACCGCTTCCTGCGCGACACGGTGTGGGTGGCGGCCTCCTGGTACCGGCCGCACGGGGCCCACAGCCCGGAGGAGATCGCCCGTCAGTATCTGTCCATGGTCCTGGACGGCATCGCCGTACGGGACTGACGAACCGCGGGAGCAGCCATGGCCGAGGCCTACATCGTCGAAGCGGTACGCACCCCCGTCGGCCGGCGCGGCGGCGCACTCGCCGCCGTCCACCCCGCCGACCTCGGCGCGCACGTCATCGCCGCGCTGATGGAGCGCACGGGCGTCGACCCGGCCGCCGTGGACGACGTGGTCCTCGGCTGCCTCGACACCGTCGGGCCCCAGGCCGGTGACATCGCCCGCACCAGCTGGCTGGCCGCCGGGCTCCCCGAGCACGTACCCGGCGTCACCGTCGACCGCCAGTGCGGCTCCGGCCAGCAGGCCGTCCACTTCGCCGCGCAGGCCGTGCTCTCCGGCACCCAGGACCTCGTCGTGGCGGGCGGCACCCAGAACATGTCGCAGATCCCCATCGGCTACGCCTTCCAGCGCGCCACCGAGCCGCTGGGGCTGACCCGGGGCCCGTTCGCCGGCTCGCAGGGCTGGCGGGCCCGCTACGCCGACCGGCCCGTCAGCCAGTTCCACGGCGCCGAGCTGATCGCCGACCGGTGGGGGATCTCCCGCGAGGACATGGAGCGGTACGCGCTGGGCTCCCACCACCGTGCGCTGCGCGCCATCGACGAGGGCCGCTTCGGCCGCGAGATCGTCGCCTACGACGACGTGAGCACCGACGAAGGGCCGCGCCGGGACACCTCCCTGGCCAAGATGGCCGCCCTCGCGCCGGTCGTGCCGGGCGGCCGGCTGACGGCCGCCGTCTCCTCGCAGGTCTCGGACGGCGCCGCGGCCCTGCTGATCGCCGGCGAACGGGCCGTGCGCGACCACGGCCTCACCCCCCGCGCCCGCGTCCACCACCTGTCGGCGCGCGGCGAGGACCCCATCCTCATGCTGACCGCCCCCATCCCGGCCACGGCGTACGCTCTCCGACGGGCCGGGCTCACGCTCGACGCCATCGACCTGGTGGAGATCAACGAGGCGTTCGCGCCGGTGGTCCTGGCCTGGCTCACGGAGACCGGGGCCGATCCGGAGCGCGTCAACGTCAACGGCGGCGCGATCGCGCTCGGCCACCCCCTGGGGGCGACCGGAGCGAAGCTGATGACGACGCTGCTGTACGAACTGGAGCGCACGGGAGGGCGTTACGGCCTGCAGGTGATGTGCGAGGGCGGCGGACAGGCGAACGTCACGATCGTCGAACGGCTGTGACCGCCCCCGTGGCCCCCGCGCCGCGCGCTAGGCGGTGCGCCGTCCCAGGTCCCGCAGGACGTCGTCCGCCTCCGCCATGATCCGCGCGACCAGCTCGGCGCAGGACGGCAGGTCCTCGATAACGCCCGCCACCTGCCCGGCGGCCATCACCCCCAGGTCCGTACGGCCGTCCACCATGGCGGCCTTCAGCAGCATCGGCGTGTTCGCGGCCATCAGCACCTGGGCCCAGGTCATCTCCCCGCCCTGCCGCATGGCCAGCCCGTCCCGCAGCAGCCGCGGCCAGCCCATGCCCGACAGCTTCCGGAAGGACGCCGCGTGCCGCAGCGCCCGTACGAGCGCGCCGGCGCGGCCCGCCCGCTCGAGGCCGGTGACGAAGGGCGTGCGCAGCATCCGGTGGGGCAGGCCGTCGACGCGGTCGGTGACGGTGATGTCCCGCACCGACGCCGCGAGGTAGGCGGCTTTGACCGCCGCCGGCACCGTGCTGTCGGAGGTGAGCAGGAAGCGGGTGCCCATGGCGACGCCCGCGGCGCCGTAGGCGAGGGCGGCGACCAGACCCCGGCCGTCGTGGAAGCCGCCCGCCGCGACGACCGGGATGCCGACCGCGTCGACGACCTGCGGCAGCAGCACCGAGGTGGCGACCTGCCCGGTGTGACCGCCGCCCTCGCCGCCCTGCACGAGAACCGCGTCCGCGCCCCAGGCCGCGACCTTCTCGGCGTGCCGCCGGGCGCCGACGGACGGGACGACCACGACACCGGCGTCCTTGAGGCGGGCGATCAGTTCGCGCGAGGGGGCCAGGGCGAAGGAGGCCACCCGCACCCCCTCCGCCACGATGATCGCCGCGCGCTCGGCGGCGTCGCCCGCGTCGGCGCGCAGATTGACCCCGAAGGGCCGGTCCGTACGGGACTTCACCTCCCTGACCGCCGCCCGCAGCTGCCCGGGCGTCATGGTCGCCGAGCCCAGGACGCCGAGGGCGCCCGCCTCGGCCGCGGCGCTCACCAGCCGGGGCCCGGCGACCCAGCCCATCCCCGTCTGCACCAGGGGGTGACGGACGCCCACCAGGTCGGTGAGCGCCGTCCTCATGCCCGCACCTCGCCCTCGCGCAGCCCCGCCGGGTCGAGGACCTCGCGGATCAGGCGCAGCTCGGCGTCCGTGGGAGCGCGGGTGACCGGGACGGCGGCGGGGACGGTGAGGGGGAAGCCGGTGGCCGCCCGGACCTCCCCGGCGGTGACACCGGGGTGCAGGGACCGCACGCGCATCACGTGGTCGGGCGTCTCGAAGTCCAGCACCGCGAGGTCGGTGACCACCCGCGGGATGCGGTGGAAGCGCGTCGCGGCCGGCCCGGCGGCGGCCGCCCGGTCGTACCCGACGCCGCAGACCATGTCGACGCGCTCGACCAGGACCCGGGGCGAGTGCCGGGGGATCCAGTAACTGGTGGGGTTGTTGAGGGTGTTGACGGGGGCGCCGCGGACGCCCAGCAGCTGGCGGGCGGGCCGTTTCCAGTCGCCGACGCAGCTGATGTTCTGGTTGCCGTACCGGTCGAGCTGGCTCGCGCCCATCATGACGTGCCGCCTGCCGCCGGTGACCAGCGCCAGGTGGCGGCGGTAGGGCAGCCAGCCCTCGGCCACCGCGGGCGCCGTGCCCAGCGGCGGCACGTCGGCCATCAGTGTCGCCTCGCCGTCCGTCAGCAGCAGCTCCGGCGCGAAGGTCAGCCGCGCCAGCCGCGCGCCGATCGTGGGCACCACCCCCATCGGGCTCGCCAGGATCTCGCCGTCCCCGCGCCACGCCTCCGCGCACGCCACGACGCACGTCTCGGCCCTGCTCGCCCCGGCCGTGCCGCTCATACGCCCTCCCGGACCGAGGCCGCGACGGCGGCCCGGTAGTCGTCCTCGTCGCCGGACAGGAAGCGCCCGGTGAACCTCCGCCACGCCTGCGGATCGGCGGCGGCCCGGGCGTACGCCGCCTGGAAGGCCTCGTCCCGTTCGTAGTCCGGTGCGCAGGAGGTGAAGTGCGCGCCGCCCGGCGCCTCGACGACACCGGTGACGCAGCTGCGCTGCACCAGCAGCGTCTGCGGTCCGCCGAGGGAGGCGAACTCCTCGGTGTCGACGACGCGTTCGCAGGAGACGTACGCCTCCCGCGCGGCCTCGCAGAACAGGTCGTCGAAGTACGGGTCCGGGCCCAGGTACTGGGCGTTGCCGCGGCGGTCCGCCCGGTTGAGGTGGACCAGGGCCGCGTCGAGGGTGAGCGCCGGCACGGCGACCAGCTCCTCCCCGTCCCCGTAAGGGGAGGTGACGGTCCGCAGACCGGGGTTGACCCTCATCACGTCCGACCCCAGCCCGGCCCGTACGGGCAGGAACGGCAGCCGGTGCGCGGCGGCCGTCAGCCCCCACATGAACATCGCCTCGTCCAGCTCCATCAGCTCCAGCTCGCCACGCTCGCGGGCCGCCCGGAAGTGCGGTTCGAGGGGGATCGAGTCGAGGGTGGCGAAGGCCGCGACGAGCTTGCGTATCCTCCCGGCCGCCGCCAGCAGCCCGACGTCGGGGCCGCCGTAGGAGACCACGGTCAGGTCGGTCAGGCCGGAGCGCAGGAGAGCCCGTACGAGCGCCATCGGCTTGCGGCGCGAGCCCCAGCCGCCGATGCCTATCGTCATGCCGCTCTCCAGCCGCGACACGGCCTCGTCGGCGGTCATCGTCTTGTCGGTGCTCACGGCCGCTCCTTCGCGACGAACGCCTCGCGCCGGCGGTCGGCCACCCCGCTGAGGTTCGCCTCGAACGTGAAGCCCTGCTCGTAGCGGTAGCTGCGGCGGACGTCGACGGGGTCGATGCCGTTGAGCGCGGCCTTCGCGAGCCGCAGCAGCGAGCCGTCCTTCGCCGCGATCTCCCGCGCCAGGTCCAGCGCCGCCTCCATGAGCGCGTCGCGCGGTACGACCCGCCAGACGGACCCGTGCCGGTGCAGCTCCTGCGCGGTGACGGTGCGGGAGGTGTAGTAGAGGGTGCGCATCAGATGCTGGGGCACGAGCCGGGCGAGGTGCGTGGCGGCGCCCAGCGCCCCCCGGTCCAGCTCGGGGAGGCCGAAGGTGGCGTCGTCGGAGGCGACCACGGCGTCGGCGTTGCCCACGAGACCGATGCCGCCGCCCAGACAGAAGCCGTGCACGGCCGCGACGACGGGGACCGCGCACTCGTAGACGGCGCCGAACGCCTCGGCGCAGCCGTGATTGGCGCCCAGCAGCGCCTGGTGCCCGGGTGCGCGCTGCAACTCCTTGATGTCGACACCGGCGTTGAAGCCGCGCCCGGCGGCCGCGAGCACGACGCAGCGGACCGTCCGGTCCTCGCCCGCCGCGCGCACGGCCTCCGCCAGGGCGTACCAGCCCCGCACGGGAAGGGCGTTGACGGGCGGGAAGTCCACGGTGACGACGGCCAGGCCCGGTTCGGGGTGTGCGGTGGAGACGCCCATCAGCTACCTTTCCACCAAACGTTTGTTAGGTAATGCCGAAGGTAGCAGCGGACTGCTCACCGCGGGAGGCGCGAAATGAGCGGAACTCCCGGACTCGACGGCCGAGTCGCCGTCGTCACCGGCGGAACGCGCGGCGTCGGCGCCGGCATCGCCCGGGCCCTGCTGCGCGCGGGCGCCGACGTGGTGCTCTGCGCCCGAAGACCCCCCGACCGACCGGTCACGGCGCACCCGGGGCAGGGGAGGCCGGCCCGCTTCCTCCCCGTCGACCTGCGCGAGACGGCCGCCGTCGAGGACCTCTTCGACCGGGTCGCGGACGAGTACGGCCGTATCGACACCCTGGTCAACAACGCCGGCGGCACCCCCTTCCGGCTGCTCCACGAGGCGCCGGCCGCCCGCCACGCCCGGGTCATCGAACTGAACCTCCTCGCCCCCCTCACCGCCTCCCTCGCCGCCCACCGCGTCATGCGCGAGCAGCCGTCCGGCGGCTCCATCGTGATGATCGGCAGCGTCAGCGGCACCCGCCCCTCACCCGGCACCGCCGCCTATGGCGCGGCCAAGGCCGGACTGGAGAACCTCGCCCGCACCATGGCCGTCGAATGGGCCCCGGACGTCCGCGTCAACACCCTCGTCCTCGGCATGGTGCGCACCGCGTCGGCCCACCTGCACTACGGCGGCGACGCCGGCGTCGCCGCCGTGGCCCGCACCGTCCCGGCAGGCCGTCTGGCCGAGCCCGACGAGGTCGGGGACGCCGTCGTCTTCCTCGCCTCCGATCGCGCCGCCTACATCACCGGAGCGAGCCTGCTGATCCACGGCGGCGGCGAGCGCCCCGCGTTCCTCGCCGCCGCCGACGTCAACCACCGCCCGAGCCGGGAGCCCTGACATGAACGGAATCTGCACCGGCCGCGTGGCCGTCGTCACCGGCGCCGGCCGGGGCCTCGGCCGGGCCCACGCCCTGGCACTCGCCGCCGAGGGCGCCCGCGTCGTCGTCAACGACCTCGGCACGGGACCCGCCGGCGAGGGGGCCTCGGCGGGCCCCGCCCACGAGGTCGCCGGCGAGATACGCGCCCGGGGCGGCGACGCCGTCCCCCACGTCGGCGACGTCGCCACCACCGAGGGCGCCGCCTCGCTCGTGACCACCGCACTGGAGGCGTACGGCCGCCTCGACGCCCTCGTCAACAACGCCGGCTTCCTGCGCGACCGCATGCTGGTCAACCTCGACGAGGACGAGTGGGACGCGGTCGTCCGCGTCCATCTCAAGGGCCACTTCCTGCCCCTTCGGCACGCCGCCGCACACTGGCGCACGGAAGCCAAGGCGGGCCGGGAGCCCGCCGCACGCGTGGTCAACACCACCTCCGGCGCCGGGCTGCTGGGCAGCGTGGGCCAGGCGAACTACGCCGCCGCCAAGGCCGGAATCGTCGCCCTCACGCTCGTCGCCGCCGCCGAACTGGACCGCTACGGCATCCAGATCAACGCCGTCGCCCCGGCCGCGCGCACCCGCATGACGGAGGGCCCCTTCGGCCCGGCGATGGCCGCACCGACGGACGGCGGCTTCGACGCCATGGCCCCCGCCAACGTCTCCCCACTGGTGACATGGCTCGCCTCCCCGTCCTCCACGGGCATCACCGGCCACGTCTTCGAGGCGGAGGCCGGCCGCATCACCGTGATGGAGGGCTGGCACCCGGGCCCGACAGCCGACAAGTCCGACCGCTGGACCCCGACAGAGGCGGGCCAGGCGGTGCGGGGGCTGCTACGGGGCATGCGGATGCCGAGGCCGGTTTACGGAAAATCCAGCCCGTCCGGCGTTTGAGGACCGGGGTCCGGGGCGGAGCCCCGGTTCGGGAAGGGGCGGGTAGGGGAAAGAAAAAGCCCGCCCCCACCCCGGCGCACCGTCAGGACACCACGTCCTTGCCCCGGAAGTGCCGGAACGCCAGAGCGAACAGCACCAGCGCGTACGCGACCGACACCGCCGCCCCCTTGATCATGCCGCCCCACTCCGCATGCGGCTGAAGCGCGTCCGCCCACGCGTACTGCCAGTGCGCCGGCAGCAGATCCCGCCAATGCCCCAGCGCCGTGACCGCATCCAGTACGTTCCCGACGATGGTCAGCCCCATCGCACCGCCCACCGCCCCCAGCGGCGCATCCGTGACCGTCGACAGCCAGAACGCCAGCGCCGCCGTCACCAGCTGGCTCACGAACACGAAGGCGACGACGACCGCCAGCCGCCCCGTGGCCGTCCCCGCGTCCAGCGAGCCGCCCGTGGGGATCCGCAACGGCCCCCAGCCGTACGCCGCCGTCCCCGCGACCAGCGCCACCAGAGGCAGCAGCACCATCGCCGCGGCGCTGAAGCCCAGCGCGACCGCCAGCTTGCTCAGCAGCAGCCGCGAGCGCGGCACGGGCGCCGCCAGCAGATAGCGCAGCGACGACCAGCTCGCCTCCGAGGCGACGGCGTCACCGCAGAACAGCGCCACCGGCACCACCAGCAGGAACCCCGCCGAGACGAACAGCGCCGTCGCCGCGAAGTTCACCCCGGACGCGGTGGCGGTGTCCATCAGCGTCACCCGCGCGTCACGCCCCGCGGGGTCGCCGCCGATCGCGAAGGCCGCGATCAGCACGAACGGCAGCACGGCCAGCACCGCCCCCATCACCAGCGTGCGGCGCCGCCGCAGCTGTCGTGCCGCCTCCACGCGCAGCGGCAGGGTGTGCCGCGCGCGGTAACCGGGTGCGGATGCCTGCGCCGCGCTCATGCCGAGCCTCCGATCAGGGTCAGGAACGCGTCCTCCAGCCGCCGGTGCGGGCCCACGCTCGCCACCGGGATCTCCAGCCGGACCAGTTCCACCAGCAGTTCCGGCGCGCTCGCGCCGTCGAGCCGCACCAGCAGCCCCTCGTCGGTCGCCACCGCCGAGGCCACGCCGGGCAGCGCGGCGACCTTGTCGACCGTCACCTCCGACAGCCGGCCCTCGACGCCGACCAGCAGCGTGTCGCCCGAGCCCACGATCTCCGCCACCGGACCGGCGCTGACCAGCCGCCCGCGGTCCATGACCACCAGGTGCGTACAGGACTGCTCGACCTCGGCGAGGAGATGGCTGGAGACGATGACGGTACGGCCGGCCGCCGCGTAGCGGATCATCACCTCGCGCATCTCCCGGATCTGCGGCGGGTCCAGGCCGTTGGCCGGTTCGTCCAGGATCAGCAGGTCCGGCAGCCCCAGCATGGCCTGGGCGATCGCCAGGCGCTGCCGCATGCCCTGCGAGTACGTGCGCACGGCCCGGTCCAGCGCGGAGCCCAGCCCCGCGATCTCCAGGGCCTCCTCCAGATGCGCGTCCCCGGCGGGCCGGCCGGTCGCCCGCCAGTACAGGTCCAGGTTGGCCCGCCCGGACAGGTGCGGCAGGAAGCCCGCGCCTTCCACGAACGCGCCGACCCGCGACAGCACCGGCGCACCCGGCCGGATCGCGTGCCCGAAGACCCGGATCTCTCCCGCGTCCGGCCGGATGAGGCCCATGAGCATGCGCAGCGTCGTGGTCTTGCCGGCGCCGTTCGGCCCGAGCAGCCCCAGCACCTGCCCGCGCTCGACCCGGAACGACAGCTCCCGCACGGCGTACCGGTCGGCCGACTTGGCGTACCGCTTGCTCAGGCCGGTGATCTGCAGCGGCACCTCCGCCAGCGCCGGATCCGGGGCGGGCACGGCGGTGCGCCGCCGCCCGGTCAGCAGCACGGCCGCCGCCACGAGCGCGGCCCCGGCCGGAAGTCCCCACGTCCACCACGGCAGCCCGGCCGAACCGGTCCGCACGTCCGGCGCCGTCGGAACGCTCAGGCCGCCGCCGTCCCCGCCGCCGGCGAGGGAGACGGTGTACGTGGCGGGCCGGGCCGGCGAGGCGTAGCCGAGGTCGGTGGCGGCGAGCACCAGCCGCATCCGGTGCCCGGCCTCGAAGGTGTGGTCGATGGCGGGCAGCCGCAGTTCGACGGTCCTGCCGTCTTTGGCGTCGCCGACGCGCACCGGGGTCACCAGCTGACCGGGCAGCACCTGCTGCCCGCCCGGGCCCACGTCGTAGACCTTGGCGAAGAGCACGGCCTCGCCGGAGTCCGAGGCGACCTTCACCTTGGCGGTGGGCGAGCCGGTGACGCGTACGCCCTCGGTGAGCTTGCCGGAGTCGAAACGGGCGTACTGGCCGGGGAAGTCGAGGGACACCCCGAGGCCCAGCCCCGACAGCTGGGAGACCGCGCCGATGCCGGGCACGGCCGAGATGGCCGGCGGCGTCGCACCGGCCGGATTGCCGAACGACTGCTCGCGGCCGGACAGCGCGACCGTACGGGCCTCGTTGCGCAGCCCGGGGTAGCGGCCGGCGGTCGCGGCGCGCATCCGCGCCCTGCCGTCGGTGGTGTCGATGCCACCGGTGCGGCTGACACGGAACGCCGGCCCGGTGCCGGTCTGCTCGTCGCCCTTGAGGTAACGGTCGAACCACGCGCGCGTGCGCCGCTCGACGCGGCCGGCCTCGCTCGAGGTGCCGCTGTCGTGGCCCCCGGAGATCCAGTCGACGGCCACGGGCGCGCCGTTGCGCCGGATGGCATCGGCGGCTGCGTCGGACTGGTCGAGCGGGAACAGCGAGTCGTTCTGCCCCTGGACGAGGAGGGTGGGGACCTTGATGCGGTCCGCGACGGCGGAGGGGCTGCGGCGCTCCAGCAGTGCGCGCGCCGCCGCGTCCGGCCTGCCGGCCACCGCCACCCGCTCGTACATCTCGCACAGGCTCTTCTCGAACCGGCCGCAGCCGGCGCCGGCGGGCGGGGCGGCGGCCTTGCCGTCGGTGCCCGTGGTGGTGGATCCGGTGGAGGTGGGGCCGGTGGTGGTGGAGCCGGTGGTGAAGAAGATTCCGGCCCACAGTTTCTTGAAGACGTCGGCGGGGAAAAGGGCGTCGCCGAGGTTCCAGTAGGTGATCTGCGGGGCGATGGCGTCGACCCGCTTGTCGTGCCCGGCGGCGAGGAGCGCGACGGCGCCTCCGTAGGAGCCGCCCGCGATGCCGACCTTGGGGTCGCCGGCCGCGTCCAGCCGGACCTCGGGGCGCTTGGCGAGCCAGTCGAGGAGCCGGCTCACGTCGGCGACCTCACGGTCCGGGTCGTTGAGCGCGATCCGTCCGCCGGACCGCCCGAAGCCGCGAGCCGACCAGGTCAGCACCGCATAGCCGGAACGGGCCAGCTCCTCGGCCTGGTCCCGCAGGTCGTCCTTGCTGCCGCCGAAGCCGTGCGCGAGCAGCACGGCCGGCCTGCGGTCCCCGGCGGGCCCGGAGGTGAAGAAGGAGGTGTCGACGCGGACGGTGTCCCGGCCGTCCGGCGCCTCGGGCATGGAGATCAGCCGGTCCTCGCGGTGCACGGGTGGATCGCCGCCGGTGGCCGAGGCCACGGTCCAGGTGCCGGCACCGGCGAGCACGGCGACGGCGGCCGTGGCGGCGAGCAGCCGCCGCCCGCGTGGCCGGGGGAAACGCAGCTTCATGTTCGAATGCTAAGCGGAGCCGGTTTCCATCTGAGCGGCCGCCGGCACGTCGCCCGTGGGGGGCGTCGGGTCAGTCGGGTCAGGAGTCCGCCATGTCGGCGAGCTTGGTGACGGTGTTCCAGTTGCGGGCGGTGCCCGCCGATCCCAGGCGCCGCTCGGTGAGCACCTTGGCCAGCTTCGAATCCCGGATGCCCGCCGCGCAGTGCAGGTACACCTCGCGCTCGCCCAGGGCGAACTCCTCCGGCGCGTACGCCGCCGGGTCGAGGTCCGCGACGGCGGCCGGATCGACGGGCTCCGCGAGGAAGGTCACCAGGAACCGTGCGGGGTCGACGTCCTGCCCGGCGAACGGATTGGCGTCAACGACGCGTCGGATCTCACTCGATTCACGGACGAGACAGGTGACCGAGAACCCGAGCGCCTCTTCGACGGCCCGCTCCAGTCCGGCGGCGAGCGACGCGCCGTCGGCGTCCGGATGGGTGAACACCGCGTTGCCGCTGTTGAGGTGGGTACGGACCGCCTCGCAGCCCATGCCGGTCAAAAGCTCCCGGAGGGTCTGCATGGGGACGCGCTTCTTGCCGCCCACGTTGATGCCGCGCAGTAATGCCACGTACGTTGTCACACCTCCACCCTAATATGACGTGCATCACACCGCCTTGAGGGGGGATCAGATGATGCACATGGCTTGCCGACGGGTGCGACGCAGGGGCGAGGCGTGGGTGAGGCCGAGATGGATCCTGCTGGTGCTCGCCCTCCTGCTGCCGCTGCCCCTGCTGGGCACGACCCGGACAGCGGGCGCGGCCCCGGCCCCGGCCCGGGCGTCCACCGGTTCCGCCCACGTGGCCTGGGAGGTCCGGTCCGGCGACCGCATGCTCGACCTCGCCGTCTCCTCCCCGAGCACGGGCGCCCCCGTCAAGTGGGTGCGGCTCCTGCTGCCCAGGAACTGGTCCAAGGACGCCACCCGCACCTGGCCGGTGCTCTGGCTGCTGCACGGCGGTGGCGGCAACCACAAGGACTGGACCGAGAACACCCACGTCGAGGAGCTCACCGCCGGCCGGGACGTCATCGTCGTCATGCCGGAGACCAGCGCCTGCAGCGGCTACAGCGACTGGTGGAACCACGGAGAGGGCGGCGCCCCCGCCTGGGAGACCTACCTGCTCGACGAGGTGCGCCCCCTGCTCGAGAAGGGCTACCGGGCCGGCACGACCCGCGCGATCGCCGGGCTGTCCATGGGCGGCCTGGGCGCCCTGAAGTTCACCGCCGCCCACCCGGGCGTGTTCCGCGCCGCCGCCGCGTACAGCGGCGCCGTCAATCCCCTCTTCAAGTCGCCGGACGGCGGATTCGACGGCCCTGACGCGGTCAAGATCGGCGGCGTCGCCTGCGTGACGGACTGGAAGCGGCTGTGGGGCGAGCCCGGTTACCCCTTCGACACCGACGACCCCACCGACCTGCGCCAGCAGCGCCTGTGGCAGCGCAACAGCCCCCTGCACCAGTCCGCCGCACTCGCCGGCACCCCCCTCTACCTCTCCTACGGCGACGGCACCGACAGCGGCACGGGCTGGAAGTGGGGCGACCCGCCCCCCTCCACCACCCGCTGCGTCGACCCGCCCACGCACGGCACGGAGCCGGTCGAACGCGTCATCCACGGCATGAACCAACAACTGCGCACCCGCCTGGCCGAGCTCCACATCCCGGCCACGGTCTGCGCCCACAAGGGCGTGCACACATGGCCGTACTGGGAACGCGAGCTGGTGGCGTCGTTCCCGATGCTGATGGGGGCGCTGGGAATTTCCAGCCCGTCCGGCGTTTGAGGACCGGGGTCCGGGGCGGAGCCCCGGTTACGGGAAGGGGCGGGGTGGGGGAAGGCCCCGTCCTGACGTCAGGCGCGACTCAGCCGCAACGTGACGACTTCGAACGGCCGCAACGCCAGCCTGACCGCCCCCTCCTCCACGCCGGCCGCCCCCAAAGCCCGCTCGAGCAGATCGCAGACCTGCGCCGACCGCACAACAAAGCCCGCCGCCAGGCGAACCCGCGCCCGCCCCCCCAACGACTCGTACAGCCGCACCACCACATCCCCACTCCCGTCATCCGCCAGCTTCACCGCCGAGACGACGACCGCGTCAGCATCGTCACCGACCACCGACACCAGCGGCTCCACCCCCGCCGCCCCCGGCACACGCCGCTCCGGCAGGTTGATCCGGTACCCCTCCCGCACCGCGTCCCCCACGGACGCCCCCGGCACCAGCGCGTACCGGAAGCGGTGCACGCCCTGATCGGTGCGGGGGTCCGGGAAGCGCGGGGCCCGCAGCAGGGAGAGCCGCACGGTCGTCGTGGTGCCCGCGCCTCCCTCCCGCACGGCGCGCGTCACGTCGTATCCGTACGTCGAGTCGTTGACCAGCGCCACGCCCCAGCCCGGTTCCCCCACGTGCACGAACCGGTGCGCACAGGCCTCGAACTTGGCGGCGTCCCAGCTGGTGTTGGTGTGCGCGGGGCGGTAGAGGTGGCCGAACTGGGTCTCCGCCGCCACCCGGTCCGTATGGACGTCCAACGGGAAGGCGGCCTTGAGGAACTTCTCCGTCTCGTGCCAGTCGACCTCCGTCGCGATGTCCACCCTCCGCTCTCCCGCCGGGAGCGCGATGCGCTGCTCGACCCGTGACGCCCCGAAGCGGCGCACCACCCGCACCGAGCCGTCGTCCGCCCGTTCCAGCACGTCGACGTCCGTCAGATCGGTGACGGTGTTGCGGTAGAAGTGGTCCACGTCCCACGCGTCCCACATGTTGGGGAAGTCCTGGTGCAGCTGGAGCAGGTTGGCCGCCCCGCCGGGGGCGACGGTCTCCCGCCCGGTCCGCAGGTCGTACACCGACACCACGAGACCGCGCGCGTCGATCCCGACCCGCAGCAGACCATTGTCGAGGACGTAGCCGCCGCCCTCGCGCTCGGCCACGGTCACCGGTTCGCCCACGGCCGGTCGGTCGGCCACCGCGCCGTGCGCCGGAGCGCCACCGCGCCCGTGCGGCGCCGCGTTGAAGACGACCGTCCTGGCCGTCCCCCCGGCCGGACCGTCACCGGCCAGCGCCGCGAGCGCCCGCCCGATGACCGACTCCAGCTCCGCGGCCACCTCCGCGTACGTCCGCGCCGCCTCCCGGTGCACCCACGCGATCGACGTGCCGGGCAGGATGTCGTGGAACTGGTGCAGCAGCACCGTCTTCCACAGCCGGTCCAGCGCCTCGTACGGATACGGGAACCCGGCGCGCACCGCCGCCGTCGCCGTCCACAGCTCCGCCTCGCGCAGCAGGTGCTCCGAGCGCCGGTTGCCCTGCTTGGTCCGTGCCTGGCTGGTCAGCGTCGCCCGGTGCAGCTCCAGGTACAGCTCGCCCGCCCACACCGGGGCGTGGGCGTACTCCGCGTGCGCCTTCTCGAAGAACGCCGACGGCTTCTCGAAGACGACCTTCGCCGAGCCCTCCAGGTCCGCCAGCCGCTTCGCCCGCGCCAGCATCTCGCGCGTCGTGCCCCCGCCGCCGTCGCCCCACCCCGTCGGCGCGAGCGAGCGCGTGGCACCGCCCTTCTCCTGGAAGTTGCGGACCGCGTGCGCGACCTCCTGGCCCGAGAGCTGGGAGTTGTAGGTGTCGATCGGCGGGAAGTGCGTGAAGACCCGGGTCCCGTCCAGCCCCTCCCACCAGAAGGTGTGGTGCGGGAACTTGTTCGTCTGGCTCCAGGAGATCTTCTGCGTCAGGAACCACTTCGCCCCCGCCAGCTTCACCAGCTGCGGCAGCGCGGCGGAGTAGCCGAACGTGTCCGGCAGCCACACCTCCTCCGTCTCGATCCCGAACTCCTCCAGGAAGAACCTCTTCCCGTGCACGAACTGCCGCGCCAGCGCCTCCGAGCCCGGCATGTTCGTGTCCGACTCCACCCACATGCCGCCCACGGGAACGAAACGGCCGTCCGCGACCGCCTTCTTCACCCGCGCGTACACCTCCGGCCGGTGCTCCTTGATCCACGCGAACTGCTGCGCCTGCGACATGGCGTAGACGAAGTCCGGTTCGTCCTCCAGCAGGGCCGTCATGTTCGACGTCGTACGCGCCACCTTGCGGACCGTCTCACGCAGCGGCCACAGCCACGCCGAGTCGATGTGCGCGTGCCCGACCGCGCTGATCCGGTGCGCCGAGGCGTGCGCGGGCGCGGCCAGCACCCCCGCGAGCTCCCCGCGCGCCCGCTCCGCCGTACCGCCGACGTCCTGCAGGTCCACCGCGTCCAGCGCCCGCCCCACGGCCCGCAGGATCTCCCAGCGCCGCGGCGAGTCGGCCGACAGCTCGGTCACCAGCTGACCCAGCACCTCCAGGTCCTGCACCAGCTCCCACACCGTCCGGTCGAAGACGGCCAGGTCCATGCGCACGAGCCGGTAGCGCGGAGCGTCGTCCGCCGTCTCGCGGTCGCCGAGCTCGGTCGGCACGAAGGGCTGGTAGTCCAGGATCACGGGGTTGGAGGAGGCCTCGACGTGCAGCAGCACCTCCTCGCCGCCGGCCACCCTCTCGCCGATGCGCACCCACTGGTTGCGCGGGTTGAGCCCCTTCACCGGAGAGCCGTCCGGGCGGTAGACGAGGCCCTCGCACTGGAACCCCGGCATGTTCTCGTCGAAGCCCAGGTCCAGCAGCGCCTCGACCGTACGCCCGGCCCACGCCGCGGGCACCGTCCCGGACACCGTGAACCAGCTGGTGCCCCACGCCGGCCCCCACGGCGAGCCCACCGCGATGGGCGTACGCTCCCCGGCGATCCCTTCCGTCACGGGCACGGGCTCGCCCGGGGCGTGCCACACGCTGACGTCCAGCGGCACCGACTCCGGGTACACGGCCGGGCGGATGCGCTCGTCCAGCACCCGCTTGAGGCGGGCTTCGGTGATCGTGCTGTCGTTGTGCATACGTCGGGTTCCTTACGCAGAGGGCCTGGCGGCGGACCAGCGGTACGTGACGGAAGCGGGGACCGAGGCGGCGTACAGCTCGTCCACGGCGCGCACGTCGATGCGCGTGACCGCCTCCTCGGCCGTACGGCGCAGCGCCGGGACGTAGTAGGCATGCCCGCACGTGCCGCCCAGGAAGCGGAATCCGCCCCCGGGCAGTGCCTGACGCAGTTCGTAGTGGCGTACGGGACCGGTGGCCGCGCCCCACGCCAGCCGCAGCGCCACCGTGCCGCCGGGGCCGGGCGCCGTGGCGGTGACGCTCACCGCCCCCGGGCGGCCGGGCGGCTTCGGGGCGGCGTCGCGTATCGCGAGCCGGCCCAGCCGCCAGCGGACCGGAGCGCCGTCCTGTGCGGTCAGTCGGATACCGAGGGCGCGGATGGTCCGGCCGGCCCGCCCGCGCAGCAGCGCACCGACGCGCAGCGTGGCCGTGGTCCAGCCGCACCCGCCGGCACGGAGGGTGCCCGCCGGCAGGTACGAGAAGCGGTACGGGCGCTCCTCCAGGGCGACCGCCAGCTCCACGCGGACGCCCGCCGAGCCGGGGTCGCAGCGATGGGCCAGCTCCACCACCGTCGCCTTCGACAGCGGCAGCCTCGCCGCGTACAGCTCGACCGTCGTCGGTCCGTCCGTCCCGCCCTCCACGAGGAGGCTGCCGCCGCCGTGCCAGGCGTCGGCGAAGTCGAAGCCGACGGCCGGCCGCGCGCCCGCCGTGTGGATCACCCAGCGGCGGCCGGGCAGCCGGTCCTGCAGGCCCAGGTGGTTCCAGGCGGTGTCGGCGGTCCGCCGGCCCCGCTCGTACCACCCCAGTCCATGGCCGGTGTTGAAGGTGGTGGCGAAGGGCAGCGACGTCAGCGTGGAGCGGTCCGCGACGGACGCGGCGGGAGCGCGCCACGCACCGGCGTCCGGACGGGCCGGGTCCAGGGACGGCCCGGACCAGAAGCGGTCGTCCCGCGCGTGAAAGGCGGCGGGCGTGCGCCCGCCCGCCGGGAGGCTCTTCCACGTCCACTCGGGCCGGTAGAAGCCGAACGAGGCCAGGTGCGGACGGTCGGCCGGTACGACCGCGTCCCAGTCGACGCGGGTGTCCCAGCCGTTCGCCTCGACGTCGATCCCGGCCCACAGCTCGTACGGGCTGCGCCCCAGGCCCTTCGCCAGCTCGCCGGAGGAGACGAGGCCGGAGCGGCTCCAGTTGAAGTTGAGGAACATGCTGTCGGCGGAGCGGAAGAACGGCGCGTTGCGCTCGTTGAGCTCGTTCTGCCAGGAGACATCGCCGGAGATCGCCATCGCGTCGTACCAGTGCACGCGCAGCCCCTCGCCGTGGGCCCGTAGGTACGCGACGAAGTCCCGCATGTCCGCGCCGAGCCGGGCGTCCCCGCCGCCGGTCTCGGCGTTGAGGAACCAGCCGTCGAAGCCGTACGCACGCGCCACCCGGATCAGCTGGTCGGCGAGGGGAAAGCCCCCGCCCGCCCCGCGCGAGACCAGCTCCCGCGTCCAGCGCAGCTGCCCGCCGTAGGCGGCGGGCGGGAGGAAGACCGTGCCCAGTACGGGCACGCCGTTGCGGTGGGCCGCGTCCACGACGGGCGCGTTGGGCGCGAGGACCAGGCCCTCGTCCGAGGAGCCGCCCCAGAACACCAGCTCGTCGAGATAGGCCCAGTGCGTGAGCGCGTAATAGTCGGCGGTGGCGGACCCCTGCGAGGGGTTCGCGGACGTGGTGGCGAAGGCGGCGAGCGCACAGACACGGGCCTGGCCGGCGCGCGCGGAGCCGTTGGCCGGCGGCGGGGTGAACCGCGGCGCGAGGGGCACGCTCGCCCTGTTGAACGCCAGGTCGGAATCGTCCTCCGCCCGCCACGCCCGCAAGCTCCGCCACCGCACGCCGGGCGCGGGGACGCCGGAGGGCAGACTGTCGGGGTACCAGTAGGAGGCGTACGGCTGCGGATCCGCGACGACGCCGACGGCCCGACTGACGGCAGGCAAACCGGCCGCCACGACACCGGCCCCACCGGCGAGGAGGAGGGTGCGCCGGGTAACACGCATAGATGCTCCTTGATAATCAGGTCCACAATTCAGCCCGTCCGGGCAACCACCCAGCCCGTCCGGGCAACCACTCAGCCCGTCCGGCGTTTGAGGACCGGGGTCCGGGGCGGAGCCCCGGTTACGGGAAGGGGCGGGGTGGGGAAACAAACCAGCTACCGCACCTGATCCACGGCGAGGACCTCCCCAATACCCCGCGCCCCCAAATACGCGGCATCCCCCGCCAACTCCCCGAGCACCACCGCCGGCCTCCCCCCAAGCGAAGCAACCCGCATCCACGCCTCGAAGAACTCCCCACCCGGCGCACACACCTCACGCCGAGGCGCCCGTTCCGGATCGCCGGCATCCAGCACCAGCCCGACCCCGCGCGCAGCGGGCGCCTCGTGCGCACCCTCCTCCCGCCACTCCCGTACGAGCCGTGACATCACCTCCCCGGCAGGTTTGATCCGCCGGTCGTTGGTGAACAGCCCGAGCCCGTACTCCAGCTCCGGAAAGTCGGCGAGCGAACGGTCGACGTCATGGGAGCACCACCAGGTGACGCCCCACACGTCCGGACAGTCCAGCGCGCCCGCCACCGTCGCCTCGGTGAACGCGGCGGCGTGCTCGGGCGGAACGTGCGGGGCGGGCGCGCCGACCTCCTGGAGCCAGACCGGCCGCGCCGGGTCCTCGGCCCAGGCCTTGGACAGCTCGACGAGGTACGCCGCGTGCAGTTGCGTGGCGCGCCCGCCGTGGCCGTGCCGCTGCGCGGTCCCGTTGAAGACCCACGAGTGCACGGCGGTCGCGGCCCCGAGCCGGGCCGAGTGGGCGGGGGTGAAGGGGTGCGTGCCGTCGAACCAGGCGGCGTCGTACGAGGCGTGCAGGTGCATGCGGCCCGGTGCGCCCTTTTCGCAGGCCTCCAGCATCCGCTCCAGCCACCGGCCGGCCTGGCCCGTGTCGATGAGGTCGGGGTCGGGGTGGGGAGCGCCGGAGAACTGGTTGATCTCGTTGCCGACGGTCATGCCGAGGAAGTTGGGCCGGTCGGCGAGGGCGGCGGCCAGAACGCGCAGGTACGCGGCCTGTGCCTCGACGACGCCGGGGTCGGTGAAGATGTTCCGCCGGTGCCAGGTCGTGGTCCAGGACGGAACGAAGTCGAAGCTGGAGAGATGGCCCTGGAGACCGTCGACGTTGACGTCGAGGCCCCGCTCACCGGCGGCGTCCACCAGCTGCAGGAGCTGCTCCACGGCCCGCGGCCTGATGAGGGTGCGGTTGGGCTGGAAGACGGGCCAGAGCGGGAAGACGCGGATGTGGTCCAGACCGAGGACGGCGATGGAGTCGAGGTCGGCGCGGATGTCGTCGAGGTCGAAGTCCAGCCAGTGGTGGAACCAGCCGCGGGTGGGGGTGTAGTTGACGCCGAAGCGGGGCGTGACGGCCATGGGCGGATCCTCCTCGGTGCGCGCGGAAGCGGGGTGCGGGGGAGCGGGGTGCGGGGGAGCGGGGCGTGGGAGAGCGGGCTCAGCCCTTGACGGCGCCTTCGCCGACCCCGCGGAAGAAGTACCGCTGGAGGCAGGTGAACATCACGATGAGCGGGGCGACCGCGATGACGGTTCCGGCGGCGACCAGCCGGGGGTTCTGCGCGAAGGTGCCGTGCAGGAAGTTCAGTCCGACGGTCAGCGTGAAGTTGTCGGAGTCGGAGAGGACGATCAGCGGCCACAGGAAGTCGTCCCACGCGCCCATGAAGGCGAAGATCGCGACGACGGCGAGCGTGCCGCGCACCGACGGCAGCGCGATCCGGGTGAACCGCTGCCAGGCGTTCGCCCCGTCGATCACGGCCGCCTCCTCGATCTCGTACGGCACGGCGGCGAAGGCGTTCCGCATGAGGAGCACGTTCAGGGCGCCGACGGCACCGGGCAGGACCACGGCGGTGAGGGTGTTGTTGAGGTGGAGGTCGCGGACCATCGTGAACTGCGCGATGACGATGGACTCCAGCGGTACGAGCAGCGCCGCCACGAACGCGGTGCCCGCCACCCCGCGACCCCGGAAACGCAACCGGGCCAGGGCGTAGCCGGCCATGGAGGCGCCGACGAGGTTGGTGAGCACGCTGGCGAGGGCGACCTTGAGGGAGTTCAGGGCGTAGTCCCAGACGGGGATGATCTCGGCGACCTCGGCGTAGTTGCGCAGCGTCGGGTGCTCGGGCAGGAAGCGCGGGGGAGAGGTGTAGATGTCCTCGGTCGTGCCCTTGAGCGAGGTGGACAGCTGCCACAGGAACGGGCCGACGGCGACGGCCAGGACGGCGAGCATCAGGACGTAGCGCAGCGCCTTTTCCCAGCGCGGCGTCCGCAGCATCAGGCGTCCTCCTTCCGGTCGGCGCGCAGGACGAGCAGCATCAGCAGCAGGGCGATGACGAAGACGACCAGGGAGATGGCGGAGGCGTAGCCGACACGGCCGCTCAGGCCCGTACCGGTGCGCTGGACGAGCATGACGAGGGTGGTGTCCTGCCCGGCGGGGCCGCCGGAGGGCCCGGCCAGGAGGTAGACCTCGGAGAAGACCTTGAACGCCGCCACGGACGACAGCGCGCCGACCAGCACCATCGTGGAGCGCACGGCGGGGACGGTGACGCTGGTGAAGCGGCGCAGGGCCCCGGCCCCGTCGACGGCGGCGGCCTCGTGCAGCTCGCGGGGCACGTTCCCGAGCGCCGCGAGGTAGATGACCATGTAGTAGCCGAGGCCCTTCCACACGGTCAGCGCCATGGCGCTGAACAGCAGCAGCCACTCGTCCCCGAGGAATCCGACGGGCCCGGCTCCGAGGGCGTGCAGGATGCCGTTGACCAGGCCGCGGTCGTCGAGCATCCACGCCCAGATCAGGGCGACGACGACCACGGACGCCACGACGGGGGTGTAGAAGGCGGAGCGGAAGAACGTCACACCCGGCAACTGCTTCTGCACCAGCAGCGCGAGCAGCAGCGGCAGCAGCACCGTGAACGGCACGACCAGCAGCACGTACAGGCCGCTGTTGCGCAGGGCGACCCAGAACTGTTCGTCCTCGAGCATGGCGCGGAAGTTCTCGAGCCCGACCCATGTGCCGGGGGTGAGGGTGCGGGCGTCGGTGAACGCCTTGTGGACGGTGGTGAGGAAGGGATAGAGGCTGAAGGCGGTGATGACGGCGAGGCCGGGCAGGAGGAAGAGCCAGGGGCTGGCGGCGCGGTGCGTACGGACGCGGGGAGCGGGGTTCCGGCCCACGGGTCAGCTCTGCCGGAGCAGCTTGTCGCTCTGCGCCGCCGCGTCGTCGAGCGCCTGCCGGGGGGACTTCTTGCCCTGCAGCGCCTTGGCGACCTCGTTGCGCAGGATCGTCTTCATCTCGTCGCTCATCACCACGGGCGTGTAATTGACCGCGCCCTTCAGCATCTTCGCCGAGGCCACCCGGACGCGTCCCTCGTCGGTGCCGTCGTCCTTCGTCCAGTACGGATCGTCCAGGGAGCCCTTGGTGCTGGGGAAGACGGCGACCTTGTGGGCGAAGGCCTCCTGGTGGCGCCGGTCCGTGACGAAGTGGGCGAAGGCGACGGCCGCCGCCTTGTGCTTGCTGCGCTCATTGACGGCCAGGCCCATCACATACATGTTGGGCTTGCCGGTGTTGTTGGGCGCGTCCGTGATTCCCAGATTGCGGTAGAGGGTGGGTGCGTTCTTCTTGAATGTCTCCATGTCGTGGGCGCCGCCCGGGTTCATGGCGACCTTCTGCTCCAGGAACTTCTGCCCCGCCTTCTCTGGGGTGTTGGTGAGCGCCTGCGGGTCGAGCCCGCCCCGGTCGTAGAGTTCCTTGTACTTGGTGAGCAGTTCGACGCCCTTCGGCTCGTTGTACGTGAACTTCGTGGCGTCGTCGTTCATGAGCCGGACCCCGTAGCGGCCGAAGTCCTCGATGGACGGGGTGCCCGCGAGAGTGGCGGCCCTGCCACCGGGCCGCCCTGCCATCCGGTGGGCGACGGCGAACAGCTCGTCGTAGTTCTTCGGCGGTTTCTCCGGGTCGAGGCCGGAGTCCCGGAACAGGGCCTTGTTGTAGAACAGCGGTCCGGTGTTGAGATACCACGGGAAGGCGTACGAGCCCCCGAGTCCCGGCAGCGCATTGCCCTGCCAGGCTTCCGGTGTGTATTCGTCCTTGAACCGGGCCGCGGCCTTCTCCTTGTCCAGGTTCATCAGCACGCCCGCCTTGGCCAGCGGATAGGACAGGTCGGGGGAGACGTTCACGACGTCCGGGAGGGTGCCGCCCGCCGCATCGGCGCTGAGTTTCTCGGCGTAGTGCTCCGCCGGCTGGTCCAGCCATTTGACCCTGACCCCGGGGTGCTGCTCTTCGAAGTCCTTCACCAGGCCCTCGAAATAGTCCTTGAATTTCGCCCGCAGATTCCAGGTCTGGAAGGTGATGTCGCCCTCCGGCTTCCCCTCGGCGCCCGCCGCACCGCCGTCGTCCCCATCCGCTCCGCATCCGCCGAGCGCCAGGACCGCGGCGAGGAAAGGCACGGTGGCGACGGCGGCTCTACGGGACCGGGATCGTGACCTGGGCCGGGATATGGGCATGGTCGACGAACTCCTTCGATCGGGCCGGATACGGGGCCGGAAGGCCGGGAGGAGGCAGGTCAAAACCTGCACCCGCGACGGGAGTCACGTCAACACTGCCGCCAAGAACTAATGCGCTTTAGTGTGTTGCCACATCCGTGCCCGAGAGGGGAGACGGCCATGCGCCGCACGCCGGCCCGACGCCCGACGATGAAGGACATCGCGCGCCGCGCGGGCGTCTCCTTGAGCGCGGTGTCCTTCGCCCTCAACGACCGCCCGGGTGTCTCCGCCGCGACCCGCGCCCGCGTCCGCCGCGTCGCCGAACAGCTGGGCTGGCAGCCCAGCGCCGCCGCCCGCGCCCTGTCCGGGGAGGGCGCGGCCACCGTCGGCCTGGTCCTGGCGCGGCCCGCCCGCGCCCTGGGCGTCGAGTCCTTCTTCCTCCAACTCGTCTCAGGAGTGCAGGAAGCGCTCGCCGGCCGCCGTCTGGGCCTGCTGTTCCAGGTGGTGGAGGACCTGGACGCCGAATGCGCGGTCTACCGCCGCTGGTGGGCCGAGCACCGCGTGGACGGCCTCCTCGTCGTGGACCCCCGCGACGGCGACCCCCGCCCGGCCCTCCTGGCGGAGCTGGGCCTGCCCGCCGTGATCATCGGCGCCCCGGGCTCCAGCACCGTCCCGCCCGGGGCCGCGATCTCCACCCTGTGGGCCGACGACACCGCCGCGATGGCCTCGGTCGTCGACCATCTGCACGGCCTCGGGCACCGGCGCATCGTGCACATCGCCGGCCTGCCCGGCCTCGCCCACACCCGGCGCCGCATCGCCTCACTGCGCGCCGAGGCCACCCGCCGCGGCCTCCCGGACGTCACCTCCGTGACCACCGACTACTCCGACGCCCAGGGCGCCGAGGCCACCCGGCACGCCCTGTCCGCCGCCCGCCCGCCCACCGCGCTCGTCTACGACAACGACGTCATGGCGGTGGCCGGCCTCGCCGTGGCCGCGGAGGCCGGCGTGTCCGTACCCGGCGAGCTCTCCATCGTCGCCTGGGACGACTCCGTCCTCTGCCGCAACACCCATCCCGCCCTCACCGCCCTGGCCCGCGACACCGCCGCCTTCGGCCGCCACGCGGCGGAACACCTCATGTCCCTCCTGGACGGCGCCCCCGCCCTGAGCACCCAGGACCCCCTCCCGCACCTCGTCCCCCGAGGCACGACCGGCCCGTTCGTCACGCCACCCCGGCAGTGAAGTGAAACGCACGGGGCCGCCGCAGCGTCGCGCTGCGGCGGCCCCGTGGTGGAACCTTCGGCTCAGTTGCAGAGGTAGGCGTACTCGGACTTGTAGTCGGCGATGCGGACGCCGCCGGAGACCGTCATGTACGCGGTGACGGTGGCGCACACGGGGTCGTTGGTACGAACGGGGCCGGCGTACTCGTTGAACCTGCCCTTGTCCTCCTGGCAGGCGCCCTTCATCGAGGCACACACCTGGAGGTACATGTTCTGCGCCTTGCCGGTGTTGTTGTCGTAGATCGAGCAGCCGCTGTCGTTGCCGCCCTTGGTGTAGTTGAAGAGGGTGGCCAGACGCATCTTCGGGTCGGTGCCCTTCGGCAGGGGCACAGCGCTGTTCAGCACATAACCCGGCCCACAAGCCAGCCCCCCGGACGCCGCCACCTTCGGGCTGGCCTTGGCGAACGCGACGGTCTCCTTCGACGCCTTGGCCGAGATCTTCACACCGGGCACGGGCTGCTCGACGGCGGACGCCTGCGGGGCGACGATGCCGCACGCGGCGATCATGGCAACGGCGGGCGCGAGACGCAGAACAGAGCGGACGTTTATGGACATAGCTGTCCCTTCCCCCAAGAAAATACAAGAACGGATGAACCACAGAGGCTGGTCCCGGCCCCCGATTCCATGAACCCGGGGCCGCCCTCGTGATCAAGCCGGAATCTATGCCCGAAAAGGCACCTCCGAACACCGGCGGAACCGCTTCCATGGGCGCCGGGGTGGGTGCCGGTGACGGGCTGTCATGAGGATGGGCCTCGTGGGGCGATATGTCCCGATGTATCAGCGACATATGACCTCTGGCGTCACGAGGAGTCACATGTGTCGTTGATCACGAAGCCTTGAACGGGTCACCTCAACTCCCCTCATGGAAGCGGAAGTTCCCCTTTCTTGTTGACCTGGCGGGACCGTCCAGCTTTACGCGCTGTGTCAGGGGAGACGTCGCCGCAGCAGCAAGGATGGACGCCTCGGCCTTGGGGTACCTGATAGGGCCGCCCGTGGTTGACCACGGACGGGGGTCTGCTGTAGCTGGCTTTGGCTCCCCGGGAAGCAAGCGGTGTCACCTACGTCCGACGCGTCTCGGCGCGCTTCCTCTTGGCGTCGTCCAACTCGCGCTGTCGACGGTCGAGGACTTCCTGCGCCGACCAGTCCCCCTGGTGCTTATAGGGCGCACGGCGGATAAAGCAGCGGTGCGCGCGAACACGACTCCCGAAGCTGTCCCCTCTTCGGAGGCTGGAACAGCCCTTGACCTGCAATTTTCCTCTGCGATCTCGCTGGCAGGGTCTCAATCGCCACCCACGCGCGGAGCGAGAACACGGCTCTCGCGCGGACGACTGCCTGACGGCCTCGTAGGTGACCTCAGCACTGTCAGGACGGCGACGGCTAGACCTGCTCTGGGAGTTCCGCTGAGGCCAATCTGGTGCTGGCGCCGGCCGCCAGTACCGGATACTCCATTTGTTGGTTCGCAAGTGGTCTGTCGGGAGGGTCGAATGCCGGATGTTGAAGCAAGTTTGATCAGGCGGGTGGGGAACCTTGCGCCTGCTGTACGGGGGTCCGGTCAGGCGACCCACCGGCCGTTGTTGCTGCTGTGGGCTATAGGTCAAGCCGTCCAGGGGCGGCGTGAGCATCACTGGTCCACGGTTCGTGATGCCCTCACTCCGTTGATGGCTACATACCTCGGAGCCTCCAGGGGGGCTCATTACCCGTTTTGGGCCTTGCGTAGGAACCACTTGTGGGAGGTTGACGGCGCCGATGAGCTGGAGCTCACCAGTGGTGGGCGGCGGCCGACACTGGCAGCGCTGGATGCTGCTGACCCTCTTGCTGGGCTCCCGAAGGAGGACTTCAACCTGGTGTCGAGAGATCCAGAGATTGCAGCCCGGATAGCTGGCAGCTTGTTGTTGAGGTTCTTCGACCCGCTACCAGTTGGCCTGTTGGATGCCCTGGGCCTTACTGACTTGCTGGCCGGGCGTATCGACACATCCCTGCGCCCGCGCGTCGGAGAGACATTCAGTAACCGCGACACGGTAGCTGACGCATACGGCGGAAACCGCGTCCTTGGTATTACTCCGTTGGCCGACGGAATCTTGACCGTCTACTCGGATGAGAAAGGTCCGTACGCAGATACGCGTATAGACGGTACGAACTGGATCGCATATACCGGTGACGGCCTTTCAGGTGACCAGCAGATCCGCAACGGCAATCGCTCTATGGCCCGATACCAGGCGGAACAGCGAGCGTTGCGGTACTGGCACAAGCCTTATGGCGGCCAGTGGCACTTTGAGACCTGGGCAGTGATCGTCGAATGCCACAGACGCTGGGGCCGTGGAGAAGATGGGAAGATGCGTCGAGAGTACGTATGGGTGCTTGTGCCTGTCCCGTCCCCACTGCGTGAGACCTGGCCTCAGGAGGTCATCGACGCGCTAAACGAGGACGACGGCAGCGTGCACGATGACTCGCTCGACGTGTCTCCGAAGGAGGCGGGTGAAACGCCAGTGAGTGATTGTGAGCGCTACCGCAGGCTCGCCGCCGCCGCTCGACGTACGGGATCTGGCCGTACTCAGCGATCACGTCGTGTGCAGGTCGATCGCTACTTCCGTTCACCAGCCGCGCGTGAAGCAGTCATACTCCGCAGCGGCGGCCGGTGCGAGAACTCATCGTGCGCTGGTCACCCGACTGAGCTCACGGACGCCGGCGCCCCGATACTTGAGGTGGACCACATAAACGACCTCGGGCGTGGTGGTGAAGACGTGCCAGAAACTATGATTGCCCTCTGCCCCAATTGCCATGCTCTGAAGACACGAGGGAGCAACCGCCAGGGACTTCGCATGAGCTTGCTTACCATAGCCCGAGCACGGCACCAGGCGTTCGCGGAGCAGGAGTAGTTGGGGCAGCTGTTGGGCGGGCGCCTGGCTTTGGCCCACAGCATCCCTCACCTCCTGCGATGGTCTACAGGCACCCGCGCTTGTCCGCTGCTATGCCGGCATTGTCACACCTCGGCTGAACTAGCTTCACCTGAGCCCGCTGACGACCCCGCGACCTGAGACAGAGCAGATGTCAGCACACGAGAATTCAATTCTCCGGATACTACGGCCTGGATCAACACATCATTCGCTTCGCGCGCCTTTTGTTTCCCCCGCATGATAAGTAGCCAAGTGCAGGGAATTAATAGGAGTACTTCAAGTGAACTCTTAGCTGCGGCGACGCTCATAAGTATCGATGCGCTGAAGCCGACATTCACCCGAAGGTCGGCCTCGGCAGTTGTGCGGTCGTACGTTCCGTAGGGGTCTACGTTTTGCGCCTGTAGACGAATGGCAAGTTGATCGAGTTCGTCGCCAAACCTCCCCATCATCGATTGAATGGCCGCCTCTCTTCCTCCGGTGCGGCGGATGTAAATGGCTAGATCAATTAGGGCCGAGCGTGAGGCGCGGCTACCCCATTCCGGCCTCCGGACGGAGATGAAGGTTTCGTTTGGTAGAACGAGTGAATGTAATTCTGCGACTCCGCGGCTCGTTTCTGGCGTCTCCGTCCAACTCAACATGCGGGGGTCGTCGAGTCGGCCCGCCAAGGGGTGTCCTAGAATTTTCTGGTATATAGTCCACCGCCATTCGGAAAAATTCAACCATTGAACGATAGAGCGCGCGCGAATTTCAAGTAGGCAACCGATCATGTATGCGGCGAAGCTGGCGGCTGCAAGTGTGGCTGTTGTGCCGACTGCGACGTTAAGCTGGTGTGCGCTCTCCCATATTCCCTGAGCGTCATTTTTCTTGGGAATATACTCGGAGAATCCGATCCAAAGGGTGATCAACCAAATGTACCCGGCGGCTAATGGAGCGCGGATTTCCCGGATTCCTGGCAGCAGGTTCGCAAGCATGCTGTTAGTTTGCATCGGAGTGCAGCCACTCGGGCGGTTTTTAGGAAGGTGGGGTGTCGGAGCGGCTTTGGGTGGGAGTCTCCCCACGCCACGGGGACCGGCACCCGCGCATGTAGCCCCTCCATCCCGGAGCCGGAGGTCCCCCGCCGGAGGAATTTTTCTGACGTGAGCCGAATGCGCCGTCCAAGCCCGTGGGTCTTCTTCATCAGCTCAGAGCCGAGAGAACGCGCGGCCGGCGGCCGGCCTGGAGCGGGGCGCAGACAAGAGCGTAGGTCCGGGCGACGGGCCGCACGCGCCGCGCTCTGCGCGGCGGTTGCCTTGATCGTGCAGGAAGGGGTTGACCGCGGGCCATGTCGGGCCTCGGCTGACCTGGTCGTTCCACTCAGGAGCCAGTTGAACGGCCCCCTCTTCATCCCCGCGCCGTGCGCGGGCACAGAAACTCTTACCGCGTGGAGGAACGCCTGGCCTCAGTGTCGGACTCAGGTGAGCCGATGTAGGGAATGGTGCGTGACTCGTGGAGGCCGTGAGCCATCTGGAGTTGCATGGACGGGTGAATGTCGAGCTTGTCGAGGTCCGCAGGAGCGATCCAGCGGGCCGCTTTGGATTCGGAGCTCGTGCGCAGGGGGCCACCACGATGCGGGCGCGGAAGGAGACTTTTGTCTGCTGCGGGTGCAGCGAGGGCTGGACTGATGGCTTGCGGTGGAGTGGCCGTTCAGCCGGTTCGATGTGGAGTTGGCCCGCGTCTGGCCCGGACCATGGACTCGGCTGATTGACCACTCCGGCCGACTGCAAGATGTCGAGGCCGGCGTGTTCAGCCGAACAGGATGCTTCCGGCTGGGCGAAGGGAGTTGTCGGCCCATCAGTAGGTGGGGTCATGCCGGCCTTGAGCGCCTGACGCGGCCGTCCGTGGTTGTTCACAGACAGCCGTCTGATGCCGCGGTGTGTGACTGCCTGTTTGCCTCCCTGGCAGGCTGGGTCACATCTTGGTGAATTAAGAACTTACCTGCGCTGGCTGGCAACTGCAGGCTACGGTTTGGGTGTTGTCGCGCCGACCAAGAGCGTGGCCGATCCCATTGGGGGATTCTCGTGAGCATCAACGTCGACCCGCTGCGACTGTCCCAGCCGCAGGACTCCAGTACCTACCTCGCTATTAAGACTCCTCAGGGGGGCCGCACCGTCTACAGCGTGCGTGTCCCTCTCCTGGACCTCCCGACTATCCTTCCTGTCCCCGACCCGAACAACGTCGACAAGGACAACCGTAAGGTTGACCGCCTCCACGCCAAGCACTTCGGCGAGTACCTCCACATCAAGCAGGACTGGGTCGCCCCCGCCCTCTTAGCCCGGGACGGCGGCGGTTGCACCTTCGAGAAGGTGGACGAGCACGGTGCCGTTGGATACCTGACTGTCCCGTGGGCGATCGGCGGCATCTCCTCCCTGCGGACCATCGATGGCCAGCACCGTGTGCTCGGCGTCGCCATCGAAAAGCAGCGCATCACCGACGCCATCTCTGCCGTCGACCGTGAGATGGCCCGCAAAGTCAGCGTGGAGAAGGCCGCGAAGCTCGAAGTCGAGCGCGAGAAGCTCATCGGCCAAATGAACCGCTTGAAGGTCGAGTACGTCGGCCTGGATATCTACGTCGAGCCGGACCCGATCAAGGCTCAGCAGATGTTCGTGGATGTCGCCGACAACGCCAAGGGCATCAGCAGCGCCGTCCGAGCTCGTTTCGACAGCTACAAGGTCGCAAACCGCACCTTGTCCGACGTCATCGACCACCCTCTACTGAAGGGCCGGGTCGACGCCGAGCAGGACCGCATGACACTAAAGAATCCCAACTTCATGGGGGCCAAGCATGTCGCCGACATCACACGCGCCGTCATCGCCGGCGCCGGCGGTCGGATCAGCAAAAAGGCTGAGGAGACTCTCACCGACGGCGAAGTGATCGAGCAGGTCAAGGACTTCCTCGACGTCATCTCCAACGCCTTCACCGACCTCGCCGCCCTCACCGAGGACGATCCCGAGGAGGAGTGTCAGGCCGGGGAGCTCACCATGGCCCAGGAGGTGCGCCGTACCTCCCTCCTCGGCTCTGTGGGCATGCTCCGCGTCCTCGGTGGCGTTTTCCGCGAGCTGCGAGCGGGCGACAACCCGGTCGAGCTCGATGACATCACCGCCTTCTTCAAACGTCTCGACCCGCACATGGCCGCGCCGGTCGCCGAGACCAGCGTCTGGCGCACCACCGCGGCGAATGACGACTTCGAGCCGAACGCCGCTGCGCCGATCATGCGGACTCAAAACATCGTCCACCTTGTCGGCGTCATCACCAACTGGTACAAGAAGACCCCCGCCGCCCTGTAATGGCGACTGCGTGATTCCGAGCCTCACCCCGCGAGCTGAAGAAGAAGCAGCCGAGGACGGCGCCCCAGGTTCCCCATAGCGTCGACGACGCTCCTCTTCCTCACCCGGTGGCTCCCCAAATGGCTCCCCGGACCCCACCCCCACCCCACCCCCACACCCCCTGACCTGCACCTTCCCCCACCCCCCTGCCCCGCCCAGTTTTACGTGCTGTTTAATTGCGAGAAGTTCGCAATTGCAGTTGATCGTGAAATACGTGAGCAAGAAGTACGTGAGTAGAGGTGTGGGCATGACGGCCCGGTCCATACGGGGAGTGGCCGCCACGGCCATGGCAGGGGTTCTCGCGGCCGGTGCGGCGGCCTGTTCGGCGCCCGGCAGTGGGGGTGAGGGGGCCGGGGGCGGTAAGGAATCGCTCGTCGTCGGGCTTGCCAACGAGCCCGAGACGCTCAGCCCGCTCCTCGGCTACGGCAAGGACGGGAACTCCAAGATCTTCGACGGGCTGCTCCGGCGCGACGCCGCGATGAAGCTCCAGCCCGCCCTCGCGGCCGAGCTGCCGAAGGTCGCCGACGACGGGCGCACGTACACCTACAAGCTCCGGCAGGGCGTGAAGTTCAGCGACGGCAAGCCCTTCTCCGCCAAGGACGTGGTCTTCACCTACCGGACCATCCTCGACGAGAAGACCAACAACGCCGCCAAGGGCGAGCTCGACGCCATCGACAAGGTCACCGCCGAGGGCGACGACACCGTCGTCTTCGCGCTCAAGTACCCCTACGCGGCCTTCGCCGAGCGCACCGTCCTGCCCATCGCCCCCGAGCACGCGGCCAAGGGCCAGGACGTCAACACCGGCTCGTTCAACACCGCGCCCATCGGCACCGGCCCCTACGTGCTCACCGGCTGGAGCAAGGGCGAGAAGCTGACCTTCAAGGCCAACCCCACCTACTGGCGCGGCGAGCCCAAGGTCAAGAAGCTCACCATGGCGATCATCAAGGACGACGACGTCCGGGCGACCCGGCTGCGCTCCGGCGACCTCGACGGCGCCATCCTGCCGCCCAACCTCGCCAAGGGCTTCAAGGGCGACAAGGGCAAGCTCACCATCACCGCCAAGACCACCGACTTCCGCGGCGTGACCCTGCCCACCGCCAACAAGGTCACCGGCGACCTGGCCGTACGCCGCGCCCTCGACCTGGCCGTCGACCGCAAGGCCATGGTCGACAAGTTGCTCGAGGGCGCCGGCCGGGCCGGTCACGGGCCCGTGCCCACCGACAGCGAGTGGTTCGCGAAGGGCACCGAGCGCCCGCACGACCTGGACAAGGCCCGCAAGCTGCTGGACGAGGCGGGCTGGAAGCCCGGCGGCGACGGCATCCGGGAGAAGGACGGACAGCGCGCCGCCTTCACCCTCTGGTTCCCCGCCGGTGACAAGCTGCGCGAGGAGCACGCCCTCGCCTTCGCCTCCGACGCCAAGAAGGCCGGCATCGAGGTCAAGGTGCAGAGCGGCACCTGGGAGGTCATCGAGCCGCGCATGAAGGACGACGCGGTCCTCGCCGGCGGCGGCAACCCCGCCGACCCCGACTTCGACCTCTACAACCTGCTGCACTCCTCCCTCGCCCTCGACGGCTTCAACAACATGGCCGCCTACCGCAACCCCGACGTCGACAAGGCCCTGGAAGAGGGCCGGCGCAGCGGCGACAAGGCCGCCCGCAAGGCGGCGTACGACGCCGTCCAGCGCGGCCTCGCCGACAACCCCGGCTACACCTTCCTCACCCACGTCGACCACCTGTACGTCATGAACGACTCCTGGCAGGAGCTCACCACCCAGGTCGAGCCCCACGACCACGGCCTGGGCGCCGGGCCGTGGTGGAACGTCGAGGACTGGCAGCCGAAGAAGTGACGACCAGGTCCCCCGGCATCCCCTGGGGGCCGATGGCCCGCATGGCGGGACGGCGGCTGCTGGCCGCCGTCCCCCTGCTCGCCGTCGTGACCTTCGGGGTCTTCGCCATCGCCGCCGCCTCGCCGTTCGACCCCGCCAAGGCGTACGCCGGTTCCGCCGGGCTCAGCGCCGGCCGGGGCGTCCTCGACCAGCTGCGCGAGAACCTCGGCGCCGACCGCCCCTTCGTCGCCCGCTGGTGGGACTGGATCACCGCCGCGCTGACCGGCGACCTCGGCGACTCCACCTCACTGCGCCAGCCCGTCGCCCAGGTCATCGGCGAACGCATCGGCTGGTCCGTGCTGCTGTGCGGCGTCGCCTTCGTGCTGGCCGTGACCGTGGGCACCGCGCTCGGCGTCCTCGCCGCCCGGCGCCGCGGCGGCCTTCTCGACCGGATCGTCACCCCGCTGGCGTACACGCTCGAAGCGGCACCGCCCTTCTGGCTGGGACTGCTCGCGATCTGGTTCTTCGCCGTCCACCTCGGCACCCTCCCGGCCGGCGGCCTCACCGACACCGGCACCGACGTCGCCACCGCCGGACAGGTCACCTCCCACCTGGTGCTGCCCGCCGCGGTGCTCGCCGCCACCCAGCTGCCGTGGTTCGTGCTGTACGTACGCCAGGGGGTCGGCGACGCCCTGGAGGAGGACCCCGTGCGCGGCGCCCGCGCCCGTGGCCTGCGCGAGCGGAACGTACTGCTCGGCCACGCCCTGCGGTCCGGACTGCTGCCCGTCCTCACCCTCATCGGCTCGCGCGTGCCCGAACTGATCACGGGCGCGCTGCTCGTGGAGACCGTCTTCAGCTGGCCCGGCATCGCCTCCGCGACCGTCCAGGCCGCCACCAGCGTCGACTTCCCCCTGCTGGCCGCGCTCACCGTCCTCGCCACGGCCGCCGTGCTGCTCGGCAACCTGCTCTCCGACCTGCTGTACGGACTGGCCGACCCCCGGGTGAGCTTCGATGGCTGACCTCACCTGGCGCGCAGCGGCGGCGCACGGCTCCCGCACCCGCGCTCTGCGGGTGCGCACCTCGGCGCTCGTCGTCGTGGCCGTCGTCCTGACCGTGCTCGTCGTCCCCCTCGCCGTACCCCTGGACGAGCAGGCCGTCGACCTCGGCGCCAAGCTGCTGCCCCCCAGCCCCGCTCACCCCTTCGGCACCGACGAAGTGGGCCGCGACCTGCTGCTGCGCTGCGTCTACGGGCTGCGCGTCTCCCTCCTCGTCGGCGTCGTCGCCGCCCTCGCCGCGACCGTCATCGGCACCGCGGCCGGAGCACTGGCCGGCGCCCTCGGCGGCTGGGTGGACCGTGCCGTGATGCGGATCGTCGACCTCTTCTCCTCCGTTCCGCACCTGCTGCTCGGCATCTTCGTCGTGGCGATGTTCCGGCCGGGGATCTGGCCGGTGGTCGCCTCCGTCGCCCTCACGCACTGGCTGTCGACTGCCCGCATCGTCCGCGCCGAGCTGCTGTCGCTGCGCACCCGGCCCTACACCGACGCGGCCGTCTCCGGCGGCTCCTCCCGGTGGCGCGTCACGGTGCGCCATCTGCTGCCGGGCGTGCTGCCGCGGGCCGCGCTCGCGGCCGTACTGATGATCCCGCACGCCATCTGGCACGAGTCCGCCCTGTCGTTCCTGGGGCTGGGCCTGCCCACGCACGAGGCGAGCCTCGGCAACATGGTCAACAGCGCCCGCGGCTCGCTCCTCGCCGGCGACTGGTGGCCGACGCTCTTCCCGGGCCTGTTCATCATCGTCCCCACCCTGGCCGTGGCGGGCCTGGCCGGCGCCTGGCGCGAACGGCTCGACCCCCGGCGCCGATCGGAGCTGACGCTGTGAGAACGCGCCTGCGCGCCCGGACGGACGGCGCCACCACGGCCCCGGCCGTCCCCGGGACCGGCCCCCTGCCTGCCGCGGGCGAGACCGTGCTGTCCGTCGCCGACCTGTCCGTACGGTTCCGCATGCGCGGCGGGCGGTACGTCGCCGCCGTCACCGGCGCCACATTCGAACTGCGGGCCGGCGAATGCCTCGCCCTCGTCGGCGAGAGCGGCTGCGGCAAGTCCGTACTCGCCTCCGCGCTGCTCGGGCTCCTGCCCGGCAACGCCGAGACCGCCGGGGCCGCGCTCCTCGGCGGCCCCGACGGCCTCGACCTGCTCACCGCCGACGAGCGCACCATCGCCCGCACTGTACGAGGCCGCCGCATCGGCCTCGTACCGCAGAGCCCCGCCGGACACCTCACCCCCGTGCGCACCGTCCGCTCGCAGCTGAGGGAGACCGTGCGCGAGCTGACCCGCGCCCGTGGGACCGCCCTGGACGAGGCCGTCGAGGCCGCCGCCGAGCGTGCCGCGTTCCCCGCCGACCACCTCGACCGCTATCCGCACCAGCTCTCCGGCGGCCTCGCCCAGCGCGCGGCCACCGCGCTCGCGCTGGTCGGCGACGCGCCGCTGCTGCTCGCCGACGAGCCCACCACCGGCCTGGACCGTGAGCTCGTGGACCGTACGGCCGACGAACTGCGCCGCCACGCCGACGCCGGCCGCGCCCTGCTGATGATCACCCACGACCTCGCGGCGGCCGAGCGGATCGCCGACCGCGTCGCCGTGATGTACGCGGGCCGCATCGTCGAGTTCGCCCGCGCCGCCGACTTCTTCGGCGGCCCCGGGCCCCGGCACCCCTACGCACGCGGCCTCCTCGACGCCCTGCCCGAGCGCGGCTTCACCCCCATCCCGGGCATGCCACCCGAGCTCGGCGCCCTGCCCGACGGCTGCGCCTTCGCCGCCCGCTGCGACCGGGCGGCGGCCGCCTGTTCGGCCGTACCGGCGCTCACCGGCGGGGTCGCCTGCCACCACCCGCACCCGGCAGCCGGGGAGACCCACCGTGCTTGAGCTGCGTGACATCACCGCCGGCTACGACCCGCGCGATCCGGTCGTCCGCGAAGTGTCCCTGACCGTCGCCGACGGCGAGGCCGTCGGCCTCCTCGGCCCCAGCGGCTGCGGCAAGTCCACCCTGGCCCGCGTCGCCGCCCTCCTGCACCGGCCGGAGGCCGGGACCGTCGTCATCGACGGCGAACCGGCCCGGGGCTGGCGCCACCGCGCGCCCCGCGAACAGCGCACCGCCTTCGGCGTCGTCTTCCAGCAGCCCCGCCAGTCCGCCGACCCCCGGCTGCGGCTGCACGACCTGATCGCGGAGCCGCTGCGCGCAGCGGGCCGCCGGGCCGAAGCCCCGCAGCGCGTGGGGGAGCTGGCCGCCGCCGTCGGACTGTCGCAGGAGCTGCTGGCCCGGCGCCCGCACGCGGTCAGCGACGGCCAGCTGCAGCGCGCCTGCCTGGCGCGGGCCCTCGTCCTGCGGCCGCGCTGGCTGATCTGCGACGAGATGACCGCCATGCTCGACGCGTCCACGACCGCCGCCCTGGTCGCGGCCGTCGAGGCCTACCGGCGCGACAGCGGCGCGGGCCTCCTCGCCGTCGGCCACGACGCGGCACTGCTGGACCGCTGGTGCGACCGCACGGTGCGCTGGACGGAACTGTCCCCGCAGGCCACGGCTAGCGGTGCCGCACCAGCGGAAACGGCAGCGTCTCCCGGATCGACAGCCCCGTAAGGAACATCACCAGCCGGTCCACGCCGACCCCCAGCCCGCCCGTCGGCGGCATCGCGTACTCCAGGGCCCGCAGGAAGTCCTCGTCCAGCTCCATCGCCTCCGGGTCGCCGCCGGCCGCCAGCAGCGACTGCGCCGTCAGACGGCGGCGCTGCTCGACGGGGTCGATCAGCTCGGAGTACGCCGTGCCGAGCTCCGTACCGAACGCCACGAGGTCCCAGCGCTCGGCGAGCCGGGCGTCGGACCGGTGCGGGCGGGTCAGGGGCGAGACGTCCGTGGGGAAGTCCTTGTAGAACACCGGCAGAGTCGTCCGCTCCTCGACCAGGCGCTCGTACATCTCCAGCACGATGTCCCCGCGCCCGTCCTGCGGCCGGTGCGGCACGCCCGCCGCGTCGCAGTGCACGCGCAACGCCTCCACGGTGGTGTCCGCGCCGATCTCCTGCCCCAGCACCTCGGAGATCGCGCCGTAGACGGTCTTCACCGGCCACAGGCCGGAGATGTCGTGCTCGACGCGCTTGCCGTCGTCGTCCGTGCGCACCGCGATCGCCGAGCCGTGCGCCGCGACGGCCGCCTGCTGGATCAGCTCACGGGTCAGCTCGAGCATCACCTCGTAGTCGGCGAACGCCTGATACGCCTCCAGCATCGTGAACTCGGGGTTGTGCTTGTACGACACGCCCTCGTTGCGGAACGTGCGGCCCAGTTCGAAGACCTTCTCCATGCCGCCGACGCACAGCCGCTTCAGATACAGCTCCGGCGCGATCCGCAGGTACAGGTCGAGGTCGTAGGCGTTGATGTGGGTGGTGAAGGGCCGGGCGTTCGCGCCGCCGTGGATCTGCTGGAGCATCGGGGTCTCGACCTCCAGGAAGCCCCGGTCGAGCAGGCCCTGCCGCAGCGCCTGGACGGCCGCGCTGCGCGCCCGTACGGTCCGCCGGGCCTCCGGGGACACGGCCAGGTCCACGTAACGCATGCGGACCCGGGCTTCCGGATCGCTCAGACCGCGCCGCTTGTCGGGCAGGGGGCGCAGGCACTTGGCGGTCATACGGGCGCGGGTGACGAAGACGGTCGGCTCGCCGCGGTCGGTGGTGCCCGGCTCGCCCTCGGCCTCGATGTGGTCGCCGAGGTCGATGTGGGTGGTGAACCGCCGCAGCAGCTCCTCGCCGGAGCCGTCGCGGGTGAAGGCCAGCTGCAGGTCGCCCGACCAGTCGCGCAGCACGGCGAAGGCCACTCCGCCGTGGTTGCGGATGAGCAGGACCCGGCCGGCCACGGTGACCCGTTCCCCGGTACGGGACGAGGGCGGCAGCCCGCCGACGGCCGTGCGCACCGCGGCGAGGGTGTGCGTGCGCCGGGCGTCGACGGGGTACGGGTCGACGCCCGCGGCACGCAGCCGCTCCAGCTTTTGCCGCCGCACCCGCACCTGCTCCGGCAGGCCCGCGAGCTCGTCGGATTCCGCGGCGCCCGGGCCGGCGCCGGCGGGTGTGAAGCCGAGCTCGGAGAGCGAGGGCAGGCCCGCCGTCGAGGCCGGGCGGGCCGCGCCCCTGGCCCGCCCGCGGCTCCACAGCTTGCCCAGGCTGGGCACGGCGACGAAGCCCTCCGCGATACCGGCGGCCAGCCCGATCCGGGCCAGCGCCCCCGCGTCGGCGTAGCACAGGAAGCGGGGGTGCCACTCGGGGTTGTACTTCACGTTCGAGCGGTAGAGGGCCTCCAGCTGCCACCACTTGGAGAAGAACAGCAGCAGCTTGCGCCACAGCCGCAGCACCGGCCCCGCACCGATGCGCGCACCCTCCTCGAACGCCGACCGGAAGACGGCGAAGTTCAGCGAGATGCGCTTGACCCCGAACCGGCCGGCCTGTGCGCACAGCTGGGCGACCATGAACTCCATGACGCCGTTGGGCGCCGCCCGGTCGCGCCGCATCACGTCCAGCGAGACCCCGTCGGAGCCCCACGGCACGAACGACAGCAGCGCGATCATCGTGCCGTCCCTGTCGAAGGCCTCGACCAGCAGACAGTCGCCGTCGGCGGGGTCGCCCAGCCGGCCCAGGGCCATGGAGAAGCCGCGCTCGGTCTCGGTGTCGCGCCAGGCGTCGGCGCGCCCGATGACCTCGCCCATCTCCTCGTCGGAGAGCGACGCGTGACGCCGCACCCGTACGGTCGCGCCCGTCCGCTCGACCCGGTTGACGGCCTGGCGGGTCACGCGCATCTCGCGGCCCTCCAGGTCGAACGAGGCGACCTGGAGGATCGCCTCGTCACCGAGCTGCAGCGCACTCAGCCCCGAGCGGGCGTACGCCTTGGCGCCCTCCTCGCTGGCCCCCATCACGGCGGGCTGCCATCCGTAGCGGCCGGCGACCTCCAGCCAGGCGTCGACGGCCGGTGTCCAGGCCTCCGGGTCGCCCAGCGGATCGCCGGAGGCCAGGCAGACGCCCGCCTCGACGCGGTAGGTGACGGCGGCCTTGCCGCTGGGGGAGAAGACGACCGCCTTGTCGCGACGGGTCGCGAAGTAGCCGAGCGAGTCCCGGCCGCCGTAGCGGCCGAGGAGGGCGCGGATGCGCGGCTCCTCGTCGTCGTGCAGGGCGGCTTCGAGGCGCTGGGAGCGGAAGAGCGTCATGGCGGCGTTGAGCAGGGCCAGCGCGCCGAAGAGGCCGAGGAGGAAGTAGACCCAGTGCGGGGGGTAGCCGACGAAGAGCCGGCTGCTCACCAGGCCTCCGCACACCTTGTTGGCCACGAACAGCAGCCGGTTGCCGCCGCCGCGCTCCAGGGTGCCCGGGAACAACGACACCAGGGCCCACCCCAGCAGGATGGCGACGCCCAGACTCGCGGCGAGGACGAGCAGGGCGCGCAGAAAGGCGCCGCGCCGGGACGCGGCGTAGAACTCGCGCCGGGCCAGGATCAGCAGCGCCATCGCCGCGACGCACAGGACGAGCGAGGGGATCGTGTCCCAGTAGCCCACCGCCATGAGCACCGCGTCCGTGAACAGCAGCAGCGCGAGATAGCCGAGGACGAACCAGAGCGTGACCCGCTTGCGTGCGGCCGTCGCGGCGGCGAGCAGCAGCAGGAAGACGGCGTAGGCGAGGTTCGGGGCCGTGGGGACCGTCAGCAGGTCCAGCGCGTCGGTCAGCGGCCGGGCCGCACGCCGCAGCGGCGGGATGAGCGAGGTGAGCGTGCAGAAGACGCCGAGCAGTCCGAAGAAGAGGGCGAACCCGTCGGGAACGCGGTGCAGGAAACGGCGCCAGGCGCTCTCCCGCCCGGCCGCCTCCGGGCCGGCCTCCTGTGCCCTCGTCTCCTGTGCCGTGGCGGGACCGCGCTCCCGGACTGTGCGGCTCATTCCGTCAGCCTAGGCACGGGACCGGCCGTACGCCCGTCGAGCGCGGTCGTGCACGACGGCCGGGTGGCGGCTCTTCCGGCCACCCCCGTCTGCTCCTGGCTGCCGTGCCCGCTTGCGGTGTCTCACGGTTTTTCATGGCTTGTCATGTTTTTTCGCGTATGAATCGCTGATTTTCCACCCAGATGGAGTATGTCTGTCGCACCGGTTGTGAGGGTGCGATGGGCGACACTGACGAACATCCGCCGCTCCGCCGAGGAGGTACACCATGGCTGTTTCGATTTCGGTGGTCCTGTTGCTTCTGATCCTGGCGGTGGTGTTCATGCGCAGCGGAGGGCTGCGCACGTCACACGCGGCTGTCTGCGTCATGCTCGGCTTCCTGCTCGCGAGCACGAGCATCGCGCCGACCATCTCCCACGGGCTCTACGCCACCGCCCATTTCGTCAGCGGGGTACGGCCCTGACCGGGCCGCCCCCTCGCCCGTCACCGGCCGGTCAGCGGCCGATCTCGACGTCCTCCAGGATGCCGAGCGCGTCCGGCACCAGCACCGCCGCCGAGTAGTAGGCGCTCACCAGATAGGACGAGACCGCCTGCTCGTTGATGCCCATGAAGCGCACGTTGAGGCTGGGCTGGTACTCGTCGGGGATGCCGGTCTGGTGGAGCCCGATGACGCCCTGGTTGTCCTCGCCGGTCCGCATCGCCATGATCGAGCTCGTCCCCGTGTCGCTGATGGGGATCTTGTTGCAGGGCAGCAGGGGCACGCCTCGCCAGGAGCGCACACTGGTGCCCATGACGTCGATGTTCTTCGGGTACAGGCCCCGGCTGTTGCACTCGCGCCCGAACGCGGCGATGGTGCGCGGATGGGCCAGCAGGAACTGGGTCTTGCGGCGCCGGGAGAGCAGCTCGTCGAGGTCGTCGGGGGTGGGCGGGCCGCTGCGGGTGTGAATGCGCTGGCCGAGGTCGGCGTTGTGGAGCAGGCCGAACTCGCGGTTGTTCACCATCTCGTGCTCCTGGCGCTCGCGCAGGGCCTCGACGGTGAGCCGCAGCTGTTGCTCGACCTGGTTCATCGGCTCGTTGTAGAGGTCGGCGACCCTGGTGTGCACGCGCAGCACCGTCTGGGCGACGCTCAGCTCGTACTCGCGCGGCTTGAGCTCGTAGTCGACGAAGGTGCCGGGAAGCGCGGGCTCGCCGATGTGTCCGGAGGTCACCGCGATGTCGGCCTCGCCGCGGTTGTTCGCCGGCCGCGTGGGGCGGGACGCGAAGCCCGCCACATGGGCGCGCAGTGATTCGGAGCGGTCCGTCAGTTCCTGGAAGGCCTGCAGGGGCATGGCCAGGATCGTGCAGCGCGTCACAGCGCGGACGGTGAAGTTCCATGTGGCGTCGGGCTCCAGCGGCACCCGTTCGCCGAAGTAGTCGCCGTCCGCCAGGGTGCCGAGCGCGGTCTCGTCCCCGTATTTGCCGGTGCCCGTCTTGGCGAGCTTGCCGTGGGCGATCAGATAGATGTGGTCGGCGGGCCGGCCGGCCTCCACGATCGTGTCACCGGGGGCGTACTCCCGCTGGACGAAGGCGTCCGCGAGCGCCTCCAGGGCCTCGCCGTCCTCGAAGTCCCGCAGCAGCGGCAGTTCACCCAGCTCGGGCGGGATGACCCGGACCTCCGTGCCGGTCGAGACGAACTCCACACGGCCGTCCCCGACGGTGTAGGTCAGACGCCGGTTGACCCGGTAGGTGCCTGCGGACACCTGCACCCAGGGCAGGATGCGCAGCAGCCAGCGCGAGGAGATCCCGCGCATCTGGGGTACGGACTTGGTGGTCGTCGCGAGCTGGCGTGCCGCGTCGGTGGCCAGGCTCAGCTGTGCCTGCGTCGGCTGCTCGGAGCGCTCCGGCTCGGCTGACGTGGTCATTAGTGGTGATCACCCATCTGTGAGAAGCATGGCGCGTACAAGGCGGGGCCTGTAGCCCGCCGGCCCCGCATCCACCGGGTCGTCGGTACCGGTGGCGGCTGAGCGGGGCCGGGCGGCCTACGGGCGGACAGGACGTCTTTGCAGAGGCTCTTCGTCAGTGCCCGATTTCGACGTTCTCAAGAATTCCGAGAGCGTCGGGCACAAGAACGGCGGCCGAATAGTAGGCGCTCACCAGATAGGAGATGATCGCCTGTTCGCTGATGCCCATGAAACGCACGGAAAGGCTCGGCTGGTATTCATCGGCGATTCCCGTCCTGTGCAGACCGATGACACCTTGGGACTCCTCTCCTGTGCGCATCAGCAGCACGGAGCTGACGCCGGTCTCACTGACCGGGATCTTGTTGCACGGGAAGATGGGCACGCCTCGCCAGGCGGGTACGGAGTGGCCGCCGACCTCGACGCTGTCCGGGTAGACGCCCCGGCGGTTGAACTCGCGGGCGATCGCCGCGATGGTGCGCGGGTGCGCCAGGAAGAGGCCGGGGTCCTTCCAGACCGTCGCCAGCAGTTCGTCGAGGTCGTCGGGGGTAGGCGGGCCGCTGCGGGTGTGGATGCGCTGACGCAGGTCCGCGTTGTGGAGGAGGCCGAACTCGCGGTTGTTGATCATCTCGTGCTCCTGGCGTTCGCGCAGGGCCTCGATGGTGAGCCGCAGCTGTTGCTCGACCTGGTTCATCGGCTCGTTGTAGAGGTCGGCGACCCGGCTGTGCACCCGCAGCACCGTCTGGGCGACGCTCAGTCCGAACTCGCGCGGCGAGGGCTCATAGTCGGCGAAGACGCCGGGCAGTGAGGGTTCCCCGACATGGCCGGAGGCGACATTGATGGCCGACTCGCCGTGTTCGTTCTGGGGGAGGCCTGACCGGGTCCGGTAGGCCTCGACATGGGAGCGCAGCCCCTGTGAGTTTTCCAGTACCTGCTGGAACTCCTGGCGCGGCAGGGTCAGCACCGTGCAGGCCGTGACCGCCCGGACGGTGAAGTCCCAGTTGCCGGCCTCCGCTGCGGCCAGCGCCCGGTCGCCGAAGTACCCGCCGTCCGCCAGCACGCCGAGAACGGCCGGCTCGCCGTACTCGCCCTCGTGCACCTTCTCGGCCTTGCCGTGGGCGATGAGGACGACCTGATCGGCCGGCTGCCCGGCTTCCGCCAGCACATCACCCGGGCCGAACTCCCGCTGGGTGAACCGGCCCGCGAGGGCCTCGAGCACCTCCGGGTCGGAGAAGCCGCACAGCAGCGGCAGCTCGCCCAGCTCGGCCGGGATGACCCGCACCTCGGCGCCGGTGTTGAAGAACTCCACCCGGCCGTCGCCGAGCGTGTGTGTCAGTCGCCGGTTCACCCGGTACGTGCCACCGGAGACCTGGACCCACGGCAGCAGCCGCAGGAGCCACCGTGAGGTGATCCCCTGCATCTGCGGCACGGACTTTGTCGTGGTCGCCAGATTCCGGGCGGCCTCCGTGCCCAGACTCAGCCGGCCCGGTGAATTATCCGTGCCGGCACCGGACTCCACTGACGTCGTCATAATCGAATGCCCACCCATCCAATGCGGAACCGCCCGTTACGAGGTCGCCAACGAATTCCCGCTCGACCCCATTCGAAGTTAGCAGTGGCATTCGGCGGGCGCGATCACTCAAAAGGATGGGATTGAAAGGTGATGTCAACGTCGGATAAAAACGCCGATGCCGTTGGCCACCGGCCGTTCCGCACCGCCTGACGGATGGTTGCGCACCGTCGCACGGGCGCTGCCCCGGCCACGGGTGACGAGGGTGGAGGATCCGCCGCCGTCCAGGTTGAAGGCGTCGACGGCCCCCACCTTGCGCATGGTGCGGGCCAGTTCGGCGATGGTCAGCCCGGAGCGGTAGTCCCTGCCCCCGTCCAGGGCCAGGAGGTACAGCCGCCGTCCCCGGTCGGCCAGGCCTGCCGCCGTCCGTACGGCCGCCGTCGCCAGGTCCAGCCCGACGAGGGGCCGGCCGCCGCGCAGGATCGGGAAACCGCCGATCGCGAACCGGAACGCCCCGGAACCGCCGGGCCGCAGCCGCTGCTCGACCGTCACGCGATTGCCGACCTCCAGCTTGCGCAGCTCACGCGCCCCCTCCTCGCGCCCCACCAGCACCACCGAACCGTCGGCGATCGCGCCCCGGCCGGGCTTGTCCGCCACCGAGGCGACCCGGCCGCGCCGCACGGTCACCTCAAAGGTGTCGTCGCTGCACGGCGCGCCGCGGTCGGTGTCCGTACCGCACGTCGCCCGCAGCCGTGAGGTCCTGCCCCACGCAGGGGTGAACGCCCCGATGCCGTCCACCGGCAGGGCGTATTGATTGAAGCCGCTGAGCGACCACTCTTCCTCATCCGTGCGCACCGACCCCTCCAGCTCGAGCCGGTCCATCCGCCCCACCCGGTTCGTCCCCACCCCGAAGACGTCCTGCGTGCTGACGCCCGGCGGCATCGCCGGCCCGAACCGCTGCCCGTCCGGCACCGCCGCCTTCAGCGAGCGGCCGCCCGCGACGGCCGGGCCGACCGGCGCGCCCGTGGCTTCCACACCCGGGTGCTGCGCCTCGACGATGTTGAAGAAGTCCCCGTTCACCGCGCCCACCGCGCTCCGCTGGTCGGCGAGCCGGGACACCCGCTCGCGCCCGCCGACGACGCCCGGGTACAGCAGGTCCACCGAGACCCGCTGATTGCTCAGGTCGACGGTGAGCAGATGCCCGTACGCCGGCCCGTGGGACCCGTTCAAGGAGAATCCCCGGTACGTCACCCCGGGGCCGATCGCGGTCGGCGCCTCCAGCCGCAGCGCGGAGATCTCCTCCACGCCGGCCCACGCCGTGCCGCCGCCCACGAGCGAGAGCCATGCCACCAGCACCGTCAGAACCGCGCGTACGCGGCGTACACGTCTACCCACAGTCACCCCAGAGGTCCCGTCAACTCTGCCATGACGCAAGGGACTTAACCATGCCCCGAAAGAACGACAGGGAAAGCCCCGACATCGGCCTGGGCAACTCTCCACTCGTCCCTGTCAAACGGCCCGGTGGGCCCCGATACTCACAATCGTCAGCTCACCTGCTGTCCCCACTTATTCGCCCGCCGAGCCGCCGGGAGGCACCCCCATGTCCTGTACGCGCCGAGCCGCCGTCGTCACCCTCGGAGCCGCCCTCGCCGCGTCCTTCGCGACGCCCGCCGTCGCCGACGCGCCCGCCGCGCACGGCGTGGAACGCGGCAAGCGACCGCTGCCCCAGGCCCACGCGCACAACGACTACGTACACCCCCGCCCGCTCGCCGACGCGCTCGACCACGGATTCAACAGCGTCGAGGCCGACATCTGGCTCGTCGGCGACCGGCTCCTCGTCGCGCACGACGCCTCCGAGCTCGACCCCCGGCGGACCCTGGAGGCCCTCTATCTCGACCCGCTGCTGCGCCGCGTCAGAGCCAACCACGGGTGCGTCCACCGTGGATACGACCTGACGCTGCAACTGCTCATAGACATCAAGACCCCGGGCGAGGCCACCTACCGGGCGCTCTCGAGGCACTTGCGCCCCTATCACTCGATGCTCACCGTCAGTGCCGGCGGACGGGTCCGCCGCTCCGCCGTCACGGCGGTCGTCTCCGGTGACCGTGGCGCGCGGATCCCCATGGAGGCGGAGCGGGTCCGGCACGCCTTCTACGACGGCCGCCTCACCGACCTCGGCGGTGCGCCCGCCTCCTTCGCGCCGCTGGTGAGCGACAACTGGAGCCAGCACTTCACCTGGCAGGGCACGGGCCCGATGCCCGAACAGGAGCGGGCCGCGCTCCGACGGATCGTCGGCGCCGCCCATGCGGAACGCCGCAAGGTGCGGTTCTGGGCGACGCTCGACCAGCCCGGGCCGGCCCGTGAGGCGCTGTGGAGGGAACTGCTCGCGGCGGGGGTCGACTACCTCAACACCGACGATCTCGCGGGTCTGGAGGCCTTCCTGCGCGCAGCTCGCTGAGCACCCGTCGCACCTCCGGCCGGGGAACGGCCGGCAGCAGCAGCGCCACCGCGTACACAAGTTTGCCGAGCATGAAGGTGGTGTCCGGTGTGGCGCGCACCGGCTCCCGGACCGTCTCCGTGTCTCCCCGCCACACGGATTCGAGCAGCACTGCGACATCCGGTGCGGCCTCCTCGTCCGTCTCCACCCACCCGGGGTCGTCCGGCGTGCGCCGGACGAAGTGCCGCAGCACCTGGTCGGCGGCGTCGGGGTGCCGCGTGGGCCTTCGCCTCGGTAACGCGTAGCTGGGTGGTTTCGGCACTCATCCGGGGAATCGTACTGTTAGCTGATATTTATCCCGGTAGCGCCACGCAGGCGCCGCGAGGTCGGAATGTCGCGTTCCGGAGCGGAACGTGTAGCGGTACGGTCACCGCGCGGGCGCGCTCGTACGTCCTCGGGGACGCTGGCCGTATGGCCACCCCACCAGGACCACCGCCCGGGCCCCCGTACGGACCGCCCACGGGTCCGCCGGCTCCGCCGCCCGGCGGCTTCGGGCCGGGCGAGCCGCCCTGGCAGCCCGGGCCGCAGCCACCGTCCGGCGGCAGACGCCGCGTCGCGCTGGCCGTGAGCGCGCTGGTGGCGGTCGCGGCGCTCGCGCTGGGGGCGGTGGTGGTGATGGGGGACAGGAGCGACAGCGGGCCGGACAAGGAACGCTCGCCCGGCGGCCCGGGCGTCGCCTCGCCGTCCTTGCGGCTCCCGAGCGAACTTCCCTCGTGGCTGCCCAGCGGCCTGCCCTCGGGCTTCCCGTCGCAACTGCCCACAAACATGCCCGGCCTGCCGAGCGCGCTCCCCACCGACATCCTCGGGCTCTAGACGAGCACCGCCCGCCCGGCCGTCAGCCCTCCGCGAGCAGGGTCGCGAGGGCTGCCGCCGGGTCCCGGTCGCGGCCGCCGGCGGGCTGCCAGCGGCCGCCTTCCTTGCGGTACGGCCACCAACCCCCGTCCCGGCCGTAGCGCAGCTGGGCGTCGGCGCCGACCATCGTCCACCGATTGCGCGTCACCCGCAGCCGGGGAGCGCTCTCGTCGTCCTCCCACGCGTCGGCCAGGGCGGCGCGGGCGCGCGCGAGAGCATCCGGCTCCGGCGTCCAGTCCTCCTCCAGGACGGCCAGTGCGGCCGGTCCCCCGTACCCCCAGGCCCGTACGGCCCGTGCCAGTTCCGCCGGTGCGTAGCCACAGCCGGTCGCGAGCCGGGCCGTCACGCCCTCCGGCGGAGCCGCGGAGGCCAGCCGCACCGCATCCTGACGGGGCGTGAGTTCCTCTGCCACGGGCGTCATCTCGTGGCCGGGAGCCAAGGCCTCGGCCAGCAACCGGCGGGCCCGGACGGCGGCATCGGCTATCAGGAACTCCAATGCCTCGACGTCGATTCCGGGCGCGGCCGGAGTGTCACCGGTCAGTACGGGCGGACGCCCCGGAATCTCCACCGGCGGTGGTGGCCCGGGCAGCGGCGGTACGACTGTGTGTGCCGCGAACGCCTCGCGCGCCGGCCTGCCGGCAGGAGGCTCCGGCGTATGCACGGTGGTCCGGGCGGTGCTGCGCTCCTGGAGCTCGTCCAGCAGTTGCCGCTCTCCCCGGCCGCGCATCAGCAGCAGGACGAACGGGTCCTGGTCGAGCAGCCGCGCCACCTGATGGCACAGGGCCGTCGTGTGCGGGCAGTGGTCCCATGCCTCGCAGCCGCACTCCGGCTCCAGGTCGCCGATGCCGGGCAGCAGGTCCACGCCCGCCGCGGCGGCGTCCTCGACGAGATGCGGTGACATGTCCCGGTCCAGCAGGGCGGCGATGTGGCCCGCGCGATCGGCCACCAGGTCCAGGAACCGGTCCCAGTCGGTCTCGGAGAGCTGCTGGATCACCACGTCGGAACGGTAGGGCGTGCCGTCCCGGTCGCGTACGAGCGCGGTGATCCGGCCGGGCCGGACGGTCACCGCGCCGACCGCTCCCGCGCGGGCGTGCCTGCGGCCGGCCTTGACCTGTTGTCCGTCCAGGGCCGTGTCCTCCAGCGCCTTGAGCCAGGCCCGGCCCCACCAGCTGTGTGCGAAGGCCTGGCCCTGCACGGGCGGCAGGGCATCAAAGGTGCGCTCGGTCATCGTGCGGTCGTCCCCCTCAGTTCCACGAGTTCCGCCAGCTCGGCGTCGGTCAGCTCGGTCAGCGCGGCCTCGCCGGAGCCCAGTACCGCGTCCGCCAGCGCCTGCTTGCGGGTGAGCATCTCCGCGATGCGGTCCTCGATCGTGCCCTCGGCGACGAGGCGGTGCACCTGCACCGGTTGGGTCTGGCCGATGCGGTAGGCGCGGTCGGTCGCCTGCGTTTCGACGGCCGGATTCCACCAACGGTCGAAGTGCACGACATGCCCGGCGCGGGTGAGGTTCAGGCCCGTACCGGCGGCCTTCAGCGACAGCAGGAAGACGGGGACCTTCCCCTCCTGGAAGTGCCGGACCATCTCCTCACGCCGCGCCACGGGCGTCCCTCCGTGCAGGAAGAGGGACGCCACGCCCCGGGCGGCCAGGTGCTGCTCCAACAGGCGCGCCATCTGGACGTACTGCGTGAAGACGAGCACGCTCGCCCCTTCGGCCAGGATGGTGTCCAGCAGCTCGTCGAGAAGCTCGACCTTTCCGGAACGCCCGGAGAACCGCGGACCGCCGTCCTTGAGGCCGGGCTCCTTGAGACTGTGTTCCTTGAGGAACTGTGCCGGGTGGTTGCAGATCTGCTTCAGCCCGGTGAGCAGCTTGACGATCAGCCCACGCCGCTCGAAGCCGTCCGCCTCCGCCACCTCGGCGAGCACCTCCCGCACCACGGCCTCGTACAGCGCCGCCTGCTCCTTGGTGAGGGTGACGCTGTGGTCCGTCTCGGTCTTGGGCGGCAGCTCGGGGGCGATACCGGGGTCGGACTTGCGGCGGCGCAGCAGGAAGGGGCGGACGAGGGCGGCGAGCCGCTCGGCGGCGGCCGGGTCGGCACCGCCTTCGACGGCCTGCGCGTAACGCCGGCGGAAGCTGCCGAGCGACCCCAGGAGGCCGGGCGTCGTCCAGTCCAGGATGGCCCACAGCTCGGACAGGTTGTTCTCGACCGGAGTGCCCGACAGCGCCACGCGCGCCTTCGAGCCGATGGTGCGCAACGCCTTGGCAGTGGCGGAGTACGGGTTCTTGACGTGCTGCGCCTCGTCGGCGACGACCATGCCCCAGCCCGCCTGCGCCAGCCGGGGCGCGTCCAGCCGCATCGTGCCGTAGGTGGTGAGGACGAACTCCCCGTCGGCAAGGGCGTCCAGGTCGCGTGAGGAGCCATGGAAGCGTCGCACGGGGGTGCCGGGGGCGAAACGTTCGATCTCACGCTGCCAGTTGCCCATCAGGGACGTGGGGCAGACGACCAGGGTCGGGCCGGCGGCGCCGGGCAGCGTCTGGCGGTGCAGATGCAGGGCGATGACGGTGATGGTCTTGCCGAGACCCATGTCGTCGGCCAGGCAGCCCCCGAGGCCGAGCGAGGTCATCCGGTCCAGCCAGCCGAGGCCGCGCAGCTGGTAGTCGCGCAGGGTGGCCGCGAGCGCCGCGGGCTGGGAGACGGGCTCACGGGTGCCCTCGGGATCGGCGATGCGGTCGCGGAGCGCCGCCAGCCAGCCGGTGGCCTGCACGTCGACGGTTCCGTCGCTGTCGTCGCCGTCGTCGTCCTGTGCGTGGGCGCGGCCGGTCAGAGCCGCGCCGAGCGCCTCGAGGGGAGTGACCTTGCGATCCTGCCGTTCCCGGGCGCGGCGCACCGCTTCCGGGTCCACCAGCACCCACTGGTCGCGCAGGCGCACGGCAGGGCGGCTCGCCTCGGCGAGCCGGTCCAGCTCCTCCTTGGTCAGGTCCTGGTCACCGATGGCGAAGCGCCAGCCGAAGGCCAGCAGCGCGTCGGCGGAGAGCAGGGGCGGCATGCCCGACCGGCGGTCGAAGGCGGGCCCGTCCTCGTCGTCGGGCGGACCCACGACGGCTCGGGCGGTGAGCTTGCGGACCAGCTCCTTCGGCCAGTGCACCTCCACCCCGGCGGCGTCCAACGCCACCGATGCCGCGCCGAGCAGTTCGCCCACTTCCTCGTCGGCGAGTTCGACGGCGTCGGGGGCCGCGGAGGAGAGCAGCGGTGAGAGCGTCGGCCAGGCGTGAGCGGCGCGCCGGAGCGCGAGCAGGGCGTTCATCCGGGCGGTCATTCCGAGGGCGGCTCCTGACGGGGAGTTGCCTGACCACACGTCGGCGGCGTCCGCGACGAGTGCCGGATCGGTGAGGCTGTGCACCTGGAGCACGGCCCGGAAGCGCGGGTGCGCGTCGTCGCCGGAGCCGTCCTCGGCCCCGGTCGGCCCGATGATCTCGACGCGCAAGGACAGCCGTACGCCGGTGTCGTGCCCGGCCGCGACCTCCGTGGCCCAGGCGCGCTGTGCGGGCAGTCGCTGCGGCTCGGGGGCGGCGAAGGCGGGGCCGCCGGTGGCGAGTGCGGCGGCGGGGGAGCGGGGCAGGCCGTCGGCCACGGCGTCCAGGAAGGCCCGCACGAGCCGGTCCGGTCCGGGCAGCATCAGAGGGTCGCTGCCGGGGAGCGGTACGGCGTGGGCGGACGGCGGCATGGCGGCGGCCAGCTCGCGCACCCGGTGCTGGTCGTCGGCGGTGAGGGGCCCGACCCGCCAGGAGTCGTGGTCGGTGTCGGTCAGGCCCGGCAACAGCTTCCCGCGGGCGGCCAGTTGCAGGGCGAGCACGGCGACGGCGCCCCAGAATGCGGCCGCCTCGTCGGCCCGGGCGGCGCGGGCGCGGGTGAGTACGGGCAGGGCCTCGCGGACGGGCAGGACAGTGGCCCGCACGGTCGTGGTGGTGACGTCCGTGCCGTCCGGGACGACGACGGTCAGCTCTTCGACGTCGCCTGTCGTCACAGGAGGTTCGCCGGTCGGCAGCCAGAAGGCGACGCGTCCGGTGCGGGCGGGGTCTCCCGGCAGGAAGGCCGTCCGGCACCCGACGAGCCGGGAGACAGTGGAGGGTGTTGCGGCAGGGGGTGGGGTCACAGCGCTGCGCATTCCTCAAATTTGACTAGTGCGGAGTCGGAATCGCCGAGGGTACAGGTCGGCAGCGCCCGACGGAGCAGTTCGATCAGTGAGGCGCGTCACTTCTGCCGGTGGGGTGTACCCAAACCCCCTGTCCGCTCAGGGGGATGGCCCCCCGCGGGTCCGGGTGGTGACGCCATGGTCCCGCCATGCCCGCGATCCGTACGTTTCGTGGGGTCGGATCCCCTCCCCTGAAATCACCGGAGAGAGCCCCATGCCACAGGCCAGTGCCGTCCTCGCGGAACCCGCCGCGGGCAGCGACTTCGCCCCGCTCCTGCGCCAGGTCCGGTCGGCCGGTCTCCTCGACCGCCGCCGGGGCCGGTACGCGCTCACCATCGCCGGCAACCTGCTCGCGCTCTCCGTCACGGCCGCCGCCGTCGTGCTCACCGGCGACTCCTGGTGGACGCTGCTGCTGGCCGTCCCCGCGGCGGTGTTCTGCGCCCGGACCGCCTTCATCGGGCACGACAGCGGACACGCGCAGATAGCCGCCACCCGCCGGGCCAACCGGATCCTTGGACTGATCCACGCGGACCTGCTGCTGGGCATGAGCTACGCCTGGTGGAACGACAAGCACAACCGCCACCACGCCAACCCCAACCACGTCGACAAGGACCCCGACGTGGGAGTGGGTGCCCTGGTGTGGACCCAGCGGCAGGCCGCCCGGCGGGAGGGCTTCACCCGGTGGCTCACCCGCCATCAGGCCCGGCTCTTCTTCCCCATGCTGCTGCTCGAAGGCATCAATCTGAAGGTTTCGAGCGTGCGTGACCTCAAACGGCAAGAGGCGGGCGAACGCCGGGTCGAGGCGGCGCTGCTGACCGTGCACGTGGCCGGCTACGCCACCCTGCTGCTGTCCTCGATGTCGCCCGGCAAGGCGGCCGCCTTCGCCCTGCTCCACCACGCCCTCTTCGGGCTCCACCTCGGCGCGGTCTTCGCCCCCAATCACAAGGGCATGGAAATGCCCGACCCGGACGGCGAGCGCTGGGGGCATCTGCGGCGGCAGGTCCTCACCTCCAGGAACGTACGCGGCGGGCTGCTCACCGACTGGTTCATGGGCGGGCTGAACTACCAGATCGAACACCACCTCTTCCCGAACATGCCGCGCCCCCACCTCCGGCTCGCCCGGCCCCTCGTCCGCTCCCACTGCGCGGCGGCCGGGCTGACGTACGCTGAAACCGGACTCATCGATTCCTATGCGCAGGCGTTGCGCCACATGCACGAGGTCGGTGCTCCGCTGCGGGACGGACAAGGAACCGGCGACATCGGCCGGGCGTTGTGACAGGCACAGCGGCAGGTGTCGCACCGGCCGCCGCGAAGGAGGCACGGAAATGACCAACAGGGCCAAGGTCGCCGTGGGCGGTGTGGCTGTGGGAGTGATCCTGCTGTGGCTGCTGCCCTTCTGGGCGGCGCTGCTGGTGATGGTCGGGGTGCCGGTCGGCGCCTATCTGCTGCTCGACTCCTCGCAGCGCAAGCGGCTGCGCCGGGTGTCCCGCAAGCAGCTGGACCGCTAGGAGCGCCCGACGTAGGCGGGGGCGAGCGCCGCCGCCATCGCCAGACGGGGCGCGCCGGAGCCGTCGACTGGGACGGTCCACAGGTCGGAGCCATAGTCGCCGGGCAGGGAGTAGACGAGGCTGTGCCCGTCCCGCCAGACCACTTGATCGTCGATATTGCGCCGTTCGGCCGTGGCACTCTCACGCAGCGTGCGCAGATCCAGTACGTACAACCGCCAGGGCGCGTCGGAGGAGGCGCCCTGGACGCGCTTCTTGTAGGCGATACGGGTGCCGTCGGGGGAGAGGGACGGGCACTCGACGTTGGAGTGCAGGGTGCGCAGCGTCCGGTCCGTGCGGTCCCCACGCACCAGATAGGTCTTTCCGCCCGTGGCGACGGTGGCGTAGAAGCGGTTGTCGTCCGCGAACGTGACACCCCAGACATTGATGTCGGCGGCCCGGTACGGGCGGCCCTCCACGAGGACGCGGTACGTCTCCAGATTGCGGTCCAGGGTCCAGGTGCGGGTGTCGAGGACCGAGGTACGGGTGGAGAACGCGGCGCCCGCGTAGGAGTCGCCGCTGACGAAGACCGTCCAGGCGACGGTGCGCCCGTCGGGGCTGACCCGGGCACGGCTGGGAACGCCCGCCAGGTCGTAGCGGCGCAGCTCCCTCAGGCGTGCGTCGAGCACGAGGGCGCGGTAGCCGTCGCGGAGCGTGCCGTGGACGGCCTGCAGACAGATCCCCGTACCGCCGGCCGCGTGGAAGCGCAGGCAGCGCACCCCTGAGGCGGTGCGCGGGCCGGTGGGGTCGGCGTCGGGGACCGAGGCGATCTCGTCGCGGTGCGGACCCCAGGCCATGTTGCGGAAGACGCTGCGGCCCGGGGCGTCCAGGGTGACCTTTCCCGACCGCACGGGTGGGCCGTCCGCCTGGGCGCGGTCCTTCTCCGCCGCCCGCCCGGCGGCGTGCAGGGTGGCGCCCACGGCGACACCCGTCAGGAGCAGGATGGCGGCGAGGAGGACGAGGAGGCGGTGAGTGCGTTTCAACGGACGGGCTCCGGTGTGGCATCGGCGGGGGAAGGGCGCAGCAGCCGTGTGCTGACGGCGGCGGAGACCAGCAGACCGGCGGCGGCCGCGCCCAGGGCCGTACGGTCGCCCCAAGCGGTCCAGGCGGCGCCGAAGCCGATCGAGCAGACGAAGCGGGCGGCGGCCTGGCCGGTCTGGACGACCGCCAGCCCGCTGCCCCGCACCGGAGCGGGCACGCTGTCGGCGGTCGCGGCGGCGAGGACGCCTTCGGTGGCGGCGTAGAAGCTTCCGTGCAGAGCGAGGACGAGTGCGGCGAGGGCGGGGGAGTCGCCGAGCGGGGCGACGAGCAGCCCGTACGCGCCGAGGAGCGCGAGGTGGCCGCAGAGGAACAGCCGGCGGCGGCCGAAGCGGTCGGCCACCATGCCGAGCGGCACGGCCAGCAGCAGGAACGTCGTGGCGGTTCCCAGCGGAAGCAGTGGGAACCAGGACTCGGACAGTTCCAGGCGGCGCTGCAGGGTGAGGTAGAGGAAGGAGTCGCTCACGGTGGTCAGTCCCAGGAGCACCGCACAACCGGTCAGCCGGCGGATGCCGGGACGGCGCAGCACCTCGCGGACGGGTGCGCGCGCCTCCGTGCGCCGGGAGCGCGTGGGTTTGCCTCCCTGACCCGGCACAAACAGCACCAGGATCAGGACGCCCAGTGCGGCCACGCATCCGCTGGCGGCGAAGACGGCGTCGTACCCCTCCGCCGCGGCCCGCAGGATCACGAAGGCGAGCATCGGGCCGAGCAGCGCCCCCGCGGTGTCCATGGCCCGGTGCACTCCGAAGGCCCGCCCCCGCACGGCGGGCTCACAGGCCAGCGAGATCATGGCGTCGCGCGGTGCGGTGCGCAGGCCCTTGCCGGTGCGGTCGGCGGCCAGCACGGCGCCTATCAGGGGCACGCTGTGGACGACGAGCAGCAGGGGCTTGCACAGTGCGGACAGGCCGTAGCCGACGGTGGCCACGGCCTTGTGGCTACCGCCCCGGCGGTCGGAGAGCCGGCCGCCGATGAGCCGTACGAGCGCACTGATGCCGTTGTAGACGCCGTCCAGAAGGCCGAAGCCGAGCGGGGAAAGGCCCAGCCCGGCGACGAGGTACAGCGGCAGGACGGCGCTGACCATCTCCGAGGAGATGTCGGTGATGAGGCTGACGGTCCCGAGGGCGAGCACGGCGCCGGGGACCGCTGCGCGCCGGGCGCGGCCGGTGGCACGGATGCCGTCGGCCGCACCGCCCGGAGCGGTGCGGCTGTCCGCGAGGTACACGGTCAGGTGTTCCAGATGCCGGTGATGTCCTTGGCGTTCGCGGCGTGTCCGGCGTGCGGGAGGCCGTACATGGTCTCGAGCGTGCGCAGCACGTCGTAGTGGTTGTACGTCGTGCCGGAACTGGCGCCCGCCTTCACCTGGGCTCCGTAGAGGACCGTCGGTATGCGGTTGCCGCTCAGCCTGTTGTCCTCGTCGAAGGTGATCAGGAGCAGGCTGTTGTGGCTCTTGGCCCAGTCGGCGTAGCCCTTGAGGTTGTTCTTGAGCCAGGTGTCCCCGGTGCCCACGGAGCAGTCGTGCATGTCGTTGCACAGGTCGGGCACGACGAACGAGACCGTGGGGAGGGTGGAGTAGTCGCGGGGGAAGGCGCTGAAGGTGTGCGCGGTGTTGGTGGGGACGTTGTCGAAGCCGAACCAGGGGTTGTGCTTCTGGGCGTATTTGCCGCTCTTGCAGGTGGTGGAGCCCTCGGACGGCAGACCCTCGTTGTAGCTCGCCCAGGTTCTGCCCGCGGCGATGAGCTCGGAGGCGAGGTTGGGTTCGTTGCTGAATCCGGGGTCGACGCAGCTGTCGTCGGTGACGTCCTGGGTGTCGCCGGAGAACAGCGCGTAGTAGTTCGGCTGACTGGGGTGGGTCTCGGCGTACGACGCGGTGAGATTCGCGCCGCCTGCCGCGAGCGAGTTGATGTACGGGGCGCGGGAGCTGCCCATGACCTGGTTGTAGGCGTGGTTCTCGAAGACGACGACCACGACGTGGTCGGGGGTGGGCACGGCGGGCGCGGCGGCGGAGTCCGAGGCCCATAGGCCGAGGGAGGCGGCGGCGAGCCCGAACGCGGAGGCCAGGGCGACGGAGTGACGGCGGCGGAGGCGGCGCGGACTGTGGGGGCGGCTGACTGCGGCGGGCACGAGGTCCTCCGTACAGGGCGAAGTCGGTGGGGGTGCGGTGCGCAGGGCGCGAGGGAAGCGTAGAGCTGCAGCTATGACATGTACACGACTTCAGGGTGACGGCTTCGGAAACGTCCGCTGACGGAGCGCGTTCAGGTGGGGGGCAGGCCGAGCAGGGTACGGGCCACGGTCTGCGGCGACTCGTCGCGCTCGCGCGCGAGCGCTATGACGGCCCGGCACGCCAGCTCGTTCACCCCGAAGCTGAGCGCCTCGGGCGAGACCCACCGTGCCGCTTCCGCGCTCTTTTCGACGTCGTTCTCGGCGCACGCGGCTACATAGACCGCCGCCGCCTCGAAGAGATTGCGCTGGCGTGGGCGGCCGGGGCCGGTGCCCACGGGTGGCCGCGGGGCCGGAGGCTGCCGCACCTCTTCGATACGCCTGCGAAGTTTGTCGAACACGCGGATCACCTGCCCCCGGGAGCGGCATTTCCTGCGGTCGTTCAAGTGTGCCCTGCATCGGTGGAGTTGAACCGCCGCTAATGGAAAGTGGGCGGTTGGTGAACTGTCACGTCGATCGAATGCGTCACGGTCATTTTCCGCGCCATGTCCCTGTCCTGTGCCAACTGGCGAACAGACGCGTGCGGACGGGCCGGGCGGGTTGCCGGGAGCACGGAGGTGAGCAAGGCTTGCACGGCAGTTACGGGGAATTGCGGAACGGGGAGGCGGAACATGGCAAACGGTAAAGAACTCGACTCGGTGCTGAACGACTTGACCGAGCGCGTGGAGGAGATACGACACGCGCTGGTGCTGTCCAACGACGGGCTGGTGACGGGAGCGAGCGCGAGCCTGGAAAGGGAGGATGCCGAACATCTGGCGGCGGTCGCTTCCGGGCTGCACAGCCTGGCCAGGGGGACCGGCCGGCAGTTCGGGTCCGGACGGGTGCGGCAGACGATGGTCGAATTCGAGGAGGGCGTGCTCTTCGTCACGGCCGCGGGCGAGGAGAACTGCCTGTGCGTCCTCGGCGGCGCCGAGGCCGACATCGGCCAGGTCGCCTACGAGATGACGTTGCTGGTCAATCGCGTCGATCAGGCGAGCGTGGGGCAGGAGGGCCTGGCCGGAGGCGGATCCGGTGGGCAGGTCGGCTGAGCGCCCTGGCTACGGCGTTCGTGGAACGGGGCCTGCGGAGCCGGGCCTGCGGCAGCCGGGCCGAAGTTATCCACAGGGCTGGACGTCGCGCCGTGACACACCGCTATCGTCGTCACTGTAAGTAATCGACGGTGGTGGCGGGGAGGATGCCATGGCGGTACGACAGGCTCAGGTGCGCGGCGTTGCGGAGCAAAGCATTCCGTTCGCGCGGGCCGCACGGGAGCTGGAACTCAAACCACGCGAGTTCGAACTGGCCGTGCAGCTGGGGGAGGTACGGACCGTTTCGTCCGGCCCGGGCGGGCGTCGACGCATCGCCCGGGAGGAGATCGAACGGCACAAGTCCGCCGAAGGCTTCCCCAAGGAGCTGCGCACGCGGCTCTGGGTGGTCGGCACGGCCGAAGGGGCCGAGCTGATGGGCATCAGCCCCGCCCGGTTCACCCGCCTCGCCCGGGGCGGCTGCTTCGCGCCCGTCCGCTTCTACGTCAACCGATACCGCGTGGTCGTCTGGCACTACCTGGCGACGGACCTCGCGGAATTCGCCGACCGCAACCCCGAGATGCTGACCGGCCGCACCCCGGCCCTGCTGCGCGCCGCGCTGGAGAAACACCCCGACCGGCGCGCCCGCAGCTGGCGCGCCCGCCGACTCGACCAGCTGACAGCCGCGGCCGGGGACCCGTGGGAGCGGGCGGCGGTGCCCGCGGCCGTACTCGACCCCGGTGAGCTGGCCCACGCGGTGCCGGACCCCGGCGAGCACGCCTACCTCCACGCCTTGTGCCCGGTCCTCGCCCAGGCGCGGCCGGAGGCAACCGCCGCACGCGAAGTGATCGACGAGCTGGTGATGGCGGAGGACCCGGACGAGATCGACTGGCACCGGCACTGTCTCATCGCCGCCCTGGCGGAGGCCCGCGCCCACCGTCCCGCCCCCGGCTGCCACAGTCGTACGGATACCGGGCCCGACCCCGCCGGGGCGCCGGCCCCGGAGGAACGGCCGACGCCGCCCGCCGATCCCGTGCCGCCGGCCGAGCCCGCGACGCCGGCGCCGCGTGGGCTGTGGGCGAGGCTGTGCGGAAGAAAAGGGGCGCCCGGCCGGGGCAGGACGCCCGAGGCTACAGCTGGCCGACGTCCATGACCCGCACCACCGCGCGGCCCTCTTCGTCGGATGCCGCGAGATCCACCTCGGCAGAGATGCCCCAGTCATGATCACCGTTGGGGTCGGCGAAGGTCTGCCGCACCCGCCACAGACCGTCCTCCGGCCGCTCCTCGATGCGCAGCAGCTTCGGGCCGCGCGCGTCGGGGCCGGTGCCCAGATCCTCGTACTCGTCCCAGTAGGCGTCCATGGCCTCGCCCCAGCGGTCCTCGTCCCAGCCGGCCTCGGCGTCCATCTCGCCGAGCTCGGCGACGTTGTCCAGGGCGGCCAGCTCGACACGGCGGAACATCGCGTTGCGCACCAGCACCCGGAACGCCCGGGCATTGGCGGTGACCGGCTTGACCTGGTCGGCGCGCTCCTGGGCCTCCTCTGCCGACTCCTCCTCCGGGTTGGCCAGCTGCTCCCACTCGTCCAGCAGGCTGGAGTCGACCTGGCGCACCATCTCGCCCAGCCAGGCGATCAGATCCTCGAAGTCCTCGGACTTCAGGTCGTCCGGCACGGTGTGGTCCAGCGCCTTGTACGCACTGGCCAGGTAGCGGAGCACGATGCCCTCGGTCCGGGCCAGGTCGTAGTGCGAGGTGAACTCCGTGAAGGTCATGGCCCGCTCGTACATGTCGCGGATGACCGACTTCGGCGAGAGCGGGTGGTCGCCGACCCACGGGTGGCTCTTGCGGTAGACGTCGTAGGCGTGGGACAGCAGCTCTTCCAGGGGCTTGGGGTAGCTGATGTCCATCAGCCGCTCCATGCGCTCCTCGTACTCGACGCCCTCCGCCTTCATCGCCGCGACCGCTTCGCCGCGCGCCTTGTTCTGCTGCGCGGCCAGGATCTGGCGCGGGTCGTCCAGCGTCGACTCGACCACCGAGACCATGTCCAGGGCGTAGGAGGGGGACTCGGGATCGAGGAGTTCGAAGGAGGCGAGCGCGAAGGTCGACAGGGGCTGGTTGAGCGCGAAGTCCGACTGCAGGTCCACCGTCAGGCGGACGATCCGTCCCTCGGCATCCGGCTTGTCGAGCCGCTCGACCACGCCGCCGTCCAGCAGCGAGCGGTAGATGGCGATGGCCCGGCGGATGTGCCGCAGCTGGCTCTTGCGCGGCTCGTGGTTGTCCTCCAGCATCCGGCGCATCGCGTCGAAGGCGTTGCCGGGCCGGGCGATGACCGCCAGCAGCATCGCGTGCGTGACCCGGAAGCGGGAGGTGAGCTGCTCGGGCTCGGAGGCGATGAGCTTGTCGAAGGTGTTCTCGGTCCAGTTGATGAAGCCCTCGGGGGCCTTCTTGCGGACCACCTTGCGGCGCTTCTTCGGGTCGTCGCCCGCCTTGGCCAGCGCCTTCTCGTTCTCGACGACGTGATCGGGGGCCTGGGCCACGACGAAGCCCGCGGTGTCGAAGCCGGCTCGCCCGGCCCGCCCGGCGATCTGGTGGAACTCCCGGGCCCGCAGCGTCCGCACCCGCTGGCCGTCGTACTTGGTCAGGGCCGTGAACAGCACCGTGCGGATCGGCACGTTCACGCCGACTCCGAGCGTGTCCGTACCGCAGATGACCTTCAGCAGACCGGCCTGCGCCAGTCGCTCCACCAGTCGCCGGTACTTCGGCAGCATGCCGGCGTGGTGGACCCCGATGCCGTGGCGTACGAAGCGCGAGAGGTTCCGCCCGAACTTGGTGGTGAAGCGGAAATTGCCGATCAGCTTGGCGATCTCGTCCTTCTCCTCGCGCGAGCACATGTTGATGCTCATCAGCGCCTGCGCCCGCTCGACGGCGGCCGCCTGCGTGAAGTGCACGATGTACACCGGCGCCTGGTGCGTGTGGAGAAGCTCGGTGAGGGTCTCGGTGAGCGGCGTCGCACGGTACTCGTACGACAGCGGAACGGGCCGGGTCGCGGACCGCACCACGGCGGTGGGCCGCCCGGTGCGCCGGGTCAGGTCCTCCTCGAAGCGGGAGACGTCGCCCAGCGTGGCGGACATCAGGATGAACTGCGCCTGCGGCAGCTCCAGCAGCGGGATCTGCCACGCCCAGCCACGGTCCGGCTCCGCGTAGAAGTGGAACTCGTCCATGACGACCTGGCCGATGTCGGCGTCCTTGCCGTCCCGCAGCGCGATCGAGGCGAGGACCTCGGCGGTGCAGCAGATGATCGGAGCGTCGGCGTTGACCGAGGCGTCGCCCGTGAGCATGCCGACGTTCTCGGTGCCGAAGATCTTGCACAGGTCGAAGAACTTCTCCGAGACCAGCGCCTTGATCGGGGCGGTGTAGAAGGTCACCTGATCGTTGGCGAGCGCGGTGAAGTGCGCTCCGGCCGCGACGAGGCTCTTGCCCGACCCGGTCGGCGTCGAAAGGATCACATTCGCGCCGGAGACCACCTCGATCAGCGCCTCCTCCTGAGCGGGGTACAGCGTGATGCCCCGCTCCTCGGCCCAGGTCGAGAAAGCTTCGAAAAGGGCATCGGGGTCGGCATGGCTCGGCATCTGATCGATAAGGGTCACACCCCCATACTGCCTGGCCCGGGGGCGGAACTGGGAACCGGCCGGTCGAACGATGATCATCCGGGCATTACGCTGAGTCGCCGATACGGCGTCAAAAAGGCGGGGCGCCGACCAGCGAAGGGGTGGAACGAGCATGATGGGACCGGCGCACTCGCTCTCCGGCGCGGCAGCCTGGCTGGGCGTCGGGGCCGCCGCCGCGGGAGTCGGGCACCCGATGCCCTGGCCGGTGCTCGTCGTCGGCGCGCTGATCTGTGCCGGTGCGGCGCTCGCCCCCGACCTCGATCACAAGTCCGCGACGATATCGCGGGCCTTCGGTCCGATATCGCGCGTCCTCTGCGGAGTCATCGACGCGCTGTCCCACGCGGTCTACAAGGCCACCCGGGCCAAGGCCGACCCCCGTCGCAACGGCGGGCACCGCACCCTGACCCACACCGCGCTGTGGGCCGTGCTCATCGGAGCCGGCACCTCGGCCCTGGCCATGACCGGCGACCGCTGGGCCGTGCTCGGCATCCTCTTCGTCCACATGGTGCTCGCCGTCGAGGGGCTCCTGTGGCGGATGGCCCGGACCTCCAGCGACGTCCTGGTCTGGCTGCTCGGAGCCACCAGCGCCTGGATCCTCGCCGGTGTCCTGGACGAGCCGGGCAACGGCTCCCACTGGCTGTTCACCGGCCCGGGCCAGGAATACATGTGGCTGGGCCTGCCCATCATCCTCGGGGCCCTGGTGCACGACATCGGGGACGCCCTCACCGTCTCCGGCTGCCCGATCCTGTGGCCCCTGCCCATAGGCCGCAAGCGCTGGTACCCCCTCGGCCCGCCCAAGGGCATGCGCTTCCGGGCCGGAAGCTGGGTGGAGCTGAAGGTCCTCATGCCGGCCTTCATGGTGCTCGGCGGCGTCAGCGGGCTCGGGGCCCTGGACCTCATCTGACGTCCCGGCCCCGGCCGCCCGCTCCCACCGGCTACTGGTGCCAGGAGCGCCACAGCGCCGCGTACGCGCCGTCCGCCGCGACCAGTTCGTCGTGACTGCCCAGCTCGCTGATCCGGCCGTCCTCCGCGACCACGATCACATCCGCATCGTGCGCGGTGTGCAGCCGGTGCGCGATCGCCACGACCGTACGCCCCTCCAGCACCGTGGCCAGCGAACGCTCCAGATGCCGGGCGGCCCGCGGATCCAGCAGCGAGGTCGCCTCGTCCAGGACCAGCGTGTGCGGGTCCGCGAGGACCAGCCGCGCGAGCGCGACCTGCTGGGCCTGCGCCGGGGTGAGCGCGAGCCCGCCCGAGCCCACTTCCGTCTCCAGGCCCTTCTCCAGGGCCCGCGCCCAGCCGTCGGCGTCCACCGCGGCGAGCGCCGACCACAGATCGTCGTCCCCGGCAGTAGTCCGCGCGAGCAGCAGGTTGTCGCGCAGCGAGCCCACGAAGACGTGGTGCTCCTGATTGACCAGCGCGACATGGCGGCGTACCCGCTCCGTGGGCATCCGGGACAGCTCCGCGCCGCCCAGTGTCACCGCGCCCGCACGCGGCGCGTAGATCCCGGCCAGCAGCCGGCCCAGCGTCGACTTGCCCGCTCCGGACGGGCCGACCAATGCCACCCGCGTCCCCGGCGGGACGTCGAGGGAGACACCGTGGAGCACATCGCTGCCGGGGACGTAGCCGAAGCGCACCTCGTCCGCCCGCACCTCCCGGCCCGCCGGACGCACTCCTTCGTCGGCGTCGGCGGGCTCGATCTCACGCACTCCCACCAGCCGGGCCAGCGACACCTGGGCCGTCTGGAGCTCGTCGTACCAGCGCAGGATGAGCCCGATCGGCTCGATGAGCATCTGCGCGAACAGCGCACCCGTCGTCAGCTGCCCCACCGAGATCCATCCCCGCAGGACGAACACCCCACCGATGATCAGCACCGACCCCAGCAGCAGCACATGCGTCACATTGATCACGGGAAAGAGGACCGAGCGCAGCCAGAGCGTGTACCGCTCCCAAGCCGTCCACTCGGCGACCCGCTGGTCGGACAGCTCGACCCGGCGGTGCCCCAGCCGGTGCGCCTCGATCGTCCGCCCCGCGTCCACGGTCTCGGCCAGCGACGCGGCGACCGCCGCGTATCCGGCTGCCTCCGAGCGGTACGCGCCCGGTGCGCGGCGGAAGTACCAGCGGCAGCCGCAGATCAGCAGCGGCAGTCCGACGAGCACGCACAGCGCCAGCGGCGGCGCCGTGACCGTCATCGCCCCCAACAGCAGCCCCACCCACACGAAACCGACCGCCAGCTGCGGCACGGCCTCCCGCATGGCGTTCGCCAGCCGGTCGATGTCCGTGGTGATCCGGGACAGCAGATCACCGGTGCCCGCCCGCTCCAGCACGCTCGGCGGCAGCGCCACGGACCGCACCAGGAAGTCCTCGCGCAGATCTGCCAGCATCTCCTCGCCCAGCATCGCCCCGCGCAGCCGCACCATGCGCACGAAGACGGTCTGCACGGCCAGCGCGACCGCGAAGAGGGCCACCGCGCGCCCCAGGTGGATCTCTTTCACACCCGACGACAGATCGTCGACCAGCCCGCCCAGAAGATACGGGCCGACCATCGAAGCGATCACGGCGATCGCGTTCACCGTCACCAGCAGGGCGAAGGCCGCCCGGTGCCGGCCCAGCAGTTCCTTCACATAGCCCTGCACCGTGGTGGGCCTGCCGACCGGCAACGTCGTCGCCGACTCCGGTGCGGCCGGGTCGTACGCCGGTGGCGCCACGCCGATCATGCCGACTCCTCGATCTGCTCGCTCTTGTCGAGCTCGGTGAGCTCGCTGTCCAGTTCCCCGCCCGTCTCCTCATCCGTCCGACGGGTGACCACCGCGCGGTAGCCGGAATGGGAGCGCACCAGCTCGCCGTGCGTGCCCACCGCCGCCACCTGGCCGTCGCGCACGAGCACCACCCGGTCCGCCCGGTCCAGGAGCAGAGGGCTGGAGGAGAACACCACCGTCGTACGTCCCTTGCGCAGCGCCCGCACACCGTCCGCGATCCTGGCCTCGGTGTGCGAGTCGACGGCCGAGGTCGGCTCGTCCAGCACCAGCACCTCGGGATCGGTCACCAGTGAGCGCGCCAGCGCCAGCCGCTGCCGCTGCCCGCCGGACAGCGAGCGGCCGCGCTCGGTGATCCGTGTACGCATCGGGTCACCGCTGTCGTCCGTCGAGCCCTGCGCCAGCGCGGTCAGCACATCGCCGCACTGCGCCGCCGCCAAGGCCGCCTCCGCCGTCACGGCCCCCGACGCCGGAACGTCGAGCAACTCGGCGAGCGTGCCCGACAGCAGCACCGGGTCCTTGTCCTGGACGAGCACCGCGGCACGGGCCGCGTCCAGCGTCACCTCGTCCAGCGCCACCCCGCCCAGCAGAGACGACGGCGTGCCCTCTGTGCCCTCCGGGGCATGCCCGCCGAGCCGGTCGGCGAGCCGCCCGGCGGCGTCGGGATCACCGCACACCACCGCCGTCAGCTGCCCCGCCGGAGCCAGGAGGCCGCTCGCGGGGTCGTACAGATCACCCGTCAGGCTCTCCGTGTGCCGTTCCTCCCCCGCCGAGGACGTGGTGCGCTCCAGCCCCAGCACCCGGGCGGCACGCTGCGCGGACGGCCGGGAGAACGAATACGCCATGGCGATCTCCTCGAACTGCCGCAGCGGGAACAGCAGGAAGGTGACCACGCCGTAGACCGTGACCAGTTCGCCCACGCCGATCCGGCCGTCCTGCGCCAGCGCCACCCCGTACCAGACCACCGCGATCAGCAGCAGCCCCGGCAGTACCACCTGCACGGCAGCGATCAGCGCCCACATGCGGGCGCTGTGCACGGCCGCCTTGCGTACCTCCTGCGAGGCGCGGCGGTAGCGGGACAGGAACAGCTCCTCGCCGCCGATGCCGCGCAGCACCCGCAGCCCCGCCACGGTGTCCGACGCCAGCTCGGTGGCCCGACCGGCCTTCTCACGCTGCTCGTCGGCCCGCTTCGTCGCGGGCGGCAGCAACGGCAGCACCGCCAGGGCCAGCACCGGCACACCGACGGCGATCAGCGCCCCCAGGGCGGGCTGATAGATCACCAGAGCCACGCACAGGACGACTGTTGTCAACAACGCGGACGCGAAACGCGACAGCGCCTCCACAAACCAGCCGATCTTTTCGACATCGCCCGTCGACACGGCGATGACCTCACCCGCCGCCACCCGCCGCGTCAGCGCCGCTCCCAACTCCGCGGTCTTACGGGCGAGAAGCTGCTGCACGCGTGCCGCGGCGGTGATCCAGTTGGTGACCGCCACACGGTGCAGCATCGTGTCACCGAGCGCCGTGAGCACGCCGAGCACCAGCACCAGTGCGCCCGCGACCGCCAGCCGTGCACCCGACCGGTCGACGACGGCCTGCACGGCCATGCCCACGGCCAGTGGGAACGTGGCCACGGACGCCATATGGAGGACGCCCCAGAGCATCGCCTTCACCTGACCGCCCAGCTGGTTGCGTCCCAGCCAGATCAGGAAGCGTGGGCCCGAACGGACATCCGGCCGGCCCGGATCGGCATACGGAAGATCACTGATGTGCATGGCATCCCGGTTCGGCATGGGGGTGGGTGGGGGCCGTGCCAGGCTCGCGCTCGTGGCACACCGGTTACAACTGGTTTTCTGCCGAGGGCAGTGGATCAGGCCAGAGGAGTACTGGTGCGCCCTCCGGTGAGGCGCTTCACTCCTGCCCCATGAGACGACTGTTGCTGGCGCTGTGCGCCGCGACCGTAGGCCTGTTGCTGGGCGTCAGCCCCGCCCTGGCCGCGGCGCCCCCCGAATTCGGAACCGACTGGCACGACCCCATCACCGCCGGACCACCGGTGGCCGCCCCCGGCACCACCTCGTGCAAAGCGACCGTCGCCGAGACCGAGTTCCGCGACTACACGCCCTACAAGAGCACCTATCTGCCGCCCAAGGGCTGCGGGGACCGCTGGAACAAGGTCGTTCTGCGCCTCGAAGGCGCCGTCGCCGGGCGGCAGTACGACCGTCTGGGCTATCTGCACATAGGCGGCGTGGGGGGGGGGGGGGGCCCGCCCCCCCCCCCCCGCCCCCCCCCCGCCCCCCCCCGGGGGGGGGGGGGGGGGCAGACCGCGGCGCC
>NZ_JBFADG010000025.1:0-81923 GCF_040641275.1 Streptomyces sp. NPDC021096 | reverse complement strand
ACGGGCTGAATTTTCAGCCCGTCCGGCGATTGAGGACACAGCACAGCCAGCCCGTCCGGCGATTGAGGACACAGCACAGCCAGCCCGTCCGGCGATTGAGGACACAGCACAGCCAGCCCGTCCGGCGATTGAGGACAAGAGACGGTGAGAGGGCGGGACCGGGGCACCATCCCTCCGGGCCCCCTACGCCGGCGGCCCGGACGTCGCCTTCAGGGCCAGCCACAGCTCCATGCGCGCGTCCGGGTCGTCCAGGGACCGCCCCAGGATCTCCTCCACCCGCCGCATCCGATAGCGCAGCGTATGCCGGTGCACCCCCAGATCCGCCGCCGCCGCGTCCCACTGTCCGTGCCGCGAAAGCCACGCGCGCAGCGAGGCCACCAGGTCGCCCCGGCCGGTCGCGTCGTGCTCGTACAGGGCGCGCAGCGTGCCGTCGGCGAAGGCGCGGACGGCGTCGTCGGCCAGCAGGGGGAGGACCGAACCGGCGGCCACCTCTTCGTGCTCGACGAGGACGCGGCCCCGGCGGCGGGCCACGGACAGGGCCTGTTCGGCCTGGCGGAAGGCGGCGGCCGCACCCGTGGGGCCGGCCGGGGCGGACAGGCCCAGGGCGATCCCCGTGCCCTCGGTCGGGCCGGCGCCGCGTTCGCCGCCGCGGGACGCGGCGCTGCGGCGGGCCTCGGCCGCGCGGGCGTACGCGACGCAGGCGCCCACGGCCGCGCCGCCGTCGGGGGCCAGGACGAGGATGCGGTCCTCCTCGGGGACCGCCAGGACCGGTTCGGCCACGCGGCTCGCGGCGGTCTCCACCGCGTCCGCCAGCGCACCCAGCGGGTCCTCGGCCGTCTCCTGCGCCCGTTCCTCCTCCGCACCACCGGACGGCACGGCTTCGGCCACCAGCATGCGGAACGGCGCGTCCAGCAGCCCTCCGTACAGCTCCCCCGCCACCGCCCGGGCATGGTCCGGCTCGCCGGCCAGCAGCATGCGCAGCACCGCCGCGCCCAGGCGCTGCTCGGCGTCCTGCAGGGCGCGCGAGCGCTCGGTGGTGAGGGTGAGCAGGGCGATCGCGGAGTGCACGGCGTAGCGCTCGGCGGTGCCCAGCGGCTCGTCCGTGCCGACGGCCAGGACGCCCCGGGTGCGGCGACCGGAGCCCAGGGACTGGAGCTCGACGCGGTCGCCGCCCTCCTCGGCGTCGTCCGAGCCGACGACCACACTGGCGGGCGCGGGCCGCTCCCGCAGCCTCTCGACGTCGGCGCCCAGCCGGGCCGCCCGCCGCGCCGCCCAGTCGGGCGCGGCGGCGACGACGGCGCCCGAGGCGTCGTACAGCGCGGCCCAGCCGCCCAGGTGCGCGGCCAGCCGGGTGATCAGGGCGGCCGGTCCCTCGGGGGCGAGGGCGGCCCGGGTCAGCTCGCGCTGGGCCTCGAAGCCCGCGGTCACGGCGCGGTACTGGTCGGCGGCGATGGCCGCGGAGACGGCCTTGGTGATGGCGAGGAAGGGGGTGCGGCGCGGCACCTCGAGCAGGGGCAGGCCCTCCTCCCGCGCCGCGTCGACGAGGGCGTCGGGCACCTGCTCGTAGTTGACGCCGACGGCGAAGCCGAGCCCGACCACGCCCGCCCGCACCAGCCGCCGCACATAGCGGCGCATCGTCTCGCGGTCCTCGGCGTCGATCTTCATGGCCGTGATGAGCAGCAGCTCGCCGCCGTCCATCCACGGCACGGGATCGGCCAGCTCGCTGACGTGCGCCCAGCGGACGGGGGTGTCCAGCCGGTCCGCGCCCGCGAGCACGGTGAGCTTGAGCGCCGAGTGCTGGACGAGCGAGGCGAGCGTGGGCGGCATGGATGGCGGACCTTTGACGGGAGGGGATTTTGCACCGTCCCGTATGAACGGCTCCCCTCAATTCTGCCAGGGCGGCAGGGTCGCGGGGCCCACTTGGCGTACGCCGCCGCGTCATGTCTCAGTCGCGCAGATCCACCAGCAGCGGGGGCACGTGCTCGCCGTGGACCGTCGTCAGGGACAGCACGGCGTGTCCGGCGGGCACCTGGTGTGCCAGCTCGGACGCCGACCACCGCTCGCGCTCCACCTTGCGCACCGTCACCGCGTCCCGGGTGACGGCCTGGCCGGTGACGAGCTTGCGCAGGGCGTGGACGGCGCGGGTGAGCGGCTGGTCGGCGAAGACGGCGTGCTGGGCGACCTCCCGGGTCTCCACCCATTCGGTGCCCCAGGCCTCCGCGAACCGCCGGCCGTCCCAGGTGGTGACGCCGGCGAAGGCCATGTGGCAGCCGACGGCGCTGAGCAGCGCGATGTGCAGGTTCTCGGCGACGTCGTCGACGGTGCGCAGGCCGAGCACCACGCCGGCGCCCGCGGACCGCAGGCGCTGGATGCCGCGGACCGTCTCGGCGGTGAGGGTGCTGGTGGCGTCGTCGAGGACCAGGCAGGTGAACAGGGAGCGGTCCGCCCGGGCCGTGGCCATCGCCGTGAACTGGGCGAGGATCAGCCGGGCGAGCAGCCGGGACGCCTCCCCGTGCCCGCGTTCGGGCAGGTCGATGCGGACCCGCAGCGGGTGGTGCTGCACCGAGCGCAGCGAGAAGGGCCGGGCGTCGGCGCCGATGGCGAAGAAGTCGGCGAAGGCCGGCCGGTCGAGGAGCGCGATGCGGTCGGCGAGGGCCGGGCAGGGGTCGGAGGCCGAGCCGCCCTGTCGCAGGCGGGCCTCCAGCTCGCGGCGCATCGCCTCGTGGCCGCCCTCGTCGAGCTTCTGGCGCAGCGCCGCGAGGACGGCGGGCGTGCCGCTGAGGAGTTCGTAGAGCTCGGGCACGGCCGGGAAGCGGCCGTGGGCGGCGTGGTACGGGCCGAGCAGCTGGGCCAGGGCCGTGGCGGCGCGGCGCGTGTCGACGGTGGCGAGGTCGCCGACGAGGCCCTCCGCGAGGAAGGCGGCGGCCTCGTCGGGGTCGGTGGTCCCGCCGTACAGGTCGAGGTCGTGGACGGACGTGCCGTCGCCGGGCTTGATCACGACGTCGTACGCCTCGTCGGGGCCGAGCGGTGTCCCGGCGGCGCACACGGCGACGACGCTGCCCTGCCCGGCGAGCGCCTGGAGGGCGAGGGTCTCGACGACGGGCCGGACCAGGCGGCGGGTCTTGCCGGCGCCGGGGGGCCCGACGGCCAGCAGCGAGGTGCCGAGGACGGCGGGGTCCAGGGCGACGCCGCAGCCGCGGCGCGCGTGGGGGGTGCGGTCGTGGTGGGTGCCGCGGCCGATGCGCACCTGTGCGGTGAGCAGGTCGTGGGTGGCCGTGCGGGCCGGCAGGTCGCGGTCGCCGGAGGGGTGCGCCCAGGCCGCGGCGCCATGGCGCAGGACGGTGTCCCGGAAGGCGGCCAGCCGGGTGGGATCGGTCCCGGCCGAGGCCCAGGCGTGGCGGACGCGGACGCAGTCGACGTCGTTCATCCGGCCTGCGGCCAGGTCGGCGGAGAGGCGGTCTGCCGCCTCCCGCTGCCCGGCCGCCCTGAGCTCGGGCCAGTCGGCCGGGGAGAGGGCGGGGGCGGCGTCGGCGGGGGTGCGGGCCGGCGGGTGGGGGCTGTGGGCGCGGCGCCGGCGGACGAGCGCCGTCCAGTCGCCCAGCCGGGCGAAGGGCCACAGAAGGGCGAGGGCGATCAGGGCGTAGAGGACGTAGACGACCAGCGCCGCCATGTAGGGGTCGCCGCCGCCCTGCAGCCATGTCTCGGGGGTGAGGACGAGGACCGGTTCGACGACGGGGAGCGTGCCCTTCCAGGCGAGCAGCTGGACGATGCCCGCGAGCAGTGCCGCGGCGGCGGCGCGGGAGGGCTGGGGGCGGCCGCTGACGAAGCGGCTGAGCAGCTCCGGCCAGTTGCCCAGCCGTCCGAAGCCGTAGATCAGCAGGGCGGCGAGCACGGCGCGGTAGACGATCGTGGCCTCGACCGCGTCCATCGTCGCGGGGCCGCCCATCGCCCCGGCGTGCCACCACTCGGTGGGGGTGACCAGCTTCATGGGCACGCGCCAGTACGGGATGTAGCCGTTCCACAGCAGGGTCCACAGCAGCATCCCGGACAGCAGCGAGATCACGGCGCCGGACAGCAGCGCGCGGTCCGGGACCCGGTCCGGGTCCGGCTCGGGCGGCGGGACGTGGCCGTGCCGGAAGACGCCCGGCGGGGCCGGCCGCCGGGGGGCGTCGAGCCACTCCGCGACGGGCGGGCGGGGCGCGGGGGCGTACGCGGGCAGGGGCGGGGCTTTCGGCGGCGGGGGCGGCGGTCCGGCCGGGCGGGGCACGGCGTGGGGCACCGGGTGGGCGCGGGTGCCGCGCGCGTCGTACGAGCCGTCGGTGTCCATCGCCCCTTGTACCCCCCTGGCCTGCCAGGCCCTTTCCGAGCGTGCCGGAGCTCAATCTAGTGCCCGGCACCGACAGTTCCAGCGTTTCCGGCCGTGCGGGGGGCCCGGGGGCGTCATGTCCGCTGCGGACAACGACACGCCCGGATCACTACCGAACGGCGCATGCCGGACCCCACCCCCCGCACCTAGCCTGCGGGGAAAGACCCCGGATGCGTCCGAAACACCCCCAGGAGCCCACATGAGCGCGATTCCGCAGGAGCGCCGCGTCGTCACCGCCATCCCCGGCCCGAAGTCGCAGGAGCTGCAGGCCCGCCGTACCGCCACGGTCGCCGGCGGTGTGGGCTCCGTGCTGCCCGTCTTCACCACGCGCGCGGGCGGCGGCATCATCGAGGACGTCGACGGCAACGCTCTGATCGACTTCGGCTCGGGCATCGCGGTGACCTCGGTCGGCGCCAGCGCCGAGGCGGTCGTGCGCCGCGCGTCCGCGCAGCTGGCCGACTTCACCCACACCTGTTTCATGGTGACGCCGTACGAGGGCTACGTGGAGGTCTGTGAGCAGCTCGCCGAGCTGACCCCGGGCGACCACGCCAAGAAGTCCGCGCTGTTCAACTCGGGCGCCGAGGCCGTCGAGAACGCCGTCAAGATCGCCCGCGCGTACACCAAGCGCCAGGCGGTCGTCGTCTTCGACCACGGCTACCACGGCCGCACCAACCTGACGATGGCGCTGACCGCCAAGAACATGCCGTACAAGCACGGCTTCGGCCCGTTCGCGCCCGAGGTCTACCGCGTGCCGGTGGCCTACGGCTACCGCTGGCCGACCGGTGCCGAGAACTGCGGCCCCGAGGCCGCGGCCCAGGCCATCGACCAGATCACCAAGCAGGTCGGCGCCGACAACGTCGCCGCGATCATCATCGAGCCGGTGCTCGGCGAGGGCGGCTTCATCGAGCCGGCCAAGGGCTTCCTCCCGGCGATCGTGAAGTTCGCCAACGACAACGGCATCGTCTTCGTCGCGGACGAGATCCAGTCCGGCTTCTGCCGCACCGGCCAGTGGTTCGCCTGTGAGGACGAGGGCATCGTCCCGGACCTGATCACCACCGCCAAGGGCATCGCCGGCGGTCTGCCGCTGGCCGCCGTCACCGGTCGCGCGGAGATCATGGACTCGGCGCACGCGGGCGGCCTCGGCGGCACCTACGGCGGCAACCCGGTGGCCTGCGCCGGTGCGCTGGGCGCCATCGAGACCATGCGCGAGCTGGACCTCAACGCCAAGGCCAAGCGCATCGAGGAGGTCATGAAGGGCCGCCTCTCCGCGATGCAGGAGAAGTTCGAGATCATCGGCGACATCCGCGGCCGCGGTGGCATGATCGCGGTCGAGCTGGTGAAGGACCCGGCGACGAAGGAGCCCAACGCGGAGGCCGCCGGCGCGCTCGCCAAGGCCTGCCACGCCGAGGGCCTGGTCGTGCTGACCTGCGGTACCTACGGCAACGTGCTGCGCTTCCTGCCGCCGCTGGTCATCGGCGAGGACCTGCTGAACGAGGGTCTCGACATCATCGAGGCCGCCTTCGGCCGCCTGTAGTCCCCCGGCTTCCGTGATCCGCCCCGCCTGTGGTTCCCCCGCTCGTAACCGAGTGAAGAACCTGTGCGGGGCGGGTGGCGGACAGGTGATCCGACTATCGGAGCCCGCTTGCCTGCCGTACGGTTTCTGCAGATGAATGAAACACCCCGTCCGCAGGGGACTGCGGACGACGCCGTGCCGGTACTTCCCCAGTGCCGACCCGGCCGTGCCTTCGCGCACACCCCTGGAGCCCTTGGCTCCGGACATCCTCACCGATCGGACGGCCGCCCGCCCCAGACCCCCCGGGGCGCGCGGCACACCGGCCGGCGCGGCGGCCCCGGAACTACCCCCCCTGTTCCGGGGCCGCCGACTGTCCTCCTCCCGGCGCTGTGCGCCTCTCTCCTCGCCCTGGTCACCTGGCAGGTCGCCGCCCACGGGCCGCTGCGCGTGCTCGACGAACGCCTGGGGCACGCGGCCGCGGACTCACGTGCCGTGCCGTCCGGCCTCGCCGAACTCCTCGCCGATCTGGGCAACACCGTCGTGGCGCTGCCGGTGCTGATCGCGGCGATCGCCTGGAGCGTCCTGCGCCACCGGCGGTGGAAGCCGGCGCTGGGCGCCGCCCTGGCGATGGCGGCGGTGCCGGCGCTCGTCGTTCCGCTGAAGATGTGGATCGCGCGGCCGGGGCCGCCCGTCATGGCTCCGGGAGCGCATGACGGGTTCTTTCCCTCGGGGCACGCGGCGACGGCGGCGGTGGCGTACGGGGCGGCCGTTCTGCTCCTCGTACGGTCCCGGTGGTGGGCCGTGTGCTGCGGGCTGCTCAATGTGGGGGTCGGTCTGGGGTTGGTGTGGCGCGGGTACCACTGGCCGTTGGACGTGGTGGGGGCGTGGTGCCTGTCGGGGCTGGTGCTCTGGGTGCTGGCCGGTGGTCGTCTTGTGCCCACCCGTTCCGCCTTGCGGAACGATTGCCCACAAGACGTCTGACCTCAGCTGTCGAACCCTAGGCCTACCTTGTCCAAGGTCTTGAGCCAGAGGTTGCGGCGGCCGCCGTTTTCGTCGGCTCGGGTCATGGCCCACTGGGTGATGCCGATGCCCACCGAGCGCACCGGTTCCGGCGGGAACGGCAGCGGCTTGCTGCGGACCATCTCCAGCTCCGTGCGCTCGGTGCGCTCCCCGGCGAGCAGGTCGAGCATGACCTCCGCGCCGAACCGGGTCGCGCCGACGCCGAGCCCGGTGAAGCCCATGGCGTAGGCGACCCGGCCGCCGTGGGCGGTGCCGAAGAAGGCGGAGAAGCGCGAGCAGGTGTCGATGGCGCCGCCCCAGGTGTGCGAGAAGCGCACGCCCTCGAGCTGGGGGAAGCAGCGGAAGAAGTGCTCGGCGAGGCGCTGGTACGTGGCCGGGTGGTGGTCGTACTCGGCGCGGACCCCGCCGCCGTAGCGGTAGACGATGTCGTAGCCGCCCCACAGGATGCGGTGGTCGGCGGTCAGCCGGAAGTAGTGGAAGTGGTTGGCGCTGTCGCTCAGGCCCTGCCGTCGCTTCCAGCCGACGGAGGCGAGCTGCTCCGCGCTGAGGGGCTCGGTCATCAGCGCGTAGTCGTAGACCGGGGCGATGTACGGGCGCAGGCGCTTGACCAGTGAGGGGAAGGCGTTGGTGGCCAGCGCGGCGTGGCGGGCGAAGACACGGCCGTAGGGGGTGCGGACGGCCACGCCGGAGCTGCGCGAGGAGAGTTCGGTGCCGGGGGTGTTCTCGTATATCCGTACGCCGAGGTCGAGGCAGGCGCGCTTGAGGCCCCAGGCGAGCTTGGCGGGGTGCAGCATGGCCACGCCGCGGCGGTTCCACAGGCCGGCGAGGAAGGTCGGCGAGTCCACCTCGGCGCGCAGGGCGTCGCGGTCGAGGAACTCATGGCCGCCGACGCCGAGGGAGGCCGCCTCCTCGGCGGCCTCCCTGAGCTCGTTGACCTGGTGGGGTGCGGTGGCGACGTCGATCTCGCCGGTGCGCTCGAAGTCGCAGTCGATGCCGTGGCGGGCGAGGGCGGCCTCGATGCCGTCGAGGTTGCGGTGGCCGAGCTCCTCCAGGGTGGTGAGCTCGGCGGGCCAGCGGGCGTGACCGTTGGCCCAGCCGTGGGTGAGGGAGGCGGCGCAGAAGCCGCCGTTGCGGCCGGAGGCGGCCCAGCCGGCCTCCTGCGCCTCGATCAGGACGACATCGCGGCCGGGGTCGCGCTCCTTGGCGCCCAGGGCGGTCCACAGGCCGGCGTACCCGCCGCCGACGACGAGCAGGTCGCAGTACTCGTCGCCGACGAGCGCGGGCAGCGCCTCGGGCCGGGCGGGGTCGTCGAGCCAGTAGGGACGGGGGGTGGCGTCGGAAAGTGCTTCAGCAGGGTTCATGGCACTGGACGCCATGGTTCTCAGCTCCTTTTTCGGCGTCTCCCGGCCAGCTGACCGACGAGCACGCACAGCACGGCGATGGCGAACATCGCCGTTCCGATGACATTGATTTGAACGGGTGTGCCCCGTTGCGCGGATCCCCAGACGTACATGGGGAAGGTGACGGTCGAGCCGGAGTTGAAGTTCGTGATGATGAAGTCGTCGAAGGACAGCGCGAAGGAGAGCAGGGCGCCCGCGGTGATGCCGGGGGCGGCGATGGGCAGGGTCACCTTCAGGAAGGTCTGCAGCGGGGTGGCGTAGAGGTCCTGGGCGGCCTGTTCGAGGCGGGGGTCCATGCTCATCACGCGCGCCTTGACCGCCGTGACCACGAAGCTCAGACAGAACGTGATGTGGGCGATGAGGACGGTCCAGAAGCCGAACGTGACGCCCATGTTGAGGAAGAGGGTGGCCAGCGAGGCGGCCATGACGACCTCGGGCATGGCCATCGGCAGGAAGATGAGGTTGCTGACGGAGGAGCGGGCCCTGAAGCGGTAGCGGGCGAGCGCGAAGGCGATCATCGTGCCCAGGACGGTGGCGCCGACAGTGGCCCAGAACGCGATCCGCAGGCTCAGCGACAGCGAGCCGCACAGGTCGGCGACGCCGCAGGGGTCGGTCCAGGCGTCCGTGGAGAAGCGCTGCCACTCGTAGTTGAAGCGGCCGTTGGGCTTGTTGAAGGAGAAGACCGTCACGATGACGTTGGGCAACAGCAGATAGGCCAGGGTGCCCAGTCCGGCGATCACCACGAGGTTGCGGCGCAGGCCGCGCACGGCACGGGAGTAGAGGGCCATCAGACCAGGTCCTCCGTCCCGGACTTGCGGATGTAGAGCGTGACCATGGCGAGGATGGCGGCCATGAGGATGAAGGACAGGGCGGCGGCGGTCGGGTAGTCCAGGACGCGCAGGAACTGCGACTGGATGACGTTGCCGATCATCTTCTGGTCGGTGGACCCGAGCAGTTCGGCGTTGATGTAGTCGCCCGTGGCGGGGATGAAGGTCAGCAGCGTGCCGGCGACGACGCCCGGCATGGACAGCGGCAGGGTCACCTTGCGGAAGGTGGTCACGGGCCGGGCGTAGAGGTCGCCGGCGGCTTCGTGGAGGCGACCGTCGATGCGTTCGAGCGAGGTGTACAGCGGGAGGATCATGAAGGGCAGGAAGTTGTAGGTCAGGCCGCAGACGACGGCGAGCGGGGTGGCGAGCACGCGGTGCCCCTCGGTGACGCCGAGCGCGTCGGTGAGGGCGAGCACGTGCAGGGAGCCGAGCGCGGAGACGACGGGACCGCCGTCGGAGAGGATCGTCTTCCAGGCGAGGGTGCGGATGAGGAAGCTGGTGAAGAACGGCGCGATGACGAGGACCATCAGGAGGTTGCGCCAGCGGCCCGCCCTGAAGGCGATGAGATACGCCAGCGGGTAGCCGAGGACCAGGCAGAGCGCGGTGGCGGTGGCGGCGTATCCGACCGAGCGCAGGAACTGCGGGTAGTACTCGGTCAGGGCGTCCCAGTAGGTGGCGACGTGCCAGGTGACCTTGAAGCCTTCTTCGAGCGAGCCGGTCTGTACGGACGTCGACGCCTGGTAGACGAGGGGCGCGGCGAAGAAGACGAGCAGCCAGAGGATGCCGGGGAGCAGGAGCCAGTAGGGCACGCGCCTCTTGCGGCGGGCTGCCTCCGGGGTGGCGGCGGGGGTGACGGGGGGCTGTTCGGCGAGGGTCGGGACAGTCATCACGTACCTTCTCCCGCCTCGGCGCGGTCGACGTCGGTGCCCGCCTCGATGTTCTGGGCGGCGTCCAGGCCGAAGCTGTGGCCCGGGTTCCAGTGCAGGACGACGTCGGCGCCCGGCACCAGCCGGGAGTCGCGCTCGATGTTCTGCTCGTACACGGACAGGCCGGCGCCCACCGGGCTGTCGACGAGGTACTGGGTGGAGACGCCGATGAAGCTGGACTGGGCGATGCGGCCGGTGACGCGGTTGCGGCCGTCGGCGATGGTGCCGGCGTCGTCGGCGTGCGTGAGGGTGATCTTCTCGGGGCGTATTCCGACCAGGAGCTTCTCGCCCGTGCGGGCGGTGGCTGTACATCGTGTCGCCGGAAGGGTGAGTTTGGTATCGCAGGCGCGCAGAAGGATGTCGTCGCCCGAGGTGCCCAGGACGTCGGCGGTGATGAGGTTGGAGGTGCCGAGGAAGTTGGCGACGAAGGTGGTGCGGGGCGTCTCGTAGAGGTCGGCGGGCGCTCCGAGCTGCTCGACCCGGCCGCCGTTCATCACCGCGACCGTGTCCGCCATGGTCATGGCCTCTTCCTGGTCGTGGGTGACGTGGATGAAGGTGATGCCGACCTCGGTCTGGATGCGCTTGAGCTCGAGCTGCATCTGGCGGCGCAGCTTGAGGTCGAGGGCGCCCAGCGGCTCGTCCAGGAGCAGCACCTGCGGGTGGTTGATGAGCGCGCGGGCGACGGCGACGCGCTGCTGCTGTCCGCCGGAGAGCTGCTGCGGCTTGCGGCGCGCGAGGTCGCCGAGCTGGACGAGGTCGAGCATCTCGTCGACCTGCTTCTTGACGGACTTGATGCCGCGGCGGCGCAGGCCGAAGGCGACGTTCTCGTAGATGTCCAGGTGCGGGAAGAGCGCGTAGTTCTGGAAGACGGTGTTGACGGGCCGCTTGTACGGGGCGAGACCGGTGACGTCCTTGCCCGCGAGCTCCACGGTGCCGGTGGTGGGGTCCTCCAGCCCGGCGATCATGCGCAGGGTGGTGGTCTTACCGCAGCCGGAGGCGCCGAGCAGGGCGAAGAAGGAGCCCGCGGGGACCGACAGGTCGAGCGGGTGCACGGCGGTGAAGCTGCCGTAGGTCTTGCTGATCCCGGTCAGGCGGACGTCGGTGCCGCTGGTGCCGGTCGTGGCGGTTGCCGTCATGGGTCTCAAGTCCAGGGGGTCGTGGGGACGGAAGAGCACGTAACACTGACATACAGCCCCGCGGGGCAGGCCACGGGCCGGGCCGCCGCCGTCCGCGGTGCTGGGGTACCGGAAGATTGTCGCCGGAAAGCATGCGGCCGACGTCCGGCATCACGCACTGAATGTCTGGGTTGTCCGCTTCTTCATCACCGCGCCCCGAAGACCGTGCGGTGCCAGTCCTTCCGCGCCACCCCCGTGTTGTCGTACATGACGTGTTTGACCTGGGTGTACTCCTCGAAGGAGTAGGCCGACATGTCCTTGCCGTACCCGGACGCCCCGTGGCCGCCGTGGGGCATCTCGCTGACGATCGGGATGTGGTCGTTGATCCACACGCAGCCTGCCGCGATCTCGCGGGTGGCCCGGCCCGCCCGGTAGACGTCGCGGGTCCAGGCGGAGGCGGCCAGGCCGTAGGGGGTGTCGTTGGCCAGGGCGAGGCCCTCGTCGTCGCTGTCGAAGGGCAGCACGGCCAGCACGGGGCCGAAGATCTCGGCCTGGACGATCTCGCTGTCCTGTGGGGCGCCGACGATGAGGGTCGGCGGGTAGTACGCGCCCTTGGCCCACTCGCCCTGCGGTACGTGGCCGCCGGTGACGACCGTCGCGTACCCGCGTGCCCGGTCGACGAAGCCGGCGACCCGGTCGCGCTGGGCGGTGGAGACGAGCGGGCCGAGGTCGGTCGCCGGATCGAGGGGGTGCCCGAGGCGGACGGTGGTCATCAGTTCGGCGACGCCCGTCACGAACGCGTCGTACAGCGGCCGCTGGACGTACGCCCGCGTGGCGGCGGTGCAGTCCTGGCCGGTGTTGATGAGGGCTCCCGCGACGGCACCGTGCACGGCGGCGTCGAGGTCGGCGTCGTCGAAGACGACGAAGGGCGCCTTGCCGCCGAGCTCGAGGTGGAGCCGCTTGACGGTGGCGGTGGCGATCTCCGCGACGCGCCTGCCGACGGCCGTGGAGCCGGTGAAGGAGGTCATGGCGACGCCGGGATGGCCCACCAGATGCTCCCCCGCCTCCGGCCCGGCCCCGCTGACGACGTTGACGACGCCGTCCGGAATGCCGGCCTCGGTGGCGGCGCGGGCGAACATCAGGGAGGTCAGCGGTGTCAGCTCGGCGGGCTTGAGCACGATGGTGTTGCCGGCAGCGACGGCCGGCAGGACCTTCCACGCGGCCATCTGCAGCGGGTAGTTCCAGGGAGCGACGGAGCCGACGACGCCGATGGGCTCGCGGCGTACGTACGAGGTGTGGTCGCCGCTGTACTCCCCCGCCGACCTGCCCTCCAGGTGACGGGCCGCCCCGGCGAAGAAGGCGGTGTTGTCGACCGTGCCCGGCACGTCGAACTCGGTGGTCAGCCGGATGGGCTTGCCGCACTGCGCCGACTCCGTGCGCGCGAGGTCCCCGGCCCGGCCGGCGAGCACCTGCGCGAACCGGTGCAGGGCGGCGGAGCGTTCGCCGGGGGTGGCGCCCGACCACCCGGGAAGGGCCCGCCGCGCGGCCGCCACGGCGGCGTCCACGTCGGCCGCGCCGGCCAGTTCGTAGCGCAGGATCTCCCGGCCGTCGGCGGGGTCGACGACCGCGTGCTCACGGCCCGAGGTGCCCGGCCGCAGCCGGCCCCCGATGTACTGCGCGCCCCCGGCGAATTCCTCCGCCGTGTCGAGACGTTGATCCATCGCGCACACTCCTCCGCCGACCGCGCACCTGCGGGCAGGTGTTGCTCCATCCGGAATGGTTGCCGATCCTGGCAGAGCGAAGCGGCCGCAACAAGGGATTCCGTCGCCATGTTTTGGATCGGCGACGGAATCGGTGTGGTACGGCCCAGGGGCGTCGGAGCCCGGCCGGGGCCGCTGTCAGCGGCCGCTGCCACAATTGCGGCATGACGACACGGGGGACGAAGGACATGAGCACGGACACGGTCACGCCGGACGGGCCGCGTTCGGTGGCGGAGCTGGTGGCGGCCGGCGCCCGCGGCGAGACGACGAAGTACGTCTACTTCTGGGGTCACCGGCCGCGCCGCGACGGCAGCGTGGGAGCCGGCTGCTTCAGCCAGTGGTGGCCCTCGCCCTTCTCGGTGGACGGCACGGTCTACGCCACGGCCGAGCACTGGATGATGGCGGGCAAGGCCCGGCTGTTCGGCGACGCCGAGGCGGAGGCCCGCGCCATCGCGGCCGGCCACCCCAAGCAGGCGAAGGACGCGGGCCGCTCGGTGCGCGGCTTCGACGAGGAGGAGTGGCGCCGCCACCGCTTCGAACTCGTCGTCGAGGGCAGCGTCCACAAGTTCGGGCAGCATCCCGAGCTGGGCGCCTATCTGCTCGGCACGGGCGCGCGGGTGCTGGTGGAGGCCAGCCCGCTGGACCGGGTGTGGGGCATCGGCCTGGCCGCCGACGACGAGCGGGCGCAGGATCCCGCCCACTGGCGCGGGCTGAACCTGCTGGGCTTCGCGCTGATGGAGGCGCGTCAGCGCCTGGCGGCCACCACGAGCGGCCCGGGAGCGGGCGGCTCGGGCATATAGGCGCCGTAGACGGCGTCGTCGGGATCGTCGTCCACGCCGGCCTCGTCGCTCTCGCCCAGGGTGATGTAGAGCGCGAGCAGCGAGGCCGTGGCCAGGAGCGCCACCCCGCCCATGATCAGGCCCGCCAGGGCCTGACCGCCGTTGTTCGCCTCGCCCGTGGCCGCCTTGCTGCGGCCCATCGCGCCGAAGACGATGGCCAGGACGCCGAGGATCACGCCGAAGACGATGCTGGGCGACAGGACCGTGCCCACGATGCCGAGCACGAGCGCGGCCACACCGAGGCTGTTGTTGGGCACCGCCCCGACCTGGCCCGGCCAGCCCTGCCCGTAGCCCGCCGCCGGATAGCCGTAGGCACCCGTGCCGTAGGCGGTCTGCCCGTACGGGCTCTGGGCGTAGGGGTCCTGGCCGTAGGCGCCAGGCGCGGCGCCGGGGGCGTGGCCGTAGGGCGGCTGGGGCTGCGGCTGGCCGTAGGGGCCGGGCTGCCCGTAGCCGTAGGGGCCGCCCGGGTACGCGCTCGGGGTGCCCGGGCCGGTGGGCGCCAGGGGCACGGGCGGGACGGCGCCCGGCAGCGGTGCGCCGGAGGCGCTCTGGTGCGGGATCTGCGGCGTGCCCACGGCCGGTCCGGGGACGGGCTGCGCGGGGTGCTGCGGCGGCGGCACCTGCCCGGTGCCGGGCTTGTCGAGCGGCACCCGCCGCTCCGGCGGAGCCCAGAGGTCGCGGTCCTGCGGCTCCGGCTGCGCGTCGTCCTTGTCGGACATGACCCTCCCCAGTCGGTACCCCGTCATGCTAAGGCCTGAGCACCGTGGCGGCGCCCACCGCGCATACGATGATCGGCACGCCGTCGACCGAGCAGCCCGAGGAGCCATGGAGGCCCGTATGTCCGCACTCGACTCGTTCATCGCAGGGCTGCCGAAGGCGGAACTGCATGTCCACCACGTCGGCTCCGCCTCCCCCCGCATCGTCGCCGAGCTGGCCGCCCGGCACCCCGACTCCCCGGTGCCCACCGACCCCGAGGCCCTCGCCGACTTCTTCACCTTCCGGGACTTCGCGCACTTCATCGAGGTCTACCTCTCCGTGGTCGACCTGATCCGCGACGCCGAGGACGTGCGCCTGCTGACCTACGAGGTCGCCCGCGACATGGCCCGGCAGAACATCCGCTACGCCGAGCTGACCGTCACCCCCTACAGCTCCACCCGGCGCGGCATCCCGGACGTCGCGTTCGTGGAGGCCATCGAGGACGCCCGCAAGGCGGCCGAGTCCGAGCTGGGCGTGGTGCTGCGCTGGTGCTTCGACATCCCCGGCGAGGCCGGGCTGGAGTCGGCCGAGGAGACCGCCCGCATCGCCTGTGACCTGGGGCCGGAAGGCCTGGTCTCGTTCGGGCTCGGCGGCCCGGAGATCGGGGTGCCCAGGGGCCAGTTCAAGCCGTATTTCGACCGGGCCATCGCCGCCGGACTGCACAGCGTGCCGCACGCCGGGGAGACCACCGGCCCGCAGACCATCTGGGACGCCCTGACCGAGCTGCGCGCCGAGCGCATCGGCCACGGCACCAGCGCCACGCAGGACCCGAGGCTGCTGGCCCACCTCGCCGAGCACCGCATCCCGCTGGAGGTCTGCCCGACCTCCAACCTCGCCACCCGCGCCGTGACCGATCTGGAGCGGCACCCGCTCAAGGAGATGGTCTCCGCGGGGGTGCTGGTGACGATCAACAGCGACGACCCGCCCATGTTCGGCACCGACCTCAACACCGAGTACGCGGTCGCCGCCCGCCTCCTGGAGCTCGACGCCCACGGCGTGGCCGAGCTCGCCAAGAACGCCGTGGAGGCGTCGTTCATGGACGACACGGGCAAGGCCCGCCTCCGCAAGGAGATCGACGTCTACACCTCGACCTGGCGGGGCTGAGGGACCGGCCCGGCCTCGCCCGCCACAATGAGGCCCATGGTCACCGCCTTCACCGCCGTCGCCCACCGCGGCGACCCCTACGTCCACCGCGAGAACACCCTGCCCTCGATCCGCTCGGCCCTGCGGGCGGGGGCGGGCGCGGTGGAGATCGACGTCCGGCTGACCCGCGACGGCGTGCCCGTGCTGCTGCACGACGCGACGCTGGGGCGCCTGTGGGGCCGGGAGGTGGCCCTGGCCGCGTTGACGGCCGAGGAGCTGCGCGCCCTGACGGACGGCGGGGTGCCGACGCTCGAGGAGGCCCTCGCCGAGGCCGGGGCGGCCGCCCGGGGGCGGCTGTTCATCGACCTGCCGGACCCCTCGGCCGCCGCTGCCGCGGTCGCGCAGGTGCGGGCGAGCGGGGCGCGGGAGCGGGCGTACTACTGCGGCGGCCCGGCCGCCATGCTGAACGTGCGCCGCGCGGACGCGGACGCGGAGATCGCCCTCACCTGGACCACGCTCGCCCCGCCCCGCCCGTCCCTGCTCGCCGAGGTGCGGCCGCACTGGCTCAACTACCGCTTCGGCCTGGTGAGCGAGGAGCTGGTGGCGCGCCACCACGCCGACGGCCTGCTGGTCTCGGCCTGGACGGCGGACACCCGCCGTACGATGCGCCGGCTGCTGCGCGCGGGCGTCGACTCGATCACCACCAACCGCATCGCCACCCTGCGCTCGCTGCTCCCGGCGTGAGGCCGGGCCCGCTCACAGCCCGACGATCTCGTTCCACTCCTTGGTGAAGCCGGGCCGCTCCCGGGCGGTCATGTCGCGGGCGGTGGCGAGCCGGCCGCGCATGTCGTCGCTGGGGAAGATCAGCGGGTTCTCGGCGAGCTCGGCGAGCTCCTTGTCCTTGGACGAGGCCAGGACCTCGCGCGCCGCCGGCACCGGGCAGACGTAGTTGACCGACGCGGCGAGCTCCGCCGCGACGTCGGGCCGGTAGTAGTGGTCGATGAGCGCTTCGGCGTTGCGCTTGTGGCGGGCGAGGTTGGGGATCATCAGGCTCTCCGCCCACAGCTCCGCGCCCTCCTCGGGCACGACGAACGCGATGTCCGGGTTGTCGGCCTGGAGCTGGATGATGTCGCCGGAGTACGCCTGGCAGGCCAGGACGTCGCCGGAGGAGAGGTCCTTGATGTAGTCGTTGCCGGTGAAGCGGCGGATGTGCCGCTTGCGGACCAGGGTGCGCAGCTGGTCGGTCATCGTGTGGAAGTCGTCGGCGGTCCAGCGGGTGACGTCCGCGCCGTTGCCCTGCATCAGCAGGGAGAACGCCTCGTCCATGCCGGACAGCAGGGTGACGCGGCCGCGCAGGTCGTCGTGCCACAGCTCCGAGGTGCGCCGTATCTCGCGGCCGAGCTTCTTGCGGTTGTAGGCGATGCCGGTGATGCCGGACTGCCAGGGCACGGTGTGCAGGCGGCCCGGGTCGAAGGACGGCTTGCGCAGCAGCGGGTCGAGCTCGCGGGCGACGTGCGGCTGGGCGGCCCGGTCCATCGCCTGGACCCAGCCGAGCCGGACGTAGCGGGAGGCCATCCAGTCGCTGACGACGATGAGGTCCCGGCCGGTGTCCTGATGGTTCATCAGGGCCGGGCTGATCTTGCCGAAGAACTCGTCGTTGTCGTTGATCTCCTCGGTGTACTTCACCGAGATGCCGCTGCGCTCCTGGAACGCGTCGAGCGTGGGCCGCTTCTGCGGGTCGTCCTCGTCGGCGTCGATGTAGAGCGGCCAGTTGGCGAAGACGAGCCGCTTGTCGCGCTCCGAGCGGTCCGCCGCGGCCCGGTCCCGGGGGGCGACGTACGCGGCGGGCACCCCGCATCCGGCGAGGGTGGCGGCCCCGGCGCCGGCGCCCAGCGCGCGCAGCAGGGTCCGGCGGGACAGGGGCTTCACGGGCGTTACTCGCATTCCGGCGGGACGGCGGGTCGGGGCGGTGCGGGCCGGTCGGCCGGGCGTCGATGATACGCGCACGCGCGTACGGAACGTACACGCGTGCGCGGGTGGGACGGGATCAGCCCAGGGAGGTCATCACGTGCTTGATGCGCGTGTAGTCCTCGAAGCCGTAGGAGGAGAGGTCCTTGCCGTAGCCGGACTTCTTGAAGCCGCCGTGGGGCATCTCGGCGACCAGCGGGATGTGGGTGTTGATCCACACGCAGCCGAAGTCGAGGGCCTTGGACATGCGCATCGCGCGGCCGTGGTCCTTGGTCCACACCGAGGAGGCCAGCGCGTACTCGACGCCGTTGGCGTAGGCGACGGCCTGCTCCTCGTCCGTGAAGGACTGGACGGTGATGACCGGGCCGAAGACCTCGTGCTGGACGATCTCGTCGTCCTGCTTGAGGCCGGAGACGACGGTGGGCGCGAAGAAGTAGCCCTTCTCGCCGACCCGGTGGCCACCGGCCTCGACCTTGGCGTGGGCGGGCAGCCGCTCGATGAAGCCGGTCACCTGCTGCAGCTGGTTGGCGTTGTTGAGCGGGCCGTACAGCACGTCCTCGTCGTCCGGCTGGCCGGTCTTCGTGTCGGCCGCGGCCTTGGCGAGCGCGGTGACGAAGTCGTCGTGGACCGACTCGTGCACCAGCACGCGGGTGGCGGCCGTGCAGTCCTGGCCGGCGTTGAAGTAGCCGGCGACCGCGATGTCCTCGACGGCCTTGGCGATGTCGGCGTCCTCGAAGACGACGACGGGGGCCTTGCCGCCCAGCTCCAGGTGGACGCGCTTGAGGTCCTTGGAGGCGGACTCCGCGACGGACATGCCGGCCCGCACCGAGCCGGTGATGGAGGCCATGGCGGGCACGGGGTGCTCGACCATCAGGCGGCCGGTGTCACGGTCGCCGCAGATGACGTTGAAGACGCCCTTGGGGTGGCCCAGCTCCTCCAGGACCCCGCCGATGATCTCGGCGATGAGGACGGTGGAGGCGGGGGTGGTGTCCGACGGCTTGAGAACGACGGTGTTGCCCGCGGCGAGCGCCGGGGCGAACTTCCACACGGCCATCATCATCGGGTAGTTCCACGGCGCGACCTGCGCGCAGACGCCGACCGGCTCGCGGCGGATGATGGAGGTCATCCCCTCCATGTACTCGCCGGCCGAGCGGCCCTCCAGCAGCCGGGCGGCGCCCGCGAAGAAGCGGATCTGGTCCACCATCGGCGGGACCTCTTCGCTGCGGGTGAGGCCCAGCGGCTTGCCGGTGTTCTCCGACTCGGCGGCGATCAGCTCCTCGGCGCGCGCCTCGAAGGCGTCGGCGATCTTGAGGAGGACCTTCTGGCGCTCACCGGGCACCAGGTCGCGCCAGGCGGGGAAGGCGGCCTCGGCGGCGGCCATGGCGGCGTCGACGTCGGCTGCGCCGGACAGGGGGGCGGTGGCGTACGCCTCGCCGGTGGCCGGGTTGACGACCTCGGTGGTCCGCCCGTCGGCGGCGTCGCGGAATTCACCGGCGATGTAGTTACGCAGGCGGCGCAGCTCGGTGGTCACGATGTGCCACCCCTTCTATCGGATGTCCGTTGGGTGAGACGCCCAGCCTAATCAAGGAGGTGTCGCTTTCGACATACCCATCACCCATGAACAACGGAATCAGTGATTCATGAGCTTCCGCGCAACGAATTTCATCGCTCAAGGGTTGCCACACCGTCGAGTTCTCCTGCACAGTGGGATGCGTGGCCACTCGTAGCGCAGATCCCAAGGGCGTGAACAGCACGCAGCCGATCGATGCCGTCTCCCTGGCGATCATCGAGCAGCTCCAGGAGGACGGGCGCCGCCCGTACGCGGCGATCGGCAAGGCGGTCGGACTGTCCGAGGCGGCGGTCCGGCAACGCGTGCAGAAGCTGCTCGACCAGGGCGTCATGCAGATCGTCGCCGTCACCGACCCGCTCACCGTGGGCTTCCGGCGGCAGGCGATGGTCGGCATCAACGTCGAGGGGGACCTCGACCCGGTGGCCGACGCCCTGACCGCGATGGACGAGGTGGAGTACGTCGTCGTGACCGCGGGCTCCTTCGATCTCCTCATCGAGATCGTCTGCGAGGACGACGACCACCTGCTCGAAACGATCAACAAGCGCATCCGCACCCTTCCGGGCGTGCGCTCCACCGAGAGCTTCGTCTATCTCAAGCTCCGTAAGCAGACCTACACATGGGGAACCCGATAGCCGTGAGCAAGGACCTCAGCAGGACGGCGTACGACCACCTGTGGATGCACTTCACCCGCATGTCGTCGTACGAGAACGCCCCGGTGCCCACCATCGTGCGCGGTGAGGGCGCCTACATCTTCGACGACAAGGGCAAGCGCTACCTCGACGGCCTGGCCGGCCTCTTCGTGGTCCAGGCCGGGCACGGCCGCGCCGAGCTCGCCGAGGCCGCCAACAAGCAGGCGCAGGAGCTGGCCTTCTTCCCGGTGTGGAGCTACGCCCACCCCAAGGCCGTGGAGCTCGCCGAGCGGCTGGCCCACTACGCGCCGGGCGACCTGAACAAGGTCTTCTTCACCACCGGCGGCGGCGAGGCCGTCGAGACCGCCTGGAAGCTGGCGAAGCAGTACCACAAGCTGACCGGCAACCACGGGAAGTACAAGGTCATCTCGCGGGCCGTCGCCTACCACGGCACCCCGCAGGGCGCGCTCGCCATCACCGGGCTGCCCGCCCTCAAGGCCCCCTTCGAGCCGCTGGTCCCCGGCGCGCACAAGGTGCCCAACACCAACATCTACCGCGCACCGGTGCACGGTGACGACCCGGAGGCCTTCGGCCGCTGGGCCGCCGACCAGATCGAGCAGCAGATCCTCTTCGAGGGCCCCGACACCGTCGCCGCCGTCTTCCTCGAGCCGGTGCAGAACGCGGGCGGCTGCTTCCCGCCGCCGCCCGGGTACTTCCAGCGGGTCCGCGAGATCTGCGACACCTACAACGTGCTGCTCGTCTCGGACGAGGTCATCTGCGCCTTCGGCCGCCTCGGCACGATGTTCGCCTGCGACAAGTTCGGCTACGTCCCGGACATCATCACCTGCGCCAAGGGCATGACCTCCGGCTACTCCCCGATCGGCGCCGCGGTCATCTCCGACCGGATCGCCGAGCCGTTCTTCAAGGGCAGCAACACCTTCCTGCACGGCTACACCTTCGGCGGCCACCCGGTCTCGGCGGCGGTCGCGCTCGCCAACCTCGACATCTTCGAGCGCGAGGGCCTCAACCAGCACGTGCTGGACAACGAGTCCGCCTTCCTCGGCACGCTCTCGAAGCTGCACGACCTGCCGATCGTCGGCGACGTCCGCGGCAACGGCTTCTTCTACGGCATCGAGCTGGTGAAGGACAAGGCGACCAAGGAGTCGTTCACGCCGGAGGAGTGCGAGCGGCTGCTGTACGGCTTCGTGTCGAAGAAGCTGTTCGAGAACGGCCTGTACTGCCGGGCCGACGACCGCGGCGACCCGGTCATCCAGCTGTCCCCGCCGCTGATCTCCGACCAGTCGACGTTCGACGAGATCGAGCAGATCGTCCGCGGCGTGCTGACGGAGGCCTGGACGAAGATCTGATCCGTACCCCTCACGACGGGCACCCCCCCCTTTCAGCGGCCCGTCTCCCCGCCGTGGCCCACGTGCGCGCACCGCTCCCCCGCGCGCTCGTGGGCCACGGCTCGCTCATGTCCGGGCGCGATGAGCCCGATGGGAGGAAAGTGGGGCACTCCAGCGCCGAGCCTGGACGGGGGCTAGGATCCCGGTTCCGTACGGTGCCAGTGACCCAATGGCCTCCGGTTCGTTCACCCGGACAGGGGAACGGACCCTCTGAAGCGACCCGAGGTGCTCGATATGGTGGCCCCGCCGGACAACGACGTGCTCTGGGCACGCGGTCTGCACTACTCCTACAGCGGTTCACCGGCCCTGGCCGGTGTGTCCATCGGCGTCCGCGAGGGCGAGATCCTCGCCGTGACCGGAGCCCGCGGCTCCGGGAAGACCACACTCCTGAAATGCCTGTCGGGCCAGCTCCTGGCGGACCCCGGCGAGGTGTGGTTCAACAGCGCCCCCGTGCACACCCTCTCCCGCGCCGCCCGCGAACGGCTGCGCCGTGAGCGGTTCGGCTGGATCGACAGCGAGCCGCACCTGGTGCCGGAGCTGACGGGCTGGGAGAACGCCGCCCTGACCCTGCTGGTGCGCGGCGTCGGCCACCGGACGGCCAAACAGACGGCCAACGAATGGCTCGAACGCCTCGACGTCGGCGACTGCGCCCGCAAGCGCCCCGGCGCCCTCACCCAGGCCCAGCGCCAGCGCATCGCCATCGCCCGCGCCCTGGCCGCCGAGCCGACCGTCGTCTTCGCGGACGAGCCGACCGCGCCCCTGCACGAGAGCGACCGCGCCCAGGTGCTGCGCACCTTGACCACGGCCGCCCGCTCGCACCACATCACGGTCGTCCTGGCCACCCTCGACGACGAGAGCGCGGCTCTCGCCGACCGTACGGTCACCCTCGTGGACGGCCGCCGGGGCGGCGCGATCCCGGCCCCCGACGCAGCCGAAGGGGAGGGCAGGGCCGCGTGCTCAGTCTCCGCCTAGCGCGCGGCGCGCACCCGCTCGTCCTGCTGCGCCGCGTGCTGGTGGCCGGGGCCGCGTCCGGTGTCGGCTTCCTGCTGCTGTGCACGCTGGGGTACGCCGTGGCGCACCCCAAGGCGACCGATGAATCGCTCGTACGGCTGCTGTGGTGCGCGGTGCCGCTGGCCGCCGTGGTGCAGTTCGCGATCGCCGTGGCCCGCAACGACCCCGCCACCCGCCCCCGGGACGGCATGGACGCCATCGGCTTCGGCCCGGCACGGCTGTCCCTCCTCGCGGCGACGTCGACGGCCCTGTCGTGCGGGCTCGGCAGCGCCGTCGCCCTGCTGGTCTACCTCCAGCTGCGGGGCGACCTGGGCGGCACCCCGAGCGGGGCTACCGCCTCGCTGCTGGGCGGGAACGCCGCCCTGCCCTGGGCGGCGACCCTGACCCTGCTCGGGCTGCTGCCGGCGCTGGCCGCCGGCGCGTGCGTCATCGCCCTGCGCCCGCGCAAGGAGCGCAGGGCGAGCGCACCGGAGCCCGACCCCTCCGGCGCCCCCGCGACCACGCCCCCCAAGGCCGCCAGACCCGGCTACGCGGGCCTGCCGTGGGGCGTCGCGATCATCGCGTGCGGCCTCGCCCTGGAGGCCTACGTCGGCCACGCGCCGGCCCCCGCCCCGAACACCCTGCTGGCCCTGCCCGGCCAGGACGGCGGCGCCTCCCCGGGCCTGCTGGGCGGCTGGCTGCTGGCCTCCCTCGGCCTGGTGCTGGCCGGTCCCGGCCTGACCCACTGGTGCGGCACGCTCCTGTCGGCCGGGCGGCCCGGGCCGATGCGGCTGCTGGCCGGGCGGATACTGCAGGACGCCGCACACCGGCTCGGCCGGCCGCTCGGCGTGCTGTGCGCGGTCGCCGCGGCGGCGCTCGCGGCCTCCGAGCTGTACGGCGCGGCCTGGGAACCGGCCGGTCCCCGCCCGTTCGGACCGCTCACGGGGCTGGGCGCGGCGGTCGTGATGGCCTGTGTGACGGCCACGGCGATCACCGCCGCCCTGGACACCCGCCAGTCCCGCTCGGAGACCACGGCGGCCCTGCTGCGGCTGGGCGTCCCGGCGTCCGTGCTGCGCGGCGCGGCGGCCGTGCGGACGGGCGTCCTGCTGGCCGTGCTCGCCCCGCTGACCTGGCTCATCGCGGAGCTGACCACCCTTCCCCTGACCCGGTGAGGGACAGGGCCGGGATCACAGTTCTTGACCAGTTCTTGACTCAAGGCAACTCCGACGCCGAAAAGTACGTCTGCTCAGAAGTACGTCTGCTTCAAAGCAGGACGGGCCATCAGGCGAACGGAGCTATTGGTGATCATCGGCCTTGTCACGGCTGTCGCGGCCTCGGCGTGTTACGGCACAGGATCCGTCCTGCAAGCCGTCGGGTCGCGCAAGTCGGCCCAGAGGGAGGCCGCCAAGGCCTCCACCACGGGCACCACCCAGCACGGCGGCCCCAGCCTGTCGTCCACCGCGAAGGCCGCGGTGACCTGGGAGTTCATGGTCGGCACCGTCCTGGACTTCGTCGGCTTCGCGCTCGGCGCGCTCGCCGCCCGCATGCTGCCGCTCTTCCTCTCCCAGACGGTCATCAGCGCCAACCTCATCGTCACCGCCCTGCTGAGCATCAAGCTGCTGGGCATCCGGCTGAACAAGCGGGAGTGGATGTCGATCGGCGTGGTCTGCTCGGCGCTGGTGCTCCTGGCGACCGCCGCGGGACACGAGGGCAGCGGCGAGGCCGCCCGGTCCACGCACTGGTGGCTGCTGATCATCTCCGTCGTGCTGATGGGCGGCGGCTGGGTGGCCGTCCACTTCCTGGGTTCGAAGGCCGCCATCCTGGCCGGTCTGCTCTCCGGCCTCGGCTTCGGCGCGATCGGCGTCGGCGTCCGCATCCTCGACGGCATCGACCCCTTCGACCTGCCGACCATGCTCGCGGACCCGGCGCTGTACGCCATCCTCATATCCGGCAGCGTCGGCATGTACCTGCACACCGTCGCCCTGCAGATCGGCTCGGTCAACGGCGCCACCGCCGCGCTGGTCGTCGGCGAGACGGTGCTGCCCGGCATCATCGGCGTGGTGTGGCTGGGCGACACCTCCCGCGAGGGCTTCGCGTGGATGGCGATCCTCGGCTTCCTGCTGGCCGTGGCGGGCGCGGTGGCGGTCGCCTGGTTCGGCGAACCGGACGCGCACGCGGCGACGCCGGCGGCTCCGGAGCAGGAGCCCACACCGAGCACCGTGAGCTAGGTTCCCGCCGGACGGGCTGGAAATCCAGCCCGTCCGGCGTTTGAGGACACCGCGCGCAGCGCGGTCCGGGGGTCCGGGGGCGGAGCCCCCGGTTACGGGAAGGGGCGGGTCAGGGGAGAACCGCGACCTCGTCCGCCCCGAACATCACTCCCACCCGCTCCCCCAGCCCTGGCGCAGACGCCAGCGCACAAGCCGCCTCCAGCTGAGGCCCCTCCTCCGGCCGCAGCATCACGGCCACGTGGTCCCCCCGGAACGTCCGCGCCACCACGGCACACGGCAGCCCCTCGGCCGCCGAAGCGATCCGCACCCCCGCCGGCCGCACCAGCACCCGGCACGCCCCCTCCGGCGTCCCCGAAGGCACGGGCACCCGGCCCCACACCGTCTCCGCGGAGCCACCCCGCACGGTCGCCTCGACCACGTTGTCGAAGCCCAGGAAGCGGGCCACGAACTCCGACGCCGGCCGCTGCCAGACCTCCAGCGGCGTACCCGCCTGGGCGATCCGCCCGTCGCGCATCACCACCACCCGGTCGGCGAGGGCGAACGCCTCGCCCTGGTCATGGGTGACCGCCAGCACCGTCGTGCCCAGCCGGCCGAAGAGCGACCGCAGCTCCACCACGAGCCGTTCCCGCAGGCCCCGGTCCAGCTGCCCCAGCGGCTCGTCCAGCATCAGCAGCCGCGGCTCGGGGGCCAGCGCCCGGGCCAGGGCGACGCGCTGCTGCTCACCGCCCGACAGCTGCCCCACCGACCGCTTGTGCGCGCCCGGCAGGCCCACCAGGTCCAGCAGCTCGTCCACCCGGCGCGCCGTCTCCGCCCGCCCCGCACCGCGCATGCGCAGCCCGAAGGCGACGTTGCCGGCCACGTCCCGCTGCGGGAAGAGCTGGTGGTCCTGGAACATCAGGCCCACGCCGCGCCGGTGCGTGGGCACCCCGGCCTGGTCCTCGCCCGCCAGGGACACCCGCCCGGCGTCCGCCCGCTGCAGCCCGGCCACCACCCGCAGCAGCGTGGACTTGCCGCTGCCGGACGGCCCGAGCACACAGACGATCTCGTGCTCGGCGACGGCGAGGTCGACGGCGTCCAGGGCGGGCCGCCCGCCGAAGCCGACGGTCACCCCTTCGAGTCGCAGCAAGGACACCTAGAACTCTCCCGTACGGTCGGTGCGAATGCGCTCCAGTACCAGCAGCGCCACCGCGCACACCAGCATCAGGATCGTGCTGAGGGCCATCGCCTGGCCGTAATTGAGCTCGCCCGGGCGGCCGAGCAGCCGGGCCACGGCCACCGGAAGGGTGGGGCTGTCGGGCCGGGCGATGAAGACGGTGGCCCCGAACTCGCCCAGCGACACGGCGAACGCGAAGCCCGCCGCCACCGCGAGCGCCCGCCCGACCAGGGGCAGGTCCACCTCGCGCCACGCCCGCAGTGGCGAGGCGCCGAGCACGGCCGCGGCCTCCCGCAGCCGGGCGTCCACCGCGCGCAGTACCGGCAGGACGGTCCGTACGACGAAGGGCACGCCCACCAGGGCCTGGGCCAGCGGCACCAGGATCCAGGAGGTGCGCAGGTCCAGCGGAGGCTCGTCCAGCGCGATCAGGAAGCCGAAGCCGACGGTCACGGCGGAGGTGCCCAGGGGCAGCATCAGCAGCGCGTCGAAGCCCCGCACGAGCCGGCCCTCGCGCCGGGTGAGCGCCGCCGCGGCGAGACCGCCCACCACCACCGCGATGACCGTGGCGGCCAGCGCGTACGCCAGGGAGTTGCCGATCGCCTCCAGGGGCGCGACGACGAACGTACCGCCGCCCTCGCCCGCCGAGGCCAGGGCGCGGTAGAAGGCCAGGCCGTAGCCGTCGGGCCCGTCGAAGGAGCGCAGGACGAGCACCACGAGCGGTACGAGCACGAGCAGCGCGACGACGGCCAGGACCGAGCCCAGCAGCGCCCACTGGGCGGCGCCCTGCGGGCGGCGGGCGGTGCGGGAGGCGTCCACCAGCTTCAGCGTCGCCTCCCGCCGCCGCACGGTCCAGGCGTGCACACCCAGCAGGGCGGCCACGGCCGCGAACTGCACGAGGGTGAGGACGGCGGCCGTGGGCAGGTCCAGCAGCTGCGCGGTCTGCTGGTAGATCTCCACTTCCAGCGTGGCGTAGTGCGGCCCTCCGAGGATCTGGACGACGCCGAAGGAGGTGAAGGTGAACAGGAAGACCATCAGGGCGGCGGCGGCCACGGCCGGGCCCAGCGCGGGCAGGGTCACCCGCCGCCAGGCGGCGAGGCGGCCGGCGCCCAGGACGCGCGCCGCCTCCTCCTGGCGGGGGTCGAGCTGGGCCCACAGGCCGCCGACCGTACGGACGACGACGGCGTAGTTGAAGAAGACGTGGGCGAGGAGGATCGCCCAGACCGTGGTGTCCAGACGCACCCCCCACAGCTCGTCCAGCAGCCCCCCGCGTCCCAGCAGCGCCAGGAAGGCCGAGCCGACCACGACGGTCGGCAGCACGAAGGGGACGGTGACCACGGCCCTCAGCAGGTGCTTGCCGGGGAAGTCGAAGCGCGCGAAGACGTACGCGCCGGGGAGCGCGAGCAGGAGCGTGAGGGCGGTGGAGGCGGCGGCCTGCCAGGTGGTGAACCACAGGACGTCGCCGATGCGGGGGTCGGTGACGACCTCGCCGATGCGGGCGAGCTGCCACTGGCCGCCGGCCTTCAGGCCACGGGAGACGATCGCGGCGACGGGGTAGGCGAAGAAGACCCCGAAGAAGGCGAGCGGCACGGCCATCAGGGCGAGCCGCGTCGCCGTCCGCCGGGGGCCGCCCGGCAGGGGTGCCTGACGGGCGGCCGCTCCGGGGCCGGTCTCGGGACCTACTTCAGGACGAGCGAGGACCATTCCTTGACCCACTGGTCGCGGTTCTTGGCGATCTTCTCGGGCGCGAGCGTCTCCGGGCGGTCGATCCGCGCGCCGTACTTGGTGAAGACCTCGGGCAGCTTGGCGTCCTGGTGGGCCGGCTTGACGAACATCTGGAGGGGCATGTCCTCCTGGAACGTCCTGCTCAGCAGGAAGTCGATCAGGGCCTTGCCGCCCTCGGCGTTCTTGGCGCCCTTGAGCAGGCCCGCGAACTCGATCTGGCGGAAGCAGGTGCCCGTCGCCACGCCGGTCGGGCCCTCCTTGGGCTCCGGCTTCACGCCGAGGACCTCGGCGGGCGGGCTGGAGGCGTAGGAGACGACCAGGGGCTTGTCGCCCTTGGCCTTCCTTCCGGCGGCGGAGCCGGAGAAGCGGTCGTTGTAGGCCTGCTCCCAGCCGTCGACGACCTCGACGCCGTTGTCCTTCAGCTTCTTCCAGTAGTCCTTCCAGCCGTCGTCGCCGTACTTGGCGGCGGTGGCGAGCTGGAAGGCCAGGCCGGGCGAGGAGGTCGCGGCGTTCTCGGTGACCAGGAGGTTCTTGTACTCCGGCTTGACCAGGTCGTCGAAGGACTGCGGCGGGGCCAGCTTGTGGTCCGCGAAGTAGGCGCGGTCGTAGTTGACGCAGATGTCGCCGGTGTCGACCGGGGTGACCCGGTGCTCGGCGGCGTCGGCCTGGAGGTCCTTGGGGACGCCGTCCAGGCCCTTGGCCTCGTACGGCGCGAACAGGCCGTTGTCGAGCGCGCGGGAGAGCAGGGTGTTGTCGACGCCGAAGAAGACGTCGCCCTGCGGGTGGCTCTTGGAGAGGATCGCCTGGTTGACGGCCCGGCCGGCGTCGCCGCTCTTGAGGACCTTGACGGTGTAGCCGGTCTGCTCGGTGAACTTCTCGAGCACGTCCTTGGAGGCCGTGAAGGAGTCGTGCGAGACGAGGGTGACGGTCTTGTCCCCGGACGCCCCCGAGCCCTTGTCGTCCGAGCCGCAGGCCGCGAGGGCGGGCAGGCCCAGCGCGACGGCGGCCGCCGCGCCGAGGGCACGCCGAAGGTTGGTGTTCATGGTGGTGCTGACTCCCTACGCCGGTATGACCCGGATCAGGTCCGAGGGTCTGCGGGCCGTGCCGCACTCTCAGCGCTTGCTGCGCTCCCCTGTCGGATTGTTCATTTGTACGAGTTGATGCAGAGGGACAGTATCAGCGCTCGGTGGCGGCCAGCTGTCCGCACGCCCCGTCGATCTCCTGGCCCCGGGTGTCACGCACGGTCACGGGCACGCCGTGGGCCGCGATCGCCTCGACGAAGGCCCGCTCGTCCTCCGGCCGGGACGCCGTCCACTTCGAGCCGGGGGTGGGGTTGAGCGGGATGAGGTTGACGTGCACCCGCTTGCCCTTGAGGAGCCTGCCGAGCAGGTCACCGCGCCACGCCTGGTCGTTGATGTCGCGGATCAGGGCGTACTCGATGGAGATGCGGCGGCCGGACTTCTCCGCGTACTCCCAGGCGGCGTCGAGGACCTCGCGGACCTTCCAGCGGGTGTTGACCGGCACGAGGGTGTCGCGCAGCTCGTCGTCCGGCGCGTGCAGCGAGACCGCGAGCCGGCACTTGAAGCCCTCGTCGGCGAAGCGGTGCATCGCCGGGACCAGGCCCACCGTGGAGACGGTGATGCCGCGCTGGGAGAGGCCCAGGCCGTCGGGCTCGGGGTCGGTCAGCCGGCGGATGGCGCCGACGACGCGCTTGTAGTTGGCCAGCGGCTCGCCCATGCCCATGAAGACGATGTTGGACAGCCGGGCGGGGCCGCCGGGGACGTCGCCGTCGCGCAGGGCGCGCATGCCGTCGACGATCTGGTGCACGATCTCGGCCGTCGAGAGGTTGCGGTCCAGGCCCGCCTGGCCGGTGGCGCAGAACGGGCAGTTCATGCCGCAGCCGGCCTGGGAGCTGATGCACATGGTGACCCGGTCGGGGTAGCGCATCAGGACGGACTCGACGAGCTTGCCGTCGTGCAGGCGCCACAGGGTCTTGCGGGTGGTGTCGTTGTCGCACGAGATGTGCCGCACCACGCTCATCAGGTCCGGCAGCAGCTCGCCGGCGAGCTTCTCGCGGGACGCGGCCGGGATGTCCGTCCAGGCCGCCGGGTCGTGCGCGTACCGGGCGAAGTAGTGCTGGGAGAGCTGCTTGGCGCGGAACGGCTTCTCGCCGATCGCGGCGACGGCCTCGCGGCGCTCGGCGGGGGTGAGGTCGGCAAGGTGCCGCGGGGGCAGCTTGGCCCCGCGGGGGGCGACGAACGTCAGTTCTCCAGGCGCGGGGGCCATGAGCGAAAACTCCTCATTGCGACGAGAGCGGATGATCTCCGCAGTCGCGGAGCCAGCGGCAGGACGATGCCGGAACCCGGAGGTCTCAGAAAGGGGCACCCCCGCGTGCGCGGGGCCGGAAAAGGGCCCGCCGCGCAGCGACGAGCCCTTCCAGGGTACCTGGCCCGCATCCGGGCCCGATTCGATCTAGGCGGAGCCCACGAACGCCACCATCAGCAGCCACACCACGGGCGCGGTCGGCAGGAGCGAGTCCAGCCGGTCCATGATCCCTCCGTGGCCGGGCAGCAGGGCGCCCATGTCCTTGATGCCCAGGTCCCGCTTGATCATCGACTCGCCGAGATCGCCCAGCGTGGCGCTGACGGCGACCGCGAGGCCGAGCAGCAGCCCCTCCCACCACACGCCGTCCTCGATCAGGAAGTGCATGCACAGCGCGCCCGCCACCATGGCGAACGCCACGGCGCCGAGGAGCCCCTCGCGGGTCTTGCCGGGGCTGATGCGCGGGGCGAGCTTGTGCTTGCCGAACCGCCAGCCCACCGCGTAGGCCCCGGTGTCGCTGACGACCGTCAGGACGAGGAACGTCAGCACCCGCCAGGCGCCGTCCTCCGCCGAGAGCATCAGCGCCACGAAGGTGGCCAGGAACGGCACGTAGAACGCCGCGAAGACGCCGGCGGTGACGTCCTTGAGGTAGTCGTCCGGCGGCTCGGTCATGCGCCACACCAGCACGGCGAGCGCGGTGAAGGCCATGGCCACCCACGCGCCCTCGGGCCCGTTGACATAGCCCGCGACGATCATCGCGGCGCCGCCGATGGCCAGCGGCACCAGGGGTGCCTTGATGGCCTTGCGCTCGGCGAGCCGGGAGGTCAGCTCCCACAGCCCGACCACCACGGCGAGAACGATCACGCCGAGGAAGACGGGCTTGTAGATGAACAAGGAGGCGAGGATCACCGCGCCGAGGCCGATACCGACCCCTATCGCGGCACGCAGATCCCGGCCCGCGCTCTTCTTCGCCTTGGCCCCCTGGGGGGTGGCAGGCTCCTGCGGCCGGATGTCGGGCTCCTGTTCATCGCGGAACAGGGGACCACCGATGTGGGCGGCCCCCTGCTCACGGTCGTCCTGGTCTCCCCCTGCTCCGGGCACGATAGGCATGGGCCGAGTCTGCGCCGCGACGCCCACGTCGTGCAGGGGACCCGCCGGAAGGGGCACCTCCCGGGGGTAGCCGGGGGCGAGTCCCTGATCGGTGGACCCCCAGTGTCCGGCGCGCGGCGGGGCTCCCCAGGATGCGTCGTTCATCAGACCTCGAGCAGCTCGGATTCCTTGTGCTTGAGCAGCTCGTCCACCTGCGCGACGTACTTCGCGGTGGTGTCGTCGAGCTCCTTCTCCGCGCGGCGCACCTCGTCCTCGCCGGACTCCTTGTCCTTGACGAGCTTGTCGAGGGCGTCCTTCGCCTTGCGGCGGATGGAGCGGATCGAGACCTTGGCGTCCTCGGCCTTGGTCTTGGCGACCTTGACGAACTCCCTGCGGCGCTGCTCGGTCAGCTCCGGGAAGGTCACCCGGATGATGTTGCCGTCGTTGCTCGGGTTGACGCCGAGGTCCGAGTCGCGGATCGCCTGCTCGATGTTGCGCAGCGCGCTCTTGTCGAACGGCGTGACCACGGCCATGCGCGGCTCGGGCACCGAGAACGACGCCAGCTGGTTGATGGGCGTCAGCGCACCGTAGTAGTCCGCCACGATCTTGTTGAACATCGCCGGGTGCGCACGCCCGGTGCGGATCGCCGCGAAGTCCTCCTTGGCGACCACGACGGCCTTCTCCATCTTCTCCTCGGCCTCGAGGAGGATCTCTTCGATCACCACTTGCTCCTGGTGTTATCAGTAAGCAGAGCCTCGCCCCTGCGCGCGTCTTCTCCTGCACGGTGTCCGACCGGCAGGCAGTTGTCCATCCCCGTGCCGAGGTCTTCCCACGGCACGGGGTTGCCGCCCGTGCCCCTTCGGTGCGCGGTACGGGCGGCGGTGCGGGCTCAGGCCCGCGTGGCCTGGTCGCTCACGAGCGTGCCGATCTTCTCACCCTTCACCGCACGCGCGATGTTGCCCTCGGCCAGCAGCTCGAAGACCAGGATCGGCAGCTTGTTGTCCATGCACAGGCTGATGGCGGTGGCGTCGGCGACCTTGAGGCCGCGGGCGAGCACCTCGCCGTACTCCAGCGCGTCGAACTTCACCGCGTCGGGGTTCTTCTTGGGGTCGGAGTCGTAGACCCCGTCGACGCCGTTCTTGCCCATGAGGATCGCCTCGGCGTGGACCTCGAGGGCGCGCTGGGCGGCGGTGGTGTCGGTGGAGAAGTAGGGCATGCCCATGCCCGCGCCGAAGATCACGACGCGGCCCTTCTCCAGGTGGCGCACGGCGCGCAGCGGGATGAACGGCTCGGCGACCTGGCCCATGGTGATGCCGGTCTGGACCCGGGTCTCGACGCCTTCCTTGGCCAGGAAGTCCTGGAGGGCGAGGCTGTTCATCACGGTGCCGAGCATGCCCATGTAGTCCGAGCGGGCCCGGTCCATGCCGCGCTGCTGGAGCTCGGCGCCGCGGAAGAAGTTGCCGCCGCCGATGACCACGGCGATCTCGTAGCCCTCACGGACCACGGCCGCGATCTCGCGGGCGATGGCGTGCACGACGTCGGGGTCGACGCCCAGTCCGCCGCCACCGGCGAAGGCCTCACCTGACAGTTTCAGCAGGAACCGACGGGGCTTGCCCTGGTCGGCGCTCTTGTCGTCGGCGGCCTGCTTGGTGTCCGCGCCCTGGTTCATTGGAGTTCTCCTCGTGCACATACGAAGAAGGCCATTGCCGGATGGATCCTTTCGGTTCCTTCTGCGGCAATGGCCTCCTCGTCACATCAGCGGCCGGCCGGTGGACGGTCGGCTGCGTACGACCCTAGCGGGTCGCGGGTCATTCGCTGTCCTGCGAGGGCTCAGGCGCCGACGCGGATGCGGGCGAAGCGCTTCAGCGTGACACCGGCCTCGTCCAGGATCTTCTGGACGGTCTTCTTGTTGTCCTTGGCGAACGCCTGGTCCAGCAGGACGCTCTCCTTGAAGAAGCCCGTGACGCGACCCTCGACGATCTTCGGCAGGGCAGCCTCGGGCTTGCCCTCCTCGCGAGCGGTGGCCTCGGCGACGCGACGCTCGTTCTCGACGACGTCGGCCGGGATCTCCTCGCGGGAGAGGAACTTCGGCGCGAACGCGGCGATGTGCTGCGCGACGTCCTTGGCGACCTCGGCGTTCTCCTTGTCCAGCTCGACCAGCACGCCGACCTGCGGGGGCAGGTCCGCGGCGGTGCGGTGCATGTACGCGGAGACGAAACCGCCGGCGAACTGCGCGAAGCGGTCGACGACGATCTTCTCACCGAGGGTGGCGTTGGCCTCGTCCACGAACGCCTGGACGGTCTTGCCGGCCTCGATCTCGGACGCCATCAGCGCCTCGACGTCGGCCGGGGCGGCCTTGGCGATGTGGGCGGCCAGGGCGTTGGCGACGGCGATGAACTTCTCACCCTTGGCGACGAAGTCGGTCTCGCACTTCAGCTCGACGATGACACCGGAGGTGTTGTCGTCGGCGATGACGGAGACGACGGCGCCGTTCTCGGTGGTGCGGCTCTCGCGCTTGGCCACGCCCTTCAGGCCCTTGACGCGGACGATCTCGACGGCCTTCTCGAGGTTGCCCTCGGCCTCGTCGAGCGCCTTCTTGCAGTCCATCATGCCGGCGCCGGTCTGCTCGCGGAGCTTCTTGACGTCAGCGGCGGTGAAGTTCGCCATCCTTCAATCCTTCTTCTGCACTACGCCCTGCCAGGGCCTTCGGGCGTCACTGGCAAGGCTGGTCCGTCTTGAGGTCACCACACCTGACGGCCCCCGTCCCGCTGACGGGGTCCGACAGTGGATCCACCGACCGACGGCGGGGGTCACACCCCCGCCGTCGACAGGGCAGGACGTCAGGCCTGCTCGGCGTCCGCGGCCGGCTTCTCGGCCTCGGCGGCCGGAGCCTCGGCCGGCTTCTCGTCGGCCTTCTTCTCGCCCTCGAGCAGGTCGCGCTCCCACTCGGCCAGCGGCTCGCCGGCGGCCTTGTCGGCCTTCGCGTCACCGGTGGCGGCACCGGAGCGGGCGATGAGGCCCTCGGCGACGGCGTCGGCGATCACGCGGGTGAGCAGGGTGACGGAGCGGATGGCGTCGTCGTTGCCCGGGATCTTGTAGTCGACCTCGTCGGGGTCGCAGTTGGTGTCGAGGATCGCGACGACGGGGATGCGCAGCTTGCGCGCCTCACCGACGGCGATGTGCTCCTTCTTGGTGTCCACGATCCAGACGGCGCTGGGCACCTTCTGCATCTCGCGGATACCGCCGAGGGTCTTCTCGAGCTTGGCCTTCTCGCGGGAGAGGACCAGGAGCTCCTTCTTGGTGAGGCCGGAGGCGGCCACATCCTCGAAGTCGATGAGCTCGAGCTCCTTCAGGCGCTGCAGGCGCTTGTAGACGGTCGAGAAGTTGGTGAGCATGCCGCCCAGCCAGCGCTGGTTGACGTAGGGCATGCCGACGCGCGTCGCCTGCTCGGCGATGGCCTCCTGGGCCTGCTTCTTCGTACCGACGAACATGATGGAGCCGCCGTGCGCGACGGTCTCCTTGACGAACTCGTAGGCGCGGTCGATGTACGACAGCGACTGGAGCAGGTCGATGATGTAGATGCCGTTGCGCTCCGTGAAGATGAAACGCTTCATCTTCGGGTTCCAACGACGGGTCTGGTGACCGAAGTGGACGCCGCTCTCCAGCAGCTCCCGCATCGTGACGACGGCCATGGCCGCGCTCCTTGCATACTCGGTTACACGACGGCCGGGCGGCCGCCGCTCCTGACGCCCCGACGCGCCTGCCGTGGACGGCGCCCTTGCGAGAGCCGTTCCATGGACCGAGAGACACGGCCACCGTGCTGCCCGAGAGGGTCTGACGCGCCGGTGGCGGGGCGTGCGAAGTCGACCCGGTGACCCGGATCGCCATGAGAAGTGTACGGGACCGGAGAACCCCCGGGTGACGGCGTTGTCCACAACCGGCGAGTAGTCCACAGAACCCGGTCAAGATCCCCGCGATCCGGCGATCACGGCCAGGGTGACGCCATGCGACGACTGCGTACCGCCGTGCGAGCACTCCTGCTCTGGATGCTGCCCCCACTCATCACATGGTTCACATGCGCCCCAGCCGTATCAGGGCCCGCGCCACCGGGGCCGGGACCGGCGCGTCCGGGGCCCGCGGCGCCGGGCGGGGACCGCGCCTGGCCGGTCGCGGGATCGCGCGGTGCCCGGCCGCTGGTGCTGCGCGCCTGGGAGCCACCCCCGGCGCCCTGGGCGGCGGGTCACCGCGGGGTGGACCTGGAGGCCCGGCCGGGAGCCTGGGTACGGGCGGCCGCCCCGGGGACGGTCTCCTTCGCGGGCACGGTCGCCGGGCGCGGGGTGGTCTCCGTAGAGCTGGCCGGCACGGGCGACCCTCCGCTGCGCACGACCTACGAGCCGGTGCGGGCCACGGTGGGCGAGGGCCGGGCCGTGGCGGCGGGCGAGGTCGTGGGGGTGCTGGAGGCCGGGCCGGCCCACTGCGCGGCGGGCTGCCTGCACTGGGGGCTGCGGCGCGGTGCCGTCTATCTGGACCCGCTGGGCCTGCTGCCGCCGTGGATGCTGCGGCGCCCGCCCTCGCGGCTGCTGCCGCTGTCCGGGCCGCTCGGCGCCGGCGGCGGTGGCATCAGCCCCGCACTCCGCGCAGGGCCATGGAGACAGCCGCCTCCGTGATGTGGTCGGGCTCCTCGGCCGCGCCGAGCTCGATGCGGCGCACGGCGGCGTCCACCACGCCCTGGAGCAGCATGGCCGTCAGGCGCGGCTGGTCGTGGCCGAGGGCGATGAGGGCCTCCCCGACCATGGTCACCAGGCCGCCGTGCGCGGCGCGGATCTTCTCGCGGGCGCCGGCGTCCAGCTCCCCGGCGGAGATGGCGACGACGGCGCGGTGGCGGCGGTCGCCGACGAGCGCGAGCTGCTGTCGCACATACGCCTCGATCTTCCCCTCCGGCGTGTCGGCGCGCTCCATGGCGGCCTCGACCTCCGCCGCCCAGACGGGGAAGTCGACGGCGCACAGCTCCTCGACCACGGCGGCCCGGGAGCGGAAGTACTCATAGACCGAGGACCGCGCGAGTCCCGTGCGCTCGGCGAGGGCGGGGAAGGTCAGCGCCTCCGTTCCGCCTTCGGACAGCAGGGAGCGGGCGGCGTCCAGCAGGGCGCCGCGCTGCATCGTCCGGTGCTCGGCCACTGAGGCCGCTCGAATCCTGGGCACGGTCCCACTTTACGGACAGGCCCCGCCGGGGACGACGCTGGAGGGACGATTCAGCGACCGGGACCGCGATTCAGCGGCCCACGTCGGCGAGCTTGGCCCGGAGCTGGAGGACCGACTTGGTGTGGATCTGGCTGACCCTGCTCTCCGTGACGCCGAGGACGTGACCGATCTCGGCGAGGGTGAGGCCCTCGTAGTAGTAGAGGGTGACCACGGTCTTCTCCCGCTCGGGGAGAGTGTTGATGGCGCGGGCGAGCAGCCTGCGCAGCTCGTGGTCCTCGGCGACCTCGACGGGGTCGTCGGCGGCGGTGTCCTCGAGTGTGTCCATCAGGCTCAGCCGGTCGCCGCCCTCGCCGCCCACGTGCAGCAGCTCCTCCAGCGCCACCACGTTGGCCAGCGACAACTGACTGAAGACCGCGTGCAGTTCGTCGAGGGTGATCCCCATCTCGGCGGCCACCTCCGCCTCGGAGGGCGTTCGGCGCAGCTCGGCCTCGAGGGTGGCGTAGGCGCGCTCGACGGCGCGCGCCTTCTGCCGGACGGAGCGCGGGATCCAGTCCAGCGCCCTCAGTTCGTCGATCATCGCGCCCCGGATGCGGGTGATCGCATAGGTCTCGAACTTGATGGAACGGGCGGGGTCGAACTTCTCGATGGCGTCGATGAGGCCGAAGATGCCGGAGGAGACGAAGTCCGCCTGTTCGACGTTGGGCGGCAGCCCGACGCTGACCCGCCCCGCCACGTACTTCACCAGGGGCGAGTAGTGGAGGATCAACTGCTCCCGCAGCCGGTCGTCGCCCGAGGCCTTGTACGACCGCCACAGCTCATCGAGCGTCGAGGGTGCGGGCGGGCGCACGGCGCCACGCGCTGCTGGCGGTGCCGCCGCGCGGTCGGACCCGGAGGTGTGCTGGGGCATTCGTCGTCTTGAGCCGTTCTGCTGTGACGTGGACCGGTGGTACGAATGGATGGATTCCGTGAGCGTAGCGTGAGCGCGCCACTGCGGTGAGCGAGGAGACCCCTTCGATATACACGGATACTTTCCGCGGGGGCGGACACCTTCCGCGGGCCGCTTCCGTGTGACGGCCACTGGGGGTGCCCGCCGGCCGCACGGAGCCCGCCGTATCGGCCGCCGCGGTCACCGCCTTAACCCTTTCACCCGATCACCCCAGGTCAAGCACCGCCTCGCCGCGCAGGGGGGCGCCGTCCGGGGGGCTTGGGGGTGCCGGATGTTGACGCGGCGTCAGCCAACTGCCAGCGATCGCCCAGCCGTTCCACGAACCCCAGCGCCTGGAGTTCGTACAGGCGGGCGAGCGCGTGCTCCCTGCCCATCCCGGCGTCGCGGGCGATGAGGCCGAGGTCCCCGCCGCCCCGCCCGGGCACCGCCTCCAGCGCCCTGACGGCCCCGGCGTCCAGCAGGTCCCTGGCCACGACCGGCCCGCGACGGCGCGGGGCGAGCTCCCCGATGCTGCCGACCAGCTCGACGACCTCGTCGGCATCGGTCACCAGGCACGCACCCTCGCGCAGCAGTTCATGCACCCCGGCCGAGAGCCCCGATGTCACGGGCCCGGGCACACCCATCGTCTGCCGGCCCAGCTCCCGCGCCCGGCGCGCCGTGACGAGGGATCCGCTGCGGTACTGGGCCTCCACCACCACCGTCCCGCGCGTCAGCGCGGCGATGACGCGGTTGCGCAGTACGAAGCGGCTGCGCGTGGGGTGCCCGCCGGGCGGCAACTCCGCGAGGACCAGCCCCTGTTCCGCGATCCGCCCGATCAGCTCGGCATGGCCGCGCGGATAGGGCACGTCGATCCCCGAGGCCAGCACGGCCACCGTCGCCCCGCCCGCGGCGAGCGCCCCCCGGTGGGCCGCCCCGTCCACGCCGTACGCCGCCCCGGAGATCACCACCCACCCGCGCTCGGCGAGCCCCGAGCCGAGCAGGGCGGCGACGCGCGAGCCGTAGTCGGTGCAGGCCCGGGCACCCACCACCGCGACGGACCGCAGCGCCCACAGCCGTACGTTCGGACTGCCCCGCACCCACAGGCCGATGGGCCGGGCGTCCCCGAGGTCGTCGAGCTGCCCGGGCCACTCGGTGTCCCCCGGGCACAGGAAGCGCCCGCCGAGCCGGGCCACGGTCGCGAGGTCGCCGCGGGGGTCGAGCGTCCCGGCCCGGGCCCGGCACCCCGTCAGCCGGTCCTCCCGGGCCCCCTCGGGCGGCGGCCCCGCCCCGGTCAGCCCGCGCACCAGCCGCACGGCCCCCATCCGTCCCAGCCAGCGCCCGACGTTCTCGTCCCCCGGCTCGGTCAGCCGCGTCAGCGCCGCCCGCGCCAGCCGCTCCTCCCCGCTCACCGCCCCGGCCGTCACCCGTCCTCCCCCGCCGTGGCCAGGGCGGGCACCGGGGCCGGCCGGGGGACGGGCAGCGGGGCTCCCCTGGCGATGCCGGTGCGCAGTTCCAGGGCCAGCGCCACGTCGGCGGCGTCGGGGCGGTCATGACCCCCGAGGTCCGCGAGGGTCCAGGAGACCCTCAGCACCCGGTCCAGCCCACGGGCCGTCAGCAGGCCGCGCTCCAGGTCACGCTCGGCGGCGGCGAGCGCTCCGGGAGCGGCCCGCCAGCGGGTGCGCAGCTCGTGACCGGGCACCTCGCTGTTGGCGGTCCAGGGGGTGCCAGCCAGCCGTCGCCCGGCCCGCTCCCGGGCCTGTGCGACGCGCTCGGCGACCGCTGCCGTCGTCTCTCCCCGGCCGCCCTGGCCCATCAGGTCGGCCCGCTGGACGGATTCGACCTCCACCCTCAGGTCCACCCGGTCCAGCAGGGGCCCCGAGAGCCGGGCCTGGTATCTGCGGATCACCGAGGCGGGGCACTCGCAGCCCGCGCCGCGCAGCGTGTGCCGCCCGCAGGGGCAGGGGTTGGCGGCGAGCACCATCAGGAATCGCGCGGGCAGCCGCACCACACCGGCGGTGCGTGCCACCACCACATGTCCCGCTTCCAGCGGCTGGCGCAGCGCGTCCAGGGCCTTGGTGCTGAACTCGGGCGCTTCATCCAGAAAGAGAACTCCGCGGTGGGCGAGAGAGACCGCGCCGGGCCTGGGCAGGCCGTTGCCGCCGCCGACCAGCGACTGCATCGTCGCGGAGTGGTGCGGCGCGCAGTAGGGGGCACTGGCGACCAGCGGCTCGCCCGGGGGCAGCATGCCCGCCACCGAATGCACCGCGGTCACCTCGAGGGACTCCTGCCGGCTGAGCGGCGGGAGGATGGCCGGCAGCCGCTCCGCCAGCATGGTCTTGCCCGCGCCCGGCGGCCCCGACAGCAGCAGGTGGTGGCGCCCGGCCGCGGCGACCTCCAGGGCGAGCCGCGCCGTGCGCTGTCCCGCCACGTCCGCGAGATCCGGCCCGCTCCCCGCTCCTGCCCCGCGGGCGCCCGTGGCCAGGCCGCAGCCCACCCCCGCACCGGGCACCATCAGGCCGGCGAGCATGGCGTCGGGGCGCCCCTCCCCGTCCGGCTCCTCGTGCGGGACGGGGGCGTCGGTGAGCACGGCGATGAGCTGGCGCAGGCTGCGCACCCCGAGCACCGAGACGCCGGGCACCAGGGCGGCCTCCGCCGCGGTCTGTTCGGGCACGACGACCTGCTGATAGCCGGCGTCGGCGGCGGCGAGGACGGCCGGGAGGATGCCGCGCACCGGCCGGACCCTGCCGTCCAGGCCCAGCTCGCCGATCATCACCAGGTCGGCGATGGACGCGGGGTCGACGCCCTCGGCGGCGCCGAGGACGGCGACGGCCACCGCGAGGTCGAACCCCGAACCGCTCTTGGGCACCGACGCCGGGCTCAGCCCCACGGTCAGCTTCTTCTGCGGCCACTGGGCCCCGGAGTTCACCACCGCGGCGCGCACCCGGTCCCTGCTCTCGACCAGGCTCTTGTCGGGCAGCCCCACCAGCGTGAAGGCGGCCACTCCGGGCTCGAGGTCGGCCTGGACCTCGACCACCACCCCTTCGACCCCGACCAGGGTCACCGAGCACGTACGGGCGAAGCCCATCAGGCCACCCCCTTGACGTGCTCGACGAGGGGCGCGCCGCGGTCGGGCACCACCACGCCCACCAGGTCGATCCGCACGCCCCCCGGCGGCGACCCGCCGTGCCGGGCCAGCCAGTGCCCGGCGAGCAGCCGCAGCCGGTCGGCCTTGCCGGCCCGGACCGCCGCCATCGGATGTTCGTACGACCCCTGTCGCCGGGCCTTGACCTCACAGATGACCAGGACGTCGCCGTCCAGCGCCACAACGTCGATCTCGCCCGCGCGGCACCGCCAGTTGCGGGCCAGCACGGTCATTCCGGCCTCGGTCAGCCGCCGTACCGCCAGGTTCTCCCCGTAGCGGCCGAGTCCCCCTCGGGCGTTCATCGGCACCACCTCCGGTGCCGACTATGGAGCCCCCGCCGATCGCTATGGGATCTTGGTGGACAACCGGCGGAATGTGGACAACTTCGTCACCCACACACGCCACACAGGACTCATGTCCCCACAGGCCTCATGTCCCCGGAAGGTCCAGATCGCTCTTGTTGAGCTCCTCGATGTTCACGTCCTTGAACGTGAGCACCCGCACCTGCTTCACGAAGCGCGCGGGCCGGTACATGTCCCACACCCAGGCGTCCGCCATCGAGACCTCGAAGAAGACCTCGCCCTGCACGGAGTGCACCTGCATCTCGTAGTCGTTCGTGAGATAGAAGCGCCGCTCGGTCTCGATCACGTATTTGAACAGACCGACGACGTCGCGGTACTCCCGGTAGAGCTTCAGCTCCATCTCGGTCTCGTACTTTTCGAGGTCCTCGGCGCTCATGGCATGTTCCCCTTCAGCCGTGCGTCCCCCCATTGTGCGTCAGGCGCGCTCAGTCTCCAGGAGCACCGGCGTACTCGGGGGTCCCTCGTCGAGCAGCGTACGCAGCAGCTCGGCGAGCCTGGTCGGATACACCGTCTCACGGGTGGCGAACAGTTCTTCGCAGGTCCACCAACGCAGTCCCGTGACGCTGCGCCGCTCCAGCTCCGTACCGCCACCGGTCCAGGCGGGCGTCTGCTCGGTACGGGCGAGGTAATACCGTTCGTCCTGGTCCCAGCGCCGGCCGTCGAAGGGGAAGGAACAGGTCCGCGTCCACAGCACCGGGCCCAGCTCGACGTCCGTGATCCCGGTCTCCTCGGCCAGCTCACGGCGCGCCGCCTCCTCCCAGCCCTCGTCGCCCTCCAGTCCGCCGCCCGGGGTGAACCACCAGGTGAGTGTCGGGTCGCCGGGCTCGAAGCCGTGCATCAGCAGCACGCGGTCGGCGGGGTCGAGCAGGATCACCCGCGCGGCCCGGCGCAGGCCGCCGCCGATCGCACCGGAGTCAGCCATGGGGCACCGCCGCCTTCCCACGACCCGCGAGCCGCCGCGCCAGCGGCCCGTACGCCGCACCTCCCAGGATGAGCACGGCACCCACGACGGCGCACGTCACGATCAGCGGCAGCGGCCCGGGCCGGGACGTGCCGCCGGGCAGGGCGTCGAACGCGCCGGGTCGCTGGATCATGCCCCAGCCGGACAGGGGCCAGGCCTTGGCGTCCACGCGCGCCCGTACCGCGTCGCGCGGCACCGTGCCCTGGCCGCCGTCGGTCATATGGGTGCGGGAGTCCACCGAGGTGATGCGGTGGTCGCCCAGGAGGAAGAGCCGGTCCGGGGGCACGGTGGCGGAGAAGCCGCTGGGCGAGGCCTGGCCGGGGGTGTGGAGGTAGGGCTCCTCGACGGCCACGCCGTTGACCGTCAGCCGGCCCTGCCGGTCGCAGCACTCGACCTTGTCGCCGCCGATGCCGACGACCCGCTTGATCATCGGATCGTTGCCCCAGACCCGGTCCTCGAAGACGACGACGTCCCCGCGCCGCACCTCGCCGCCCGCTATCCGCTGGGCGAGAACCCGGTCGCCGATCCCGATGGTGGGCGCCATCGAGTCGGTCGGGACGGTGAAGGGCCGGTACAGGAACGCGGCCCAGGCGAAGGAGCCGAGGAAGAGCACACAGCCGACGGCCACGGCCAGCCCGGACAGTGCTCTGCCCGCGCGGCCGTGGCCGTCCTCGTCCCGCTCCATGTCGCGCATGTCCGTCCCCCGCGCCGCGTCAGGATCCACCGGGCGCGGACCGCACCCGGTGGAAGTCGGATTCCGAATGCCCAGGGGCATGGAATCGCACACTACCCGGCGGTAGGACGTCAGTCAGCCCCTCGTCGCGGCCTTCGTCGCGGCCTGCTCCTCCAGCGCGCGCCGGCTGCGGCTGCGGCGCCAGAGCACCAGCGGCACCGCGCCCGCGAGCCCGAGCGCGGGCGGCGCCACGGCGGCCGCCGCGCTCAGCCCCGGCTGGTCGAAGGTGGACGGCACCGGCAGGGTGGACCAGCGGTTCACCGGCCAGGCCACGACGATCGCGCGCCCGACGACCTCGTCCTCGGAGACCGTGCCCTGGAACTTGTCGAGGTCCTGGTGGTAGCGCGAGTCGAGGGAGTCCTGGCGGTGGTCGCCCATCACCCAGATGCGGCCGTCCGGAACCTTGATCGGGCCGAAGGGCTTGTCACCGCAGGGGGTGTTGCCCGGGAAGATGTACGGCTCGTTCAGCGCCTTGCCGTTGACCGTCACCGGTTCGTTGTTGCCCTTGCACTCCACCGTGTCGCCGCCGACCGCGATGACCCGCTTGATCAGGTCCTTCTCCTCCGCGGAGGGCATCAGACCGATGAAGCTGAGCACCTTCTGGACGGCGCCGGCCACCGGACCGTTGTCGGCGGTGGCCGTCTCGCCCAGCCAGCCGCCCGGATCGTGGAAGACGACGACCTCGCCGCGCTCGGGCTTCGACCCGAACCACGGCGTCAGCTTGTCCACCAGCACCCGGTCGCCGCGCTGGAGGGTGTTCTGCATCGACTCGGAGGGAATCGAGAACGCCTGCACCAGGAACGTCTTGATGATCAGCGCGAGCAGCAGGGCGATGCCGACCAGGATCGGCAGTTCCTTCCAGAAGGATCGTTGCTTCTTGGGCTCCCTCGTACGCGGCTCCGAACCGCCCGCTCCCCCGGCGCCCGCCTCGGGCGTCACGGTCGCGGCGCCCGGCTCCGCGGCGGGTCCGTCGGTCGCCTGGGACCTGGCCTCCTCGGGCGCGACGCCCGCGGACTCTCCGGACGACTGACCGAGCGCCTCATCCGTCCGCCCGGGCCGCTTCTCGGGCTCTCCGTGACCGGAACGCGCGCCGACCGCCAAATCCCCCACATCCACTCCTCACTCCACGCTGCCGCCTGTCGCACAAACGACGCAGGCCCACCACTCCCATAACGAGCGGGAGTTCCGCAGGGGTCGGGAGCCGGATCAACCCTTCTTGATCCGTGGAGGACACACTATGCGGCGAAGCGTCCGCACGCGTCCCCGTCTGCGGCGCGTCCCGTACCGAAGCGAAGGGCTCCGGTTCCGACAGCCCCTTCCAGTGCCCCACCGGCCATGCGACGACCACCGCACGCCCCACCACCAGGTCTTCCGCGATCGTGCCCTGGCCCTTCTCGTCCAGGTGATAGCGCGAATCCGCCGAGTCCGAGCGGTGGTCCCCCATGACGAAGAGCCGGCCGGCCGGCACCTTCACCTCGAACTTCAGCTGCGAGGGCGGATTGCCCGGATGGACGTACGGCTCGAGCAGGGGCGTCCCGTTGACCGTGACCCTGCCGTCGTTGTCGCAGCACTTGACCGTGTCCCCGCCGGTGCCGACCACACGTTTGATCAGGTCCTGCTCGTCGGCCGAGGGCAGCAGGCCGATGAAGGCCAGCAGCTCCTTCGCCTGCTTGATCCCCACCGGGTCCCGGCCCCCGTACGACTGCTCCCCGTCCAGCCAGCCCCCCGGGTCCTTGAAGACCACCACGTCGCCGCGCTCGGGCTTCGACCCGAACCACGGCGTCAGCTTGTCCACCAGCACCCGGTCGCCGATCTGGATGGTCTGTTCCATCGAGCCCGACGGGATGACGAACGCCTGCAGGAGGAAGGTCTTCAGCACCAGGGCGATCAGCAGGGCCACGCCTATGAGGATCGGCACCTCCTTGGCGGCCGACCGGCGCTGCCGGCGCCGCTTGATCCGCGTCGCCGCCTTCCGCCGGGCCGCCCGGCCACCGGCCGGGGGCGGCGACGCCGGCCCCGCCCCGGAGCCCCTGCGGTGCCCCGCCGGAGCCGTACCGGCCGCGGCCGAACCGGCCTCCGCGGTACCCGCGGAGGCACCCGTGTCCATCCGGGCCCGGGCACCCCCGTCGGTCCGGGCATGGGCACCGGCGTTCGTCCGTGCATGGGCACCGGCGCCCGCACGGGCCTCCGCACCCGTACGCGCCTCCGTACGCCCCCGGCTACCCATGCGGGCCGCCGAGGTGACCCCCGCCCGCGCCGTGGCCCGGATCGCCCGGATCCGGTACGTCGGCGAAGGCACCCGGCCGCTTCAGCGAGGTCATCCGGCCCAGGGGCCAGCCGATCCAGTCGGCTCGGCCGATGACATGGTCCAGCGGGACCGTGCCACCCCCGGGCTCGCCCAAGTGGTCACGGGAGTCACGGGAGTCACTGCGATGGTCACCCATGACCCATAGCTTGCCCTCCGGCACCACGATGTCGAACGGCACTTGGGAAGGTTCGTCCCCGGGGAACAGATAGTCCTCGAGCACCGGCCGGCCGTTGACCTCCAGCCGCCCGCGCTTGTCGCAGCACCGGACGCGGTCGCCGCCGATGCCCACGACCCGCTTGATGTAGTCGGTCGCCGCCGGCCGCATCAGCCCGACGGACGACGCGCCCTTGCGCACCAGCGCGGCCACCGGGTTCTCGGCCGGCCGGGTCTGGACGAACGAGTCGGTGCCGTCGAAGACGATCACATCACCCCGGCGCGGCTCGTTCCCGAAGCGGTAGGCGAGCTTGTTGACCAGTACCCGGTCGCCGATCTGGAAGGTGCTCTTCATCGATCCACTGGGGATCAGAAAGGGCTGCACAACGTAGCTGCTGACCAGAAGCACGAAGACCAAACAGACGATCAGCAACAGCCCGGCCCGGCGCAGGGGGCCGCCACCGGCCAGCCACTGCCGCGCACGGGCGGGAAAACGCGCGGAGCGCGACCGCCGTCCCTCCCCCTCGTCGGGGTCGGGAGAGCGGTCGCGCTCCGGAAGCTGTGCGAGCTGTGCGTCGGTGTCCATCGGACCGAAAGCCTATCCGGCCGGTCCTGGACTCCGGCGAGAAGCTCAGTTGTCGCGCTTCTCCTTGATCTTCGCGGCCTTGCCGCGGAGCTCACGGAGGTAGTACAGCTTGGCGCGACGGACGTCACCGCGGGTCACGAGCTCGATCTTCTCGAAGATCGGGCTGTGCACCGGGAAGGTGCGCTCGACGCCGACGGAGAAGGAGACCTTGCGGACCGTGAAGGTCTCGCTGACGCCCGCACCCTGGCGGCGGATGACGACACCCTTGAACTGCTGGATGCGGGAGCGGTTGCCCTCGATGACGCGAACGTGGACGTTCACGGTGTCGCCGGGGCGGAAGGCCGGGACGTCGGTGCGCAGGGAGGCGCCGTTGACGTTGTCGAGCAGGGAGGACATGAGCGTCTGCTTCCTCGCCGATGCCACAGGTCATCAGCGGAATTCGTGCCGAAGGTGAAGGGTGCCGAAAGCGCCGGGCGGACGTCGTTCCCCCTGTGGCAGGGGCGTGCGCCGGACGCAAGGCAACGGCTTATTCTTCCACGACCGGACCCAGACGCCCAAATCGGCCGTCCTCGCCCGGCGCCCAGCCCAGGATCGAGAGCATCTCGCGATCCTTCTTGTCGAAGGCGGCGGGGTCGGCCCGTTCGATCAGATCCGGCCGGTTCGCGGTCGTGCGCCGGAACGCCTCGTCGCGGCGCCAGCGGGCGATCTTGCCGTGGTGGCCGCTGAGCAGGACGTCCGGGATGCCCCGGTCGCGCCACTGCGGCGGCTTGGTGTAGACGGGGCCCTCGAGCAGGTCGGCCATGGCGCCGGGCGCGAAGGAGTCGTCGCGGTGCGACTCGGCGTTGCCGAGCACGCCGGGGAGCAGCCGGGCGATGGCCTCGACCATGACCAGGACCGGGGCCTCGCCGCCGGCCAGCACATAGTCGCCGATGGAGACCTCGCGCACGTCGAGGCGGTCGCCGTACTCCTCGATGACGCGGCGGTCGATGCCCTCGTAGCGGGCGGGGGTGAAGACCAGCCAGGGCTTCTCGGAGAGCTCGACGGCGAGCTCCTGCGTGAAGGGCCTGCCGCTGGGCGTCGGGACGACGATCACCGGGCGGTCCTCGCCCTGACCGGACTCGATGACCGAATCCAGCGCCTCGCCCCAGGGCTCGGGCTTCATGACCATGCCGGGGCCGCCGCCGTACGGGGTGTCGTCGACGGTGTTGTGCTTGTCGTGGGTCCACTCCCGCAGGTCGTGGATGCGTACGTCCAGCTGACCGCGGGCGCGGGCCTTGCCGACGAGCGAGACGTTCAGCGGCTCGAGGTACTCGGGAAAGATCGTGACGACGTCGAGGCGCATTACTCCTGCCCCTCCTCGGCGTCGCGGGAGCTCGCGACCTCGGCCTGGTCGCCGTCGAGCAGGCCGAGCGGCGGGTCGACGACCGCGACCTGCCGGTCCAGGTCGATCTCGGTGACGATCTCGGAGACGAAGGGGATCATCACCTCGCTGCCGTCGGGCCGCTCGACGATGAAGAGGTCCTGCGACGGCAGGTGGGAGATCTCGGTGATCCGGCCGACGGCCGTGCCGTCGACGGTGACGACGTCGAGGTCCATCAGCTGGTGGTCGTAGAACTCCTCGGGGTCCTCGGGAGTCTCCTCCGGGTCCACCTCGGCGATCAGCAGGGTGTTGCGCAGCGCCTCGGCGGCGTTGCGGTCGCTCACGCCCGCGAAGCGCAGCAGCAACCTGCCGCTGTGGACGCGGCCGGTCTCGATGGTCAGCGGCCCCGTACCCGCGGGGTCGGTGGCCAGCACGGCGCCGGGTCCGAGCCGCAGCTCGGGCTCGTCCGTGCGCACCTCAACCGTGACCTCGCCCTTGATCCCATGGGCGCGGCCGATCCTGCCGACTACGAGCTGCACGCTTTCACTCCGTTGAGAAGTTGAGAAGGGTTGCGGAAAAAGGCTGAGAGCCGGGGGCGTGATGCCCCCGGCTCTCAGTGTCTCGCAACCATCGATCGAGCGACCTCACGACCGACGGCCGCCGCCGCGTGAGCGGTGGCGGCCGGGCCGCACAGGTCAGACCTGGTCGACGTCGACGAGGTCGACGCGGATGCCGCGGCCGCCGAGGGCGCCCACGACGGTGCGCAGTGCGCGCGCGGTGCGGCCGTTGCGACCGATCACCTTGCCGAGGTCATCGGGGTGGACCCGGACCTCCAGCACACGCCCGCGACGCAGGTTGCGCGAGGCTACCTGGACGTCGTCGGGGTTGTCGACGATGCCCTTGACGAGGTGCTCGAGAGCCTCCTCGAGCATGCTCAGGCCTCGGTCGACTCAGCGGACTCGGCCTCAGCGGCCTCGTCCTTCTTCTCCGACTTCTTCGCCTTCGGGGTGATGGCCTCACCCTTCGACGCGTCGGCGGCGTTCACGACGGCCTCGAAGAGACCGCTGTGGTCCTTCTTCGGCTCGGCCACGAGCATCGGGGCCGGGGCGGGCAGGCCCTTGAACTTCTGCCAGTCGCCGGTGACCTTGAGGATGGCCAGAACGGGCTCGGTCGGCTGCGCGCCGACGCTCAGCCAGTACTGGGCACGCTCGCTGTCGACCTCGATGCGCGAGGGGTTCTGCACCGGGTGGTACAGGCCGATCTCCTCGATGGCCCGGCCGTCACGGCGGGTACGGGAGTCGGCGACGACGATGCGGTAGTGAGGCGAACGGATCTTGCCCAGACGCTTCAGCTTGATCTTGACTGCCACTGGAGTGGTGTCTCCTGGTCTTGACGTGGTTGGGCACAACGAGATGCCACGTGGGGTTTGCGGTACTCGGGGTGCCCGATGGACGCGTCAGCCGGAGGAGAGAGGGGTCCTATGCGACTGTCGAGTACAGCCACTCATTGTGCCACACCGCCACGCGGCCGCCGAACCCCGCCGGCGACCGCTGCGCTCAGCCGACCGAGACGGCCTCGGGGATCCGGAACGGCTGGCCACAGCCGCCGCACATGATCGGCGCCTGGGCGAGCACGGACGGCACGACCCGGACGTTGCGCCCGCACTGGCACACCGCCTTCACCCGGACCCCGCCGCCGGAGGAGCCGTGGCGCGCCGCCGGGCCCCGGAAGGTGCGCGAGGTGTCGGCGGTGGTGGCGACCGTGTGGGCCTTCAGGGCGCGCTGGAGTCTGTCGATCGTCGGGCGGTAGCGCTTGCGCGCCTCTGGGTTGAGCACGACGAGCGAGAAGCCACTGCTGGGATGCGGCTCCTCGCTGTGGTCGAGCCCGAGCTCCTCGGCGATCGCCAGGAACCGGCGGTTGTGGTAGCGGCCGGCACGAGAGGTGTCGCGGACACCGCGGGCGGCCGCGATGCCGTGCACTGCCTCGTGCAGCAGCCTTTCGAAGGAGAGCTCGGCGCCGCAGGCGGACGACGACTCCCCGATCAACGATTCGGGCGCGGCTAGATCCGGCAGCTCGGGGTGGAACCGCTGAATGTCGGCCCACGCCTGCGCCAGCTCTGCGGCGAGAACAGGTGGTGTCGTGCTCACGTCGTGACAACGAGCGGGCACAGCCCGGTGTTCCGATACCGGGCCATCCCAAATAATTTGCACGTACCAGTCAGTTTCCCGCCTCATACGTCCTGAGGAGGGCGGGTGCGCAGAACTACGGAGAAGGCGGATTAGCCGTGCACCAGTTCGCAAGGTGGGACGTACTGACGCATCAGTAAGTGCGAGTCTCGTACGCAAACCCCGGCGCACGCCGGAGCGCAAAACCCCCGGCCGTGCGCCGAAGCGCACGACCGGGGGCCAGAGGTGAATCAGTAGGCGCGCGCGACGATCGCGATGGCGCCCTCGGCGTCGTCGGACTCCGGCACCGAGCCGTCCGGCATCACCAGGCAGCGCACGGTCACGGCCTGCTCGGCCAGCTTGGCCTCGCCCTCCGCGCCCAGCGTCGCCCACGGGATGCGGGCCCAGCCACCGGCGACCGCGGCCTCGGCGGCCTCCTCGATGGTCTTCACGTCCGTCGTGCGGGACTCGCGGCGCTCACGCGACTCGCGCAGCAGCTGCTCCTGGTCCTCCTCCAGGACCTTGGGCAGCAGCGCGGCCAGCTCGTCGATGCGCACCGGCTCCTTGCCGCCCGGAATGCGGCGGGCCAGCATGGCCGTGCCGTTCTCCAGGTCGCGCGGGCCGATCTCGATGCGGACGGGAACGCCCTTGAGCTCCCAGTCCACGGCGCGGCGGCCGAAGGGGGTGTCGGTGCGGTCGTCGACCTGCACCCGCACGCCCGCGGCCTTGAGGACGTCGCCGATCTCGCGGACCTTGGCCAGCACGGCCTCGTCGCCCTTGATCGCCAGGACCACGGCCTGGACGGACGCCAGCCGCGGCGGGACCCGCAGGCCCTTGTCGTCGCCGTGCGACATGATCAGACCGCCGACCATGCGGGTCGAAACACCCCAGGACGTCTGCCAGACCAGCTCCTGCTGCCCGTCCTTCGACAGGTAGGAGGTGTTGAACGCCTTGGCGAAGTTCTGGCCCAGCTCGTGGCTGGTGCCCAGCTGCAGCGCCTTGCCGTCGCCCATCATGCCCTCGAGGGTGAGGGTGTTGATGGCGCCCGCGAAACGCTCCTTGGGCGTCTTGCGGCCGAGCACCACGTCGATGCCCAGGACGTTCACCATGAAGTCGTAGTAGACGTCGCGGTGGATACGGGCCGCGTAGTCGCGGGCGTCCTCGTACGTGGCGTGGGCGGTGTGGCCCTCCTGCCAGAGGAATTCGCTCGTGCGGAGAAAGACGCGCGGACGCATCTCCCAACGGACCACGTTCGCCCACTGGTTGATCAGCAGGGGCAGGTCGCGGTAGCTCTGCACCCACTTCGAGAAGTACTCGTTGATGATCGTCTCGGACGTCGGCCGGACGACGACCGGCTCCTCGAGCTCCTTGCCGCCGCCGTGGGTGACGACCGCGAGCTCGGGGGCGAAGCCCTCGACGTGCTCCGCTTCCCTCGTGAGGTAGGACTGCGGAATGAACAGCGGGAAGTACGCGTTGGAGGCGCCCGCGTCCTTGATCCGGGCGTCCATCTCCTGCTGCATGCGCTCCCAGAGACCGTAGCCGTACGGTCGGATGACCATGGTGCCGCGCACCGGGCCGTTGTCGGCCAGCTCGGCCTTGTTGATCAAGTCCTGGTACCAGCGCGGGAAGTCTTCCGCCTGGGGGGTGAGAATGGGAGCCTTTGCCATGCTGCGAATGGTACGGGGCCCGTCAGGCCGAGTGTGAATCCGTCCGCCCGCAACCCCCGCTTTCCCGCCCCGCCACCCTGCCGTACGGCCGTGCCGGGGCCGTTCCATTTCATGCGATGACGCCCGGCACATGCCATCGTGGGCATACGGGAACGTTCTCGCGCCTTCCCCCTGGACTCCCGGCCGGAAGCGGAGTTCTCTGGCATCGGGGGGTTCTTCACCGCACCGCGCGCACGGCAGCACTTCGGCAGCACTCATGGGGGCGGAACCACGGACAAGGATCAGGACACCTCACCCGCGGAATGGGGCGCATTCGATGACACCAACGCTCGTGCGGCGGCACCGGCCGTCCCCGACCTCGCCCGCGTCACGGGCCCGCGACTGGGCGGAAATCCAGGAACGGATGCTGGTTCCGCTTTACGAAGCGGTGTACGAGCGCCTGGAGGCCGGCCCCGGCACCCGGCTGCTGAGCCTGGGCTGCGGATCCGGACTCGCCCTGCTGATGGCCGCCGCCCGCGGCGCCACGGTGTGCGGCGTCGACCGGGACGGCCGCCGGCTGGAGCTGGCCCGTGAGCGCCTGATGCCGGAGGGCGCCGCCGGCCACGGCACCCGCCTCGGCCTCGGCGGCCCGGAGACCGTGCTCGACCCCGACGGCCCGCCCTTCACCCTCGTGACCGCCTTCGACCCGCTGTTCTGCGCGGGCGCCGGTTCCCACGGCCTGGCGGAGGCCCTCTCCCGCGCCGCCGCCTGTGCCGAGCCCGGCTCGCCCGTGGTCCTCGCGGGCTGGGGCCCGCAGGAGCGCTGCGCGGCCTCCGGAGCGCTCCGGGTGGCCGCGCGCCTGGCCGATCCGATGTGCGCCCCAGCCCGCTGGCGCCCCAGCGGCCGCGACGACCTGGAGAACCTCGCCCGCGAGGCGGGCCTGGCCCCGGACGGCTCGGGCCGGGTCGCCTGCCCGTACGGCTACGCCGACCTCGCCAGCGCCGTCCGCGGCCTGCTGTCCACGGGCGCCTTCGACGCGGCGGCCCGGGCCACGGACGAGGAGCAGGTCGTCAAGGAGCTGACCGAGGCCCTCCACCCGTACCTGCGGTGCGACGGGACGGTGTGGATGCCGAACGTCTTCCGTTATCTGATAGCGCGGGTCTAAACCCGCCGACGCCGCCGAAATCGCCGACAGCCCCCACGGCCGAGGCCGAGGGGGCTGTCGCGAGGGCTTGATCAGCCCATGAACTTCTTGAACTCGTCGGGGAGTTCGAAGTTCTGGGCGTCCTGACCGCCGGGCGGCAGGCCCAGCGGGTTGGCGGCCTGCGCCTGCTCGCGGCGGGCGGCCGCGGCCTGCTCCTCGGCCTTGCGCTTCATCGGGTTGCCGCTCTGGCGCTTGCCCTTGGCCTGCTTGATCTGCTTCTTCTTCTTGCCGGGGCCCCCGCCCATGCCCGGGATGCCGGGCATGCCCGGCATGCCGCCGCCCTGGGCCATGCGCGACATCATCTTGCGGGCGTCGAAGAACCGCTCGACCAGGTTCTTCACGGCGCTGACGTCCACGCCGGAACCCTTGGCGATACGGGCGCGGCGCGAGCCGTTGATGATCGTCGGGTCCTGGCGCTCGGCCGGGGTCATCGACTTGATGATCGCGGCGGTGCGGTCCACGTCGCGCTCGTCGAGGTTGTTGATCTGGTCCTTGATCTGCCCCATGCCGGGCAGCATGCCGAGCAGCTTGGAGATGCTGCCCATCTTGCGGACCTGCTCCATCTGGGACAGGAAGTCGTCGAGCGTGAACTCCTTGGGCCCCTTCGCCAGCTTGGCCGCCATCTTCTCGGCCTCGTCCTGGCTGAAGGTCTGCTCGGCCTTCTCGATGAGGCTGAGCATGTCGCCCATGCCGAGGATGCGGGACGCCATGCGGTCCGGGTGGAACGCGTCGAAGTCGTCCAGCTTCTCGCCGTTGGAGGCGAACATGATCTGCTTGCCGGTCACGTGCGCGACCGACAGCGCGGCACCACCGCGGGCGTCGCCGTCGAGCTTGGAGAGCACCACGCCGTCGAAGCCGACGCCGTCGCGGAAGGCCTCGGCGGTGTTGACCGCGTCCTGACCGATCATCGCGTCGACGACGAAGAGGATCTCGTCGGGGCTGACGGCGTCGCGGATGTCCGCGGCCTGCTGCATCATCTCGGCGTCGATGCCGAGGCGGCCGGCGGTGTCGACGATGACGATGTCGAACTGCTTGGTGCGGGCGTACTCGATGGAGTCCTTGGCCACCTGCACCGGGTCGCCCACGCCGTTGCCGGGCTGGGGCCCGTAGAAGCCGACGGCGGCGCGCTCGGCGACGACGCCGAGCTGGTTGACGGCGTTGGGGCGCTGCAGGTCACAGGCGACGAGCAGGGGGGCGTGGCCCTGCGCCTTCAGCCAGTGGCCGAGCTTTCCGGCGAGCGTGGTCTTACCGGCACCCTGCAGACCGGCGAGCATGATGACGGTCGGCGCGGTCTTGGCGAAGCGCAGACGGCGGGTCTCGCCGCCGAGGATGCCGATGAGCTCCTCGTTGACGATCTTGATGATCTGCTGGGCCGGGTTGAGGGCCCGCGAGACCTCGGCGCCGAGCGAGCGCTCCTTGACCTGCTTGATGAACGCGCGGACGACGGGCAGCGCCACGTCGGCCTCGAGGAGGGCGATGCGGATCTCGCGCGCCGTGGCATCGATGTCCGCCTCGCTGAGGCGCCCCTTGCCGCGAAGGTTCTTGAAAGTCGCTGCGAGGCGATCGGAAAGAGTGTCGAACACGGCGGTCGCAGATCCTCGGGTCGGGGGCGGGTCAGTCGCACCCAGGGTATCCGGCCCGGCAAGCGCGACGCCCTCGCCTGCCGAATCCGGTGAAACCGACGACCTCCGGGCGCCGCCCAGGCGCCCGTCGTACGGGGACGGCGAACCCTCACCCCGTCCCCCGGTCCAACGCCCCCTCCACGCGCTGTGCCACGGCCACGGCCTCGTCCCCCGCCAGCGGCGCCCCGTCCGCGTCCGTCACATAGAACGCGTCCACCACGTTCGCCCCCAGCGTGCTCACGTGCGCGCTGCGCACCCATACGTCCGCCTCGTCCAGTGCCCGCCCGATGCGGTGCAGCAGCCCGGGGGCGTCCTGGGCCCGTACCTCGAGCACCGTCGCGACCTGCGAGCCGCCGGGCGCGATCGTCACCCGCGCCGGCGCGTGCGCCGCTCCCCTGCGCCGCCGGCCGTAGGCGGCCTCGCGCTCGGCGAGGCGTCCCGCGATGTCCAGCGAGCCGTCCAGGGCGCGGACGAGGTCGCCGCGCAGCAGCGCGGCATCCGGCGGTGCGCCGTACTCGGCCGCCACGCGCCAGTTCAGCAGCAGGGCGCCGCCGAGGCCGCGCAGCTCCGCCGTGCGGACGGTCAGGCGGTGCAGGGCGAGGACGCCGGCCGTCGCCGGCAGGACGCCGGGCTGGTCGGGGACGGCGACGGTCAGCTCCAGGGTGTCGCCGACGCCCTCCGGGGGCGCGCTCAGCTCCACCACGGGCCCCGCCGTGCGCAGCGCCTCGGCCGCCAGCGCCTCCTCCCGGGCCGTCGGCGCCGCCGGCTCCGTGCGGGCCGCCACCGGCTCCCCGGCCAGGGCCGCGGCCGCGCGCCGGACCAGCTCGGCCACCAGCGAGGCCCGCCAGTCGCTCCACGCCGCCGGTCCCGTGGCCAGGGCGTCGGCCTCGGTCAGCGCGTGCAGCAGTTCCAGGGTCCCGGCGCAGCCGACCGCGTCCGTGACCGCACGGATGGTGGCGGGGTCGTCGAGGTCGCGGCGGGTGGCGGTCTCGGCGAGCAGGAGGTGGTGGCGTACGAGCGTGGCGAGGACGGCCGTGTCGGCGCCGTCGAAGCCGAGGCGGGGGGCGATGGCGCGGGCGAGTCTCTCGCCGACCGCGCTGTGGTCGCCGGGGCGCCCCTTGCCGATGTCGTGCAGGAGCGCGGCGACGAGCAGCAGGTCGGGGCGGCCGACGCGGCGGGTGAGGGCCGAGGCGCGCGCGGCCGTCTCGATCAGGTGCCGGTCGACGGTCCAGCGGTGCACGGGGTTGCGCTGCGGGCGGCAGCGGACGTGCTCCCATTCGGGCAGCAGCCGGGAGACCAGGCCCTCGGCCTCCAGGGCTTCCCAGACGGCCACCGTGGACTCGCCCGCTCCGAGGAGGGTGACGAGCTGTTCGCGGGCCTCCGCGGGCCAGGGCAGCGGCAGCGGGACGGCGGCGGCCATGCGCCGCACGGCGTGCCGGGACAGCGGCAGCCCCGCCTGGGCGGCGGCCGCGGCCGCGCGCAGGGGCAGCACGGGGTCGCGGTCGGGGCGGGCGGTGCGGGCCAGGACGACTTCGCCGTCCTGTTCGACGACGCCTTCGGCGAGCGGGATCCGCTCGGGCTCGACGAAGCCGCCCCGGCCGCCGCGGCCGCCGAGGATGCGGCGCAGCCGGGGCCGTCCGGAGCGCGACCGCAGCACCCGGCCCACCTCGCGCCAGGTGACGTCGGCGGCGTAGGAGACGGTGCGGGCGGCCTCGTACACGCCGCGCAGCAGCGCGTCGGCGTCGGCGAGGCCTAGGCCGGCGGCGACTTCGGCCTGTTCCTGGAGTGCGAGCCGGTCGGTGGCCCGGCCGGTGGTCAGGTGGAGGGCGTCGCGGGTGTCCAGAAGGAGGGAGCGGGCGTGTTCGAGGCCCTCGCGGGGGGCGTCGGCGAGCCAGGAGGCGGCGACGGCGCGCAGTGCGGTGGCGTCGCGCAGTCCGCCGCGCGCCTCCTTCAGGTCGGGCTCCAGCAGGAACCGCAGCTCGCCCTGGCGGCGGCCGCGTTCCTCGCACAGCTCGCGCAGCTCCGGCAGGCGGGCCGGGGCCTGGGCGCGCCAGTCCTCGTAGGCGGCGGTGCGCAGGGCGCCGGTCAGGTCCGCGTCGCCGGCGATGTGGCGGGCGTCGAGGAGGCCGAGGTGGGCCTTGAGGTCGCCGGAGGCGGTCTTGCGGGCCTCGGCGGGGGTGCGGACGGAGTGGTCGAGGGCCAGGCCCATGTCCCAGACGGGGTACCAGACGCGGTCGGCGACGGCGGCGATGCCGGGGGCGCCGGTCCTGCCGTCGTGCAGGAGGAGGACGTCGAGGTCGCTGCGCGGGGAGAGCTCGCCGCGCCCGTAGCCGCCGACGGCCACGAGCGCGACGCCCTGGGAGGGGCCCAGGAGCCCGCTCAGCCACCGGTCGGTGAGCCGGGCGAGCTCCGCCCGCAGCGGTGGTCCGGACAGGGACTCCTCGTGCAGGAGCCGCAGCCGGGCCGCGGCGTAGCCGCCGGATTCCGGGTCGGTGGCGGCGGCCTCGGTCCGCGTCATGTCAGGCCCCTTCCCCTGTGCTCAGAGCGCGTCCGCGCCGCGTTCGTCGGTGCGGACGCGGACGACCGTCTCGACCGGGACGACCCACACCTTGCCGTCGCCGATCTTGTCGGTGCGGGCGGCCGCGACGAGGACGTCGATGATGTCGTCGGCGTCGTCGTCCTCGGCGAGGATCTCGATGCGGATCTTGGGTACGAGGTCGATCTCGTACTCGGCGCCGCGGTAGACCTCGGTGTGGCCGCGCTGGCGTCCGTAGCCGCTGGCCTGGGTGACGGTCAGGCCCTTGACGCCGAAGGCCTGCAGCGCCTTCTTGACGTCCTCGAACCGGTGCGGTTTGACGACCGCGGTGATGAGCTTCATGCGTCCACCTTCTTGTTCCGGGTCTGCTGCGCGGGGGCGGGCGTCGACCCGCGGCCGGCCGCGGCGCCGCCCACGGCGCTGAAGTCGTACGCGGTTTCGGCGTGGTAGGCCTGGTCGACGCCGCTGAGCTCGTCCTCCTCGCTCGCCCGGAAGCCGATCAGCTTGTCGACGAGCTTGGCAAGCACCCAGGAGACGGTGAAGGAGTAGGCCAGGACGGAGAACGCCCCGGCGGCCTGGCGGCCGAGCTGGGTCAGGCCGCCGACGCCGCCGGTGGCCAGGAGGCCGACGAGCAGGGTGCCGATGATGCCGCCGACGAGGTGGACGCCGACGACATCGAGGGAGTCGTCGAAGCCGAGCTTGAACTTCAGGCCGACGGCCCAGGAGCAGACGGCGCCGGCGACGAGGCCGATGAGGATGGCGCCGAAGGCGTTGACGGCCGCGCCGGCCGGGGTGATGGCGACCAGTCCGGCGACGGCGCCGGAGGCCGCGCCGAGGGTGGTGAAGGCGCCGTGCTTGATGCGCTCGTAGGCGAGCCAGCCGAGCATGGCGGCGCCCGTGGCGACCTGGGTGTTCATGGCCATGTTGGCGGCGACGCCGTTGGCGGCGAGCGCCGAGCCGGCGTTGAAGCCGAACCAGCCGAACCACAGCAGCCCCGCGCCGAGGATCACCAGCGGCAGGTTGTGGGGGCGCATGGGGTCCTTCTTGAAGCCGATGCGCTTGCCGACGACCAGGACGGCGGCGAGCGCGCCGATGCCGGCGTTGATGTGGACGGCCGTACCGCCGGCGAAGTCGATCACCTTGAGCTTGAAGAGCCAGCCGTCGGCCTGCCAGACCCAGTGGGCGACGGGGAAGTAGACGATCGTCACCCAGAGCGTGATGAACAGCGCCCAGGCGCTGAATTTCACGCGGTCCGCGAGGGCGCCGCTCATCAGGGCGGGGGTGAGGACGGCGAACATCAGCTGGAAGAGGGCGAAGGCCAGGACCGGAATGCCCTCCTTGCCGCCGGTGAGGGTCTCGGGGCTGATGCCCTTGAAGCCGATGTGGTCGAGGTTGCCCAGGAGTCCGGCGCCGAGGTCATCGCCGAAGGCCAGCGAGTACCCGAAGAGCACCCACAGGACGCTGACGATGCCGAGCGAGATGAACGACATCATCAGCATGTTGAGCGCGCTCTTGACCCGCACCATGCCGCCGTAGAAGAAGGCCAGGGCCGGTGTCATCAGCATCACGAGCGCGGCACTGATCAATACGAATGCGGTATCTGCGCCATTCAATGTCGACGTCTCCTCGTGGCCGCGGCCCGTGCCCCCGTGCGGGCCGGTCTTCCCAGTGGGCCGGTGTCGCCACGAGGCTCGCGCGGCACGGTTTCAGCCGACGCCACGGGTTGTTTCGCGGCCGTGACGATGAGGGGGGACGTGTTACGCGCCGATGAACGGCGGGACGGCCGCGCGAGCCGTCCCCCGGGACGGCTCGCGACGGGAACAACCGACCGCGGCGACCCTCCGGAGTGACCTGGCGTGGGGGGCCGAGTCGGGCGGTACGGGAGGGTCACCGCGGCCGGGTACGGGGGCCGGACGGCTCAGACCGCGTGGGCGGCCTCGGCGGATTCCGGCAGGTGGACGGCGAGTTGCTCGGTGAGCTGCACGACCTCGGCGACGTCGCCGAATTCGCGGACGGCATTGTCGACGGTCTTGCGCAGGCGGTTGCTGACGCGCTCGGACCGCACCTGCTTGGCGATCCTCAGCGCCTTCCCGGCCATGACGGCGCCCTCTTCCGGCTCGCGCTCCAGCAGGTGCACGGTGGCCATGCCGATGAGGTTGAGCGCATACGAACGCTGGTGTTCGTTGTCCTGCTCGAACAGCTCGACGGCCCGCTCCATCTTGGGGCGCGCCAGCGAGGCGTAGGTGGGGCTGCGGCCGGCCACGTAGGCGAGGTCGCGGAAGGAGTGGGCGTTCTCGGCGTTGAGCTCGGCTTCGGAGAAGAACCGGATCCAGTCGGGGTCGCCGTCGCCCGGCTCGCAGTCGCCGAAGCAGTCCTCCGCCATGCTCACCGCGCGCTTGACCTTCGCGGGCTGGCCCATGTTGGCGTACGCGCGGGCCTCCATCGCATACAACATGGCCTGCGTCCGGGGGGTGGCCGTCTCCCGCGATCCGTACTGCCCGAGGTGGATGAGCTCCAGGGCGTCGTCCGGGCGGCCCAGGTGGATCATCTGGCGGCTCATGCTGGAGAGGATGTACGAGCCCAGGGGGCGGTTGCCGGCCTCCTTGGCGGCGTGCAGGGCCAGCACGAAGTACTTCTGGGCGGTGGGGTGCAGCCCGATGTCGTAGCTCATCCAGCCCGCGAGCTGGGACAGTTCGGCGGCGACCTGGAACAGCCGCCGGGAGGTGTCCTCGGGCTGGGGCTCCTGCAGCAGGTCGGTGACCTCGTGGAGCTGCCCCACCACGGCCTTGCGGCGCAGGCCGCCGCCGCACTGGGCGTCCCACTGCCGGAACATCACGGCCGTGGACTCCAGCAGCTCCAGCTCCGGGGCGGAGAGCCGGGAGCGGCGGGGGCGCTCCCGGTCCGACGGGCCCGCGCTCTCGCGGCCGGGGGTGCCGGGCACCAGCCAGCGCTGCATGGGCTCGATGAGGGCGGGGCCGGCGGACAGCGCGAGCGAGGTCCCGAGGAAGCCGCGGCGGGCCAGCATCAGGTCGCTGCGGGAGAACTCGCTCAACAGCTCCACGGTCTGCGGGGCCGCCCAGGGCAGGTCGACGCCCGACACGGAGGGCGACTGGTGGGCGGCGCGCAGCCCGATGTCCTCGACGCCCACCACACAGCCGAAGCGCTCGGAGAACAGCTCGGAGAGGATCTTCGGAATCGGCTCGCGCGGCTGTTCGCCGTCCAGCCAGCGGCGTACGCGGGAGGTGTCGGTGCTGATGTGATGGGCGCCCAGCTGCCGGGCCCTGCGGTTCACCTGCCGCGCCAGCTCGCCCTTCGACCATCCGCTGCGCAGGAACCAGGAGTTCAGCTGCTCGTTGGGGCGCTTCTCGGCCTTATCAGCCCTGTCGGCACCACCGGTACCACTGACATTGCCGCTCACGGGAACGCCCCCATCCGAAAACTCTGCGTCTACGCGTCTGCACCCATGACGTGCCTCGACATCCACGTGTGCAACCACATCCATAGCGTGCATCCGCACGTCTACGCGCGAACCGCCAACAGCTTGCCGCGCTTTGCGGCCGCTTGTCCGGCAGGGCCCATGTACCGAAAGTAATCCTACGATCACCGCTCCCGCGAGGGCAGTCCAGTAAACGCCACCATTCGCCACCCCAACGAATGAACTCCTTCCGCCCGCATCGCGATTGACTTGACACGGAACGAACACGAGGAAACCGGCGAGAAGGTGAATGGATGTACGCCACGGCGCGCGTCTCGCGGCGCACCACCGGTCGCGCACCGCCGCGCCGCCTCGCGGCATGGGTCGGCGACCGTCCGTGTCCGAGACACTCCGACACGTAACCAACTGCGAGCACGACCCGTTGGAGGGGGCATGGGCTTCACAATCGGCGGCATCCGGGATCTGCGCTCGGGCTCTCGGCGTCGGGGCCGCGCGTCCGAGTCCGTGACGACGGTCGCGGAGTACACCGGCCTGTGGGGGTGGGACGTCGTTCCCGGCGCCCGGGCCTCGCGCGGCAGCCGGGTCAGCTGCTCGTGCGGCGCCGCCGAGTGCCCCTCGCCCGGAGCCCACCCGCTCTCGTTCGCCCCTCCCGTCAAGGCCGGCTCCACGCTGGACGAGGCCGCGGCGGCCTGGGCCGAGGTGCCCGGCGCGGCCGTGCTGCTGCCCGTCGGCCGCTCGTTCGACGTACTGGAGGTCGCGGAGGCGGCGGGCCGGCACGCGTTGGCACGGCTGGAGCGGATGGGGGTGCCGCTGGGGCCCGTGGCCCTCACCCCGCACGGCCGCGCGCTGTTCTTCGTCGCCCCCGGCGCCGCCGCGGAACTCCCCCAGCTCCTGTACCGCATGGGGTGGGACGACGCCCGGCTCGACCTGCACGGCCTGGGCCACGGCGACCACATCACCGCGCCGCCGTCCGACTTCGCGGGCCTGGGCCCGATGCGCTGGCTGCTGCCGCCGACGCTGGACACGGCGGGGCGCCCGCCGGAGGCGCGGCTGCTGCTGGGGACGCTGGCGTACGTCTGCCACCGCTCCGCGGGCGCCGGCTGACGCCCGGCGGGTCCGGGGGCCCGACCCCGTATACGAAAGGGCCCCCGTCGCAGCTGCACCTGCGACGGGGGCCCTTTCTTCTGCCTGCTGCTGCGGGCGTCGTGCCCGTCAGTCGCCGATGAGGGCGTCCACGAACGCCTCGGGCTCGAAGGGCGCCAGGTCGTCCGCGCCCTCGCCCAGGCCCACGAGCTTGACCGGGACGCCCAGCTCGCGCTGGACCGCCACGACGATGCCGCCCTTGGCGGTGCCGTCCAGCTTGGTGAGGACGATGCCGGTGATGTTCACGACCTCGGCGAAGACGCGCGCCTGCACCAGGCCGTTCTGACCGGTGGTGGCGTCCAGGACCAGCAGCACCTCGTCGACCGAGCCGTGCTTCTCCACGACGCGCTTGACCTTGCCGAGCTCGTCCATGAGCCCGGTCTTGGTGTGCAGCCGGCCGGCGGTGTCGACGAGCACGACGTCGGCGTTCTCGGCGATGCCCTCCTTGACCGCGTCGAAGGCGATCGACGCCGGGTCGCCGCCCTCGGGGCCGCGGACCGTGCGGGCGCCCACGCGCTCGCCCCAGGTCTGGAGCTGATCGGCGGCGGCGGCGCGGAAGGTGTCCGCCGCGCCCAGGACGACGGACTTGCCGTCGGCGACGAGCACACGGGCGAGCTTGCCGGTGGTGGTGGTCTTGCCGGTGCCGTTGACGCCGACGACCATGACGACGCCGGGCTTCTCCTCACCGTTCACGCCCACACCCGGCTCGGTGTGGACGCTGCGGTCGAAGTCGGTGCCGATGAGGGTCAGCAGCTCCTCGCGGAGCAGGGCGCGCAGCTCCTCGGGCGTGCGGGTGCCGAGCACCTTCACGCGCTCGCGCAGCCGCTCCACCAGTTCCTGCGTCGGCGCGACGCCGACGTCGGCGGTGAGCAGGGTGTCCTCGATCTCCTCCCAGGTGTCCTCGTCGAGGTGCTCACGGGAGAGCAGGGTCAGCAGACCCTTGCCGAGGGAGTTCTGCGAGCGGGAGAGCCGGGCGCGCAGCCGTACGAGGCGGCCGGCGGTGGGCTCCGGGACCTCGATCTCTGGTGCGGCCGGGGCCGGGGCCGCGGTCTCCGGCTCGACGGCGGGAGCGGTCTCCTCCGCGGCGGGGGCCTCGGGGAGCTCGACCTCTTCGACGGTGCGGCGCGGTTCCGCGCGCGGGGTCTCGGCCTCCTCGCCGACGTGCGGCTCGGCGGGCGGCGCGGTGACGGACGGGCTGCTCGGCGGAGCGGGGGGCAGCTGCTTCTTCTTGCGGCTGCTGACCACGAGCCCGCTGATCGCGCCGAGCGCGACCACAGCGATGACTACAGCAAGGATGACGATTTCCATAACGCACCCAGTATCGGACACCTCGGGCGCCGGGCGCCGCAGTGCCGTCGGGACGGCGCTGTTCGTGCTTTACGACAAGGACTAACGGCACTAACCGGCCAAAGTTAGATCAAAGTACGATGGCGTGGGCTCACGCGACGCGCGTAGAGTCCCAACGTCCCTTTCTGCCCAGGCCCCGCCCTGTCACACCCCGCACGGAGCCCCCGATATGGCCCCCACCATGGACAACGCTGCCGACGGCGCCAACGTGTCCAGCCCCGAAGGCGCCGCCGGCGCCGGAAGCGCCATCGAGACCCGCGGCATCGAGCCCGTACCCGACCACGAGCGGCACGGCCGGGTCCGGGAGCTCTTCCCGACCTGGGTCGCCGCCAACATCAGCGTTCTGCTGCTCACCATGGGCGCGGCGCTGATCGTCTTCAACGCCCTGAACTTCTGGCAGGTCCTGATCGTCGCGGCGTGTGCCGCGCTCGTGTCGTTCGGGCTCGTCGGCGTGCTGTCCGTGTCCGGCAAGTGGGGCGGCGCGCCCGGCGCGATGCTCTCCCGGGCCACGTTCGGAGTGCGCGGGAACCTCTTCCCGGGCGCGATCCTGTGGGTCGCCCGCTTCGGCTGGGAGACGATCAACGCGGTCACGGGCGCGTACGCGGTGCTCACCGTTCTCGATCTGCTCCTCGGCGTGAAGAGCAACACCCCGCTGATCGTCGTCACGCTGTTCGTCTTCGTCGCCTGCACGTTCCTGGTGAGCGGCATGGGGCGCAAGGCGCTCAACGTGTGCAACCAGTGGTCGACGTACCTCTTCGGCATCTTCAGCGTGCTGGTGCTCGGCTATCTGATCGTGCACATCAAGTGGGACGAGGTCTTCTCCAAGCCGGCCGGTACGACCGCGATGATGATCGCCGGCATCGGGACCATCGCGGCCGGCGGCATCAGCTGGGTGCCGACCGGCCCCGACTTCGCGCGGTACCTGCCGCACGCCGCGTCGGGCAAGAAGATCGTCGGGGCGACCGTCTCCGGTGCCGGTCTGGTGATGGTGCCGATGGTTCTCATGGGCGCCGTGATGGCCGTGGCCACGCCCGAGCTCGCCGACGCACCGGACCCGGTGTCCTTCCTCGGTGACATCCTGCCGACGTGGCTGGCGGTTCCGTACCTGGCCACCGCGATCGTGGGCATGCTGCTGATCAACAGCCTCTCGATGTACTCGGCCGGCTTCACCGCCCAGACCATGGGCGTCAAGCTGCCGCGGGCGATGGCCGTCAGCATCAACGCGATGATCTCCCTGGTGGGCGGTCTGCTGCTGATGCTCGTCGCGAAGAGCTTCCTCAGCTCCTTCATCACGTTCCTGATCCTGCTGGCCGTCTCCTTCTCCGCGTGGATCGGCGTCTACGCCGTCGACATGGCGCGGCGCCGGGCGCGGGCCGTCCGGTACGACGCCGAGGGGCTGATGGACACCGGTCGTACGAGCCGGTACTGGTACGTGGGCGGCTTCTGCTGGCAGGCGATGACGGCGTGGGCCGTGGCGCTGGCGGCGGGCCTCTGCTTCACGAAGTGCGACTGGTTCAGCGGGCCGCTGTCCGGCACGTTCGTCGGCAAGTACGGGCTGGGCTGGGCGGCCACCATCGTGATCTCGGCGGCGCTGATGGCGGTGCTGCCGGTGCCTCGCGAGAACGAGGCGGCTGTTGAGGCCTCTGGCGCGGAGCGCGAGAAGGTTGCCGCCGCGTAAGCGCTGACCGCTTTCCGCTGGTTGATGAGGGCCCCCTGTTCGGGGGCCCTCTTCGTTTGTGCGCCCTGGCCCTGGGGCGTCTCGTGGTGCCGGGGGCGGGGTGGGCAATCGCCCCGCCACCCGTTTGTGGGCAATCGTTCCGCAGGGCGGAACGGGTGGGCACAAACCCGACCACCGGGCCGCACCACCCGCTGTGCGCCGCAGGCGCACACAGAAAGGGCGCTGCCCCCAGCCGTAGCCGGGGGCAGCGCCCTTTCGAGGAGAGGGGCGGCGGGGGGGGTTAGCCCATCTCCTCCAGCGCCTTGCCCTTGGTCTCCTTCACGTACTTGAGCACGAAGGGAATCGAGAGCACGGCGAAGACCGCGTAAATGACATACGCACCGGAGAGGTTCCAGTCCGCGAGGCTCGGGAAGCTGGCCGTGATGGCCCAGTTCGCCACCCACTGGGCGGACGCGGCGACGCCGAGCGCCGCGGCGCGGATGCGGTTGGGGAACATCTCGCCCAGGAAGACCCAGACCACGACGCCCCAGGAGAGCGCGAAGAAGAGGACGAAGGCGTGGGCCGCGATGAGGGCCACCGTGCCCTGCGTGGTCGGCAGGGTGCCGTCCGCCGTCTTGGAGGCGAAGGCCCAGGCCTCGAGGGCGAGGGAGAGGGCCATGCCCACGGAGCCGACGAGCGCGAGCGGCTTGCGGCCGATGCGGTCCACGAGGACCATCGCGATCACGGTGCCGACGATGTTGATGATCGACGTGGTGAAGCTGTAGAAGAACGAGCTCTCCGGGTTCACGCCCACCGACTGCCACAGCGTCGAGGAGTAGTAGAACGCGACGTTGATGCCGACGAACTGCTGGAAGACCGAGAGGCCGATGCCGACCCAGACGATCGGCAGGAAGCCGAAGCGGCCGCCGAGCAGGTCCTTGAAGGTGGACTTCTGCTCGCTCTTCATGGCGTGCTCGATCTCGGCGACGCGCTTGTCGAGGTCGACGGTGTGACCCTCGACGTCGGCCAGGACCTGCTTGGCCTTCTCGGTCTTGCCGACCGAGATCAGGAAGCGGGGCGACTCGGGGATCGCGAAGGACAGCAGGCCGTAGAGGACGGCCGGGACGACCATGACGCCGAGCATGACCTGCCAGGCCTCGATGCCCATGACGTCACCGCGCTGGTCGCCGTCGGCGACGTTGAGGATGCCCCAGTTGACCAGCTGCGAGACGGCGATGCCGATGACGATCGCGGCCTGCTGGAACGCGCCGAGACGGCCGCGGTAGGCGGGCGGGGAGACCTCGGCGATGTAGGCCGGGCCGATGACCGAGGCCATGCCGATCGCGATGCCGCCGAGGACGCGCCAGAAGGCGAGGTCCCACAGGGCGAAGGGCAGCGCCGAGCCGACGGCGCTGATGGTGAAGAGCGTCGCGGAGATCTGCATGACGCGGATGCGGCCTATGCGGTCCGCGAGGCGGCCCGCCGTGGCGGCACCGATGGCGCAGCCGATCAGCGCGATGGCGATGACCTGGGCCAGGGCGGCGGAGCCGATGTCGTACTTCCCGCGGATGCCCTCGACGGCGCCGTTGATCACGGAGCTGTCGTAGCCGAAGAGGAAGCCACCCATGGCCGCGGCCGCGGTGATGAAGATGACATGGCCGAGGTGGTCGGGCTGGGCCTTGCGGCCCTCCGTCCCCGGCGCCGTCGCAGTGCTGGTCAACGTGTACTCCTGGGGCCCGGCCACGTTGCCGGGGTGAGGGGGTGGCCATTCCAGTGGGGCACAAGATCAAAGCGCCCACCACTTGAAGGCGTAAGCAACGTGGGAGACCCTACGTCTTCATTTTTCGAAGTCAATAGAACGTGACGAAGAAGTTTCTCCCAGGTTTTGACCAGGTTGAGTTCAACACTTGAAGTGATCTTGATTTAGCCGAGCCGGCTACTGATCACCTTCGACACTCCGTCGCCCTGCATGGACACTCCGTAGAGCGCGTCGGCGACCTCCATGGTCCTTTTCTGGTGAGTGATCACGATGAGCTGGGAGCTCTCCTGGAGCTCCTTCATGATGGCGATCAGACGCTGGAGGTTGGTGTCGTCCAGGGCCGCTTCGACCTCGTCCATGACGTAGAACGGGCTCGGGCGGGCCTTGAAGATCGCCACGAGGAGGGCCACGGCGGTGAGGGAGCGCTCGCCGCCGGAGAGCAGGGACAGGCGCTTGACCTTCTTGCCCGGCGGACGGGCCTCGACGTCCACGCCCGTGGCGAGCATGTCGTCCGGGTCGGTGAGGACCAGGCGGCCCTCGCCACCGGGGAAGAGGCGGGAGAAGACGCCCTCGAACTCGCGGGCCGTGTCGTGGTACGCCGCGGTGAAGACCTCCTCCACCCGCTTGTCGACGTCCTTGACCACCTGGAGGAGGTCGCTGCGGGTCTTCTTCAGGTCCTCGAGCTGCTCCGAGAGGAACTTGTGGCGCTCCTCCAGCGCCGCGAACTCCTCCAGGGCGAGCGGGTTGACCTTGCCCAGCTGCTGGTAGGCCCGCTCGGCGGCCTTGAGGCGCTTCTCCTGCTCGGCCCTGTCGTAGGGGACGGGCCGGTTGCGGGGGTGGTCCGGGTCCTCGGGCAGCTCCTCGCCCTCCGCCGGGGGCGAGGGGGGCACGGGCTGGTCGGGGCCGTACTCGGCGACCAGGCCGGCCGGCTCGACGCCGAGCTCCTCCAGGGCCCTGGTCTCCAGCTGTTCGATCCGCAGCCGCTTCTCGGCGCCCAGCACCTCGCCCCGGTGGACCGAGTCCGTGAGCTTGTCCAGCTCGCTCTTCAGCTCGCGCGCCCGGTCGCGGCCGGCGGTCAGCTCGACCTCCCGCTCGGCCTTGGCGGCCTCCGCCGCCCGCCGCTCCTCGTCGGCCCGCACGAGCGAGACCTCGACGTGCGCCAGCAGCTGACGGGCTCCGGCGGCGACGGCCGCCGCGACCTCGGCCTCGTGACGCAGCCGGGTCCGGCGCCGCTCGGCGCGCTCGCGCGCCTCGCGCTCGGCCCGGGCCGCCCTGTCCAGGGCGTCCGCCCGGCCGGAGAGCGCCTTCACGCGCTCCTCGTGCGTACGGACCTGGAGCCGGGCCTCCATCTCGGTCTGCCGCGCGTTGGCCCCGTCGGCGGCGAGGCGGTCGCGTACGGACGTGTCGGGCTCGTCCGCGCCGTCCTCGTCGAAAGTCCGCTCCTGGGCCGCCGCCAGGCGCCCGGCCAGCTCCTCGGCCTCCTCGGTGGCACGGGCCAGGGCCTCCCGGGCGCGGTCGGCGGCCGCGGCCGTCCGCTCGGCCTCGCCGGCGGCGGCCCGGGCCGCTCCGGCGAGCCGGCCGAGGGCCTGGGCGGCCTGCGACCTGTCCCGGTCGGCGGCGCTGCGCCGGGCCCCGAGCTCCTCCATGAGCGCGGCGCAGCGGGCGCGGTGCTCCTCGGCGTCGTGCCGCCGCGCGTTCAGGGCGGTGCAACGCGCGTCGAGTGCGGTCAGCTCGGCCGCCGCCTCGTCGACGGCCGCCTGGACCTCCAGCAGGCTGGGCGCTCCGCTGGAGCCTCCCTGTGCGAAGTGGGCGCCGAGCAGGTCGCCCTCGGCCGTCACGGCCGTCAGCGCGGGGTGCGAGGTGACGAGGTCCTCGGCGTCCTCGAGGGTGTCGACGACCACGATGCCGCGCAGGAGCCGGCGCACGGCGGGCCGCAGTTCGAGGGGGGCGCGCACGAGTTCGGCGGCACTCCGGTGCGGGCCGGGCGGTTCCGGGGCCTCCTCGGGGGCCCCGGTGAGCAGCAGGACCGCGCGGCCGGCGTCCTCCTTCTTCAACAGGCGCAGGGCCTCGGCGGCGGCGGAGGGGCTCGTGGCGGCGAGCGCGTCCGCCGCGGCGCCCAGCGCGGCGGCGACGGGAAGTTCGTAACCCGGGGTGACGGACAGGAGTTCCGCGGCCGGGCCGAGGAGTCCGCCCAATCGTTCCTTCGCCGACAGGAGCGCGCCCGTGCCGTCCTTGCGGCGCAGGCCCAGGGCCAAGGCGTCGTGACGGGCGGTGATCGCCGCCCGGCGGCGCTCGGCCTCGGTCGCCTCCTCCCGGGCGGCTTCGAGGGCGGCCGAGGCGTCGGCGAGGGCGGCCTTGGCGCTCTCGTGACGGCCGGTCAGCTCGGCGTCGTCCGCGTCGGCACCGTCGGCCTCGGCCTGGTGGCGCTCGTACTCCTCCTGTGCGGCCGCGGCCCGCTCGGCCGCCTCGTCGCGGGCGGCCGCGAGGCGGCCGATCTCGGCCTCGGCCGAGGCAGCCCGGCCGCGGGCCGCGGTGACCTGGCCGTGCAGCCGGGCGAGCTGTTCGCGGCGGTCGGCGATGGCGCGGGCGGCGTCGCGCAGGCGGCGTTCCTCCTCGGCGAGCCGGCGTTCGAGGTCGGCGCGGTGCTCGGCGGTGTCCTCCAGGGCCCGGCTCGCGGCCTCCAGGGCGGCTTCGAGCTCCGCTTCCTGTTCGCGGATGCGGACGGCCTCCCGCTCGAGGTCCTCCGGGTCGCGGCCGCGCCGCTCCTCCTCGGGGGCGGTGGTGGCGCTGACGACGCGGGCGTCCGCGAGGCTCACCGTGCCGCGCACCCGCTCGGCCAGGCGGGAGAGTTCGTACCAGGTCTGCTGGGCCCGGGCCAGGCGCGGGGTCAGCTCGCGGACCTGCTCCTCCAGCGCCGCCTCGCGCTGGGCGGCCGTGCGCAGCTCGGCCTCGGCGGCCTCCTTGCGGCTCTTGAGGGCGGCCTCGTCGGCGATCTCGGTGCGCAGGGCCTCGCGCAGGGCGACCAGGTCGTCGGCGAGCAGCCGCAGCCGGGCGTCGCGCAGGTCGGCCTGGATGACGGCGGCCCGGCGGGCCACGGCGGCCTGCCGGCCGAGCGGCTTGAGCTGGCGCCGCAACTCGTCGGTGAGGTCCTGGACGCGGGCGAGGTTGGCGCGCATCGCGTCCAGCTTCCGCAGCGCCTTCTCCTTGCGCTTGCGGTGCTTGAGGACGCCGGCGGCCTCCTCGATGAAGGCGCGGCGGCCCATGGGGTCGGCGTGCAGGACGGAGTCGAGCTGGCCCTGGCCGACGATGACGTGCATCTCGCGGCCGATGCCGGAGTCGGAGAGCAGCTCCTGGATGTCCAGGAGCCGGCAGGTGTCCCCGTTGATCTGGTATTCGCTGCCGCCGTTGCGGAACATGATCCGCGTAATGGTGACCTCGGCGTACTCGATGGGGAGCGCGCCGTCGGAGTTGTCGATGGTCAGCGAGACCTCGGCGCGGCCCAGCGGGGGGCGGCCGGTCGTCCCGGCGAAGATGACGTCCTCCATCTTGCCGCCGCGCAGCGACTTGGCGCCCTGCTCGCCCATGACCCAGGAAAGGGCGTCGACGACATTGGACTTACCGGAACCGTTGGGACCCACGACACAGGTGATGCCGGGTTCGAAGCGCAGGGTGGTGGCAGAGGCGAAGGATTTGAACCCGCGCAGGGTCAGGCTCTTGAGGTGCACGCGGTAGGACTCTACCGTTCATCTCGGTTTCACCCGGGAACGTGCCGGGCACATCATCCGTAGGAGGCGACGGGGGAAATCTGGCGATTCTCCGGAAACGACGAAGGGACGCCGAAGCGTCCCTTGCAACTGCAACTCTCAAGCGGCTGACAGTGCAGCCCGACCGGGCCCCCGGGGCAGGGCAGCGCGATCAGGCGAGCGCAGGCTCCGCCTTGGTTACGTCGATGCTGTCGAGCAGCTCGTGGTGAGCGGCGGCAGCCAGCGCGTCGTTCTCGGCCTGCATCCGAATGAGCTCGGATTCGAGGTCCTGGACACGCTGCTGGAGCCGTCGCATCTCGGAGAGGACTCGGGGGTCGGAGCCGCCGACGTAACCGAGAAGCGCCTTTGCCATGATGGATGGTCCTCCACACTGAGTGACCGACCGTAGCGGTGTGGGTCGTGAGGGATTCGCACCCGCGGTGTCTGCCATCACATACTGCGGTGTTTCAATGCCAAACAGCTAAGGTGCGCGGGGCTTCCAGAGTCTCACCAAATGGTTTGACGGTCAACACGATCACACCCTGTATCCACGGGCGTCCCGGGGGTGCACGCGGGAGAAACCGCGCCGCATTCCGCTCCCGGGGCCCGAGGGGCGTAGAGATCATCCGTTGAGAGGCAGCCTTGCACGATGCGGCCGAGTTGGCAACCATCAGGCAATTTCCAGTGAACACATATGCCAAAGGCATATGTGTTCGTAGGTCATCCCCCGCGGCCGGCCTTCGGAATCGAGTCGGAATGCGATTTCCCGGTCGTGCGATCAGCGGATCTCGAAGCCGTCATATCCACCCTTGGGTGTGTCCCAGATCTCGGTGACGCCGTCCACGCGCCCGGGCGTGTCGCCCTTCTGGAGCCAGTCGAGCAACTGTTCGCACCCCTGACGGGATCCCTCGGCGACGACCTGGACCCGGCCGTCGGCGAGGTTGGAGGCGAAGCCGATCAGCTCCCCGATGCGCAATGCGTTGGCCCGGGTGAACCAACGGAAGCCGACACCTTGCACATGACCACGGACCCACGCAGTGAGGCGGACATCTTCGTTCATGTCTGCACGTTAACCGGCCAATTACATAAGCAGCACTTCGACCCGGCACACCGTGCCGTACAGTCGCGCCCAAATAAGGCTCCCCCGTACGAGTGACGCACTTTCACGCCGAACACGTAAGGAAGGCAGCGGATGGGTCGCCATCGACGCTCTGCCCGCGCGACCGCTGACGAAGCGGTGGCGAATGCCCGGAAAGCCCGGGATCCCCTCACGAGCGAGTCGGCCGAAGTGTTCGAGCTCGAGGATCCGGCCGAAGCAGTAACCCAGCCCATCCCCGTCGTCCGCACCGCTCCCCCCGGTGCCGGACGCCACAGGAGTCCGCACCGGGCCAAGCGGACCCGGGCGGGCGCGGCGGGCAACGCCGGTGGCAGGACCGGCAAGGTGGGCAAGACGGCCAAGGGCGGCAAGGCCGCGGCGCCCGGCCGGCGCACGGGGCTGCTGGGCGCGTCCGCCGCCGTGGCCATGGGCGCGGTCGCGGTGGTCTCCGGACTGCTGCCCAGCGGCGTCTTCTCGGTGGGCGGCGACGCCGGGCACTCCCCCGGCGCCGGTACGACGGGACAGGTGCGGGCCGACGGCCCGCCCGAGACCCCCGAGCAGCACTCCCGCCCGGCCGCCGCCCCGGCGGACCGGGCGGACCAGCGCGAGCAGCCGCGGCAGCGGGCCCGGGCGGCGCGGGCGGGCGGCGTGGACCAGGCCGGTCTGCGCGAGTCCGTGCCGGCGAGCCGGGGGGCCGAACGCCCGCCGTCCGCCCCGGCCTCCGCGCCCCCGCCGTCGGCGTCGCCGTCGGCCACGCCCGCCGACCGGTTCGCCGGCGCCGATCCACGGCACGGTGCCCCCGCCGCGCGGCCGGCCCGCACGGCGGCGAAGCCCCACTCCCCCGCGGCCGCCGCCGACGACGGCCTGGCGCAGGTGCACGGCACGCTGGCCGACCCCCGGTCGTCCGCGGCGCACCTGGTGCTGTCCCTGGTCAACGCGGAGCGGGCGAAGGCGGGCTGCCGTCCGCTGCGGGCGAGCGGCAAGCTCAACCGCCTCGCCCAGTCCTTCAGTGAGGACATGGCCAGGCGGGGGTTCTTCGACCACACCGACCCGGAGGGCAGGACGCCGTGGGACCGGGCCGCCAAACGCGGCGTCAGGAACCTGGGCGGGGAGAACATCGCGCGCGGCCACCCGGACGCGCACACGGTGATGGACGCCTGGATGCGCAGCAGCGGCCATCGGGCGAACATCCTCAACTGCGACTACAAGAGCATCGGCGTCGGAGTGCATCACGGCGGCAACGGCCCTTATTGGACGCAGGACTTCGGCTACTGAACGCAGCCGCCCCGGCCGGACGGTCTCGAGGCCGTCCGGGCCGGGGCGGGGGTGCGCCGGGCGGGGTGCGTCAGAGGGCGGCGCGGCCCGCGACGTAGACCCGCGCCTGCTCGGCGATGCGGCGGCCGAGGAGCTCGGCGGTGGCTATGTCGGCCTTGTGCACGCCCTCGGGGCCCTGGTCGTTGTTGGTCTGGGCGCCGGCGCCCAGGAAGAAGCCGAGGCGGTTGATGTCGTTCTCGGAGGCCGTGGAGCTGTTCCAGCCGGGCATGGCGCCGAGGCCCACCCAGTGCATGCCGTGCTGGGCCGCGAGGACGGTGAAGAACTGCAGGGTGTGCAGCTTGTCGCCGCTCTTGGAGGCGGAGTTGGTGAAGCCGGCCGCCAGCTTGTCCTGCCAGGCGCGGGTGAACCAGCGCTTGGAGGTGGCCTCGGCGAAGACGTGGAAGGCGCCGGAGGCGGTGCCCATGTAGGTGGGCGAGCCGAAGACGATCGCGTCGGAGGCGTCGAGCTGCTCCCACTGGGCCTCGGTGATCTCGGCGACGTTGATCAGGTTGACGGTCGCGCCGGCCTCGGCGGCACCGGTCCGGACGGCCTCGGCGAGGACGGCGGTGTGGCCGAAGCCGGAGTGGTAGGCGATGGAGACGACAGGCGTGGTCACAGGGGGCTCCAGGAAGCGGTTGCGCCGAATGGGTGACCACAGGAAAGCACTAACTTTTAGAAAGCGCAACCTGTTGGTTAGCGCTGCATCACAGTATGGTGTTCTCATGACGACGCACGACGGCCCGGACGAGCACCTGCCCTTCGACGTCTTCGCGCGCTGCTGCCCGGCGCGCGAGACCCTGGGGCACGTCACGGGTCGCTGGGGCAGCCTCACGCTCGGCGCGCTCCGCGAGGACACGCTGCGCTTCAACGAGCTGCGCCGGCGGGTGGAGGGCGTCAGCGAGAAGATGCTGGCGCAGACGCTCCAGGCACTGGAGCGTGACGGGCTGGTGCACCGCGAGGCGCAGCAGACCAACCCTCCGCGGGTGGACTACCGGCTGACGCCGCTGGGGCGGGAGGCCGCCGAGCGGCTGCTGGGCCTGATCGAGCTGCTGGAGGAGCGGATGCCGGAGGTCCTGGCGGCTCAGGAGCGCTACGACGCGGGGCGCTAGGGCCTATCGAGCGGGGCGCGGAGCGGGCTGGCAGCGCGGGCAGAAGTAGCTGGAGCGGTTCATCCAGGGCCGGCGGCGCATCGCCGTGCCGCAGCGGCGGCAGGGCTCGTCCTCCCGGCCGTAGGCGTCCAGCGAGCGGTCGAAGTACCCCGACTCGCCGTTCACATTGACGTAGAGCGCGTCGAAGCTGGTCCCGCCGGCGGCGAGGGCCTCGTTCATGACCTCGCGGATGTGGGTGAGCAGCTCGGCCGTGCGCGGCCGGGTCAGGCCCGCGGTCGGCCGGTCGTAGTGCAGCCGGGTGCGCCACAGCGCCTCGTCGGCGTAGATGTTGCCCACGCCGCTGATCAGCGACTGGTCGAGCAGCGCGCGCTTGATCGTCGTGCGGCGCCGGCGCAGCGCGGCGTGGAAGGCGTCGTCGTCGAAGGCGGGGTCGAGGGGGTCACGGGCGATGTGCGCGATGACGTCGGGAAGACCCTCGACGTCCCCGGGCACCGTGTCGTGCAGCGAGAGCCCGCCGAAGGTGCGCTGGTCGACGAAGCGCAGCTCGGTCGCCTCGGCGTCGGCGAAGCGGACGCGGATGCGCAGGTGCTTCTCGTCGGGCGAGCCCTGGGGCTGTACGAGCAGCTGTCCGCTCATGCCGAGGTGGGCCAGGACGGCCCGGGCCGGGGCTTCGCCCGTGTCCGTGGGCGACTCGACGGGCAGCCAGAGGTACTTGCCCCGCCGCCGGGCGGGGCCGAGGCGCTGCCCGGTCAGCTGGGCGGCGAAGTCGTCCGGCCCGGCGAGGTGGCGGCGTACGGCCCGGGGGTGCAGGACCTCCACCGCGGCGACCGTGCGCCCGCAGACCCAGCGCTCCAGGCCACTGCGGACGACCTCGACCTCGGGCAGCTCGGGCACGGCATTCCTTCCGGGACGGGAACGGGAAGAGAAAAAGGGGCCGGCCCGGGTATCAGTTCGCCGTGCCCGGCACGCTGTCGGAGGACGTGTCGTCCCCCGGCACCACACCGGATTCGGCGGCGGCCTTCTCGGCCGCCACGCGGGCTTCCGCCGCGCTGTTGATGGCGCGCCAGGCGGACTCCGCCGCCTGCTGCTCCGCTTCCTTCTTGCTGCGGCCGGTGCCGGTGCCGTACGCGACACCACCGACGCGGGCAGCAGCCGTGAAGGTCTTCTCGTGGTCGGGACCGGTCTCGGAGACCAGGTACTCGGGGACCCCGAGACCCTCGGTGGCGGTCAGCTCCTGGAGGCTGGTCTTCCAGTCCAGGCCTGCGCCGAGGTTGGAGGACTTCTCGATCAGCGGATCGAAGAGCCGGTGCACCAGCTCGGCAGCGGCCTCCAGGCCCTGGTCGAGGTAGACCGCACCGATGACCGCTTCGAGGGTGTCCGCGAGGATCGACGCCTTGTCCCGGCCGCCCGTGCCCTCTTCACCCCGGCCGAGCCGGATGAAGGAGCCGAGCTCCAGGCCGCGGCCGACCTCCGCCAGCGCCCTCGAGTTGACCACCGCGGCCCGCAGCTTGGCCAGCTGGCCCTCGGGCAGGTCGGGGTGGATGCGGTAGAGGGTGTCCGTGACCACCAGACCCAGGACCGAGTCCCCGAGGAACTCCAGCCGCTCGTTGGTGGGAAGACCGCCGTTCTCGTACGCGTAGGACCGGTGCGTCAGCGCACGCACCAGAAGGGCGGTCTCGAGTGTGTACCCGAGCCGCCCTTCCAGAAGCGTGTGAGACGAGGCCGTGTCCGCCGGCGCCGATCCATTCCCGCGATTGCGGGACGGCGTAGTGGCATCTGACATGAAGCCTGTCACCCGCCGATCAGACCGCGATGACCTGGCGCTTGTTGTAGGTGCCGCAGCTCGGGCACGCGATGTGCTGCAGCTTCGGCTCGTGGCAGCTAGCGCATGCCACCAGGGTGGGGACCGCAGCCTTCCACTGCGACCGGCGGTGGCGCGTGTTGCTGCGCGACATCTTCCGCTTCGGAACAGCCACGGCTACTTCTCCTGTGAGTCATCCCCGTTGGCACGGGGTGCGTTTTCCTTCTCGCCGTCCTGGTCGGAACCGGCGAGTCCCTGCAGTGCCGCCCAACGGATGTCGACGGCGTCGTGGTGGTGGTCCGGGTCGTCCGCCAGCCGTGCCCCGCACTCGGAGCACAGGCCAGGGCAGTCTTCCTGGCACACCGGCTGCAGCGGCAGTGAGAGCACCACCGCGTCCCGCAGCACGGGTTCGAGGTCGAACATGTCGTCCTCGAGGAAGAGCGTGTCCTCCTCATCGTCCTCGGCGTCGTCGCCGGTGTCCGCGTGGCGGCTCCGGGCGTCGGCGTCGGGGTAGGAGAACATCTCCTGGAAGTCCGCTTCGAGCTCTCGCTCCAGCGGCTCCAGACACCTTACGCACTCCCCGGTGAGCGGTGCACGGGCGGTGCCTGTGACGAGCACCCCTTCCATGACCGACTCGAGCCGGAGGTCCAGCTCCACCGCGGCGCCCTCGGGCACACCGATGACCTCGATGCCGAGGTCCTGGGGAGCGGGGACGGAGCGGGAGACCCGCTTCAGCGCGCCGGGTCGCCGGCCCAGCTCGCGTGTGTCGAACACGAGAGGGTTGCGGGGATCAAGGCGGGCGTTCAGGGCTTCCTGCTTTCTACGCTGCGGTGACGACGACCCCCGGGCTCTGAGGCACGGAGGGCAGCCTGGATCGCGGACGTACACGCGACCGAAGAGCCAGGATACTGGACGGCTCGCCCTGGACCCAATCCGGACCCATCGGACCGGCCGCGGAGGCCGGTTCAGCGCCCCTGTTCGTACCGCCGGAGCTGGTCGAGGTCGATCATCGAGGTGTCGAAGAGGCTGGTCTCGTCGAGCGCCCCGCCCTGCGGCTGCTGCCCCTGGGCGTGCTGGGGCTGGTGCGGCTGGGCGTGCTGCTGCGGCTCGCCGTAGCCCCCCGGGGCGCCGTAGCCGTGCCCGCCGTCCTGGGGCTGCCAGGCGTAGGGGTCGGGCTGCTGGTAGCCGCCCTGCACGGCGTACGGATCGGTCTGGGGCGCGTAGGGCGTGCCCTGGTGCTGGGGGTAGCCGTACGGGTCCTGCTGGGCGGCATAGGCGGGCGCGGGGGCGGAGTAGTCGCCCCAGGCGGGCTGCAGGGGCTGCTGGGGCTCCTGAGGCGCGGAGTAGGGCTGCGGCGCCTCCTGCGGGGCGGCCAGCTCGGCCAGGAAGTCGGCGTCGCTCGTGGGGCGGCCGGTACGCAGACCATCCTGGGCGGCCATGTGGGCGCCGAGCTCGTCCGCGGGCCGGGCCCCGAGCAGCTTCTCGCGGCCCCGCCCGACGGCCTCCAGCGTCTTGGCCAGCACCGCCGAGACGGCGCCCATCTTGGCGTCGACGTACTCGTCGGCGCGGTGGCGCTGGGTCGCGGGGTCGGCGCTGCGCTCCGGAGCGTCCTCGTCCGCCGACTGGGCGTCCGCGCCGGGCAGGCCGAGCAGCTTCTCGCGGCCGCGGTCGACCGAGCCGATGGTCTTGGTGAGGACGACCTCGAAGTTGGCGAGCTTGCTGTCGACGTAGTCGTCGGCCTCCGCGCGGATCTCCGCCGCTTCCCGCCGGGCCTCGGCGAGGATGCGGTCGGCCTCCTCCTGGGACTGGCGGGCGACCTCGGTGTCGGAGATCAGGGAGCCGCGCTGGGCGCGGGCCGACTCCAGGATGCGCTCGGCCTCCTCGCGGGCGTCCGCCACGAGCTGCTCCCGGCCGCCGATGACCTCCCGCGCCTGGGCGAGCGAGCCGGGCAGGGCGCCGCGCACCTCCTCGAGCAGGGCGAGCAGCTCGGCCCGGTTGAGGACGCAGGAGGCCGACATGGGCAGGGCACGGGCGCCGGCGACGGTCGTGACGATCTCGTCGAGCTTCTTCTGGACGTCCACCTTGACGGTCGCCGCCTTCTTGGAATCCGGGGGGCCTTCCGGCCGACGTAACGAACGAGACGACTGTACGGCCGGCGGACCCGCCCCGCAGCTACTGACGATGCGTCAGATACTCACTGCTGCCCCAGCCGCTCCTTGAGCGCCTCCAGCACCAGCGGCGGCACCAGGTGGGAGACGTCGCCACCCCAGGTCGCGACCTCCTTGACCAGGCTGGAGGAGAGGAAGCTGTAGGTGGGGTTGGTGGGGACGAACAGGGTCTCGACGCCCGAGAGCCCGTTGTTCATCTGGGCCATCTGCAGCTCGTAGTCGAAGTCGCTGACCGCCCGCAGGCCCTTGACGATGGCGGGGATGTCACGCTGCTTGCAGAAGTCGACGAGAAGGCCGTGGAAGGACTCGACCCGCACGTTGCCGTACTCGGCGGTGACCTGCCGCAGCAGCTCTATCCGCTCGTCGACGGTGAACAGGCCCTGCTTCGACTTGTTGATCATCACGGCCACGTGCACGACGTCGTACAGCTTGGACGCGCGGGCGATGATGTCGAGGTGTCCATTGGTGACGGGGTCGAACGACCCCGGACAGACGGCGCGGCGCAACGGTGGTTCCTCGCTCTCCGGTCCATTCATGACGTGCCTGACGTTGTGTCGGCAGTGCACGCCGAGGCGGCGCGACCGTACCAAAGCGTCCCCTCGCCGTAACGACGGGCCCTCAGTGCGTCAAAACCGTCCGGCCAGCGGAATTCCCCGCCCCGGGTGCTGCGCTCCACGGTGATCAGCGCGTCGTCCGTGAGCCAGCCCCCGGTACGCAGTGTGAGCAGGATCTCGCGGAGCTCGTCGTCGCTCACGACGTAGGGCGGGTCGAGGAAGACCACGTCGTACGGGCTCGCCGGCGGCGGGCCGGCGACGGCCTGCTCGGCCTTGCCGCTGCGCACCTCGGCGCCCGGCAGCCCGATCGCACGGACGTTCTCCCGGATGACCCGGACCGCGCGGGCGTCCGCCTCGACCAGCAGGACGTGCGCGGCGCCGCGCGAGAGGGCCTCCAGCCCGACCGCGCCCGAGCCGCCGTAGAGGTCCAGCACACGCGTGCCGTCCAGGGTGCCGAGGAGGGACACCCAGGTGGAGAACAGGCCCTCGCGCGCGCGGTCGGAGGTCGGACGGGTGCCGGTGCCGGGCGGCACGGCCAGGCGGCGTCCGCCGGCGGCGCCGGCGATCACGCGGGTCATGGGGTCTCGAGTCCTTCGCGGTGGGTGGCGCGGTGTCGTGTGGTGTCGGCGGCGGGGGCCGCCGCCCCTTCAGCGTATGGCGTCGGCGCCGCGGCGGCCGCGCGGGTGCGGCGGGAGCTCATCCCTTGTCGAGGAATTCCTCCCGCTCCTTGTCCAGCAGGGCGTCCAACGCGGTGCGCAGCGCGGGCAGTCCGGCCAGCTCCGGGTCGGCCGCCACGATCGCCGCGGCCTCCTCGCGGGCGGCCGCGATGACCTCCTCGTCGTCGATGACGGTGAGCATCCGCAGGCTGGAGCGGACGCCGGACTGCGCCTGGCCGAGCACGTCGCCCTCGCGGCGCTGCTCCAGGTCGATGCGGGAGAGCTCGAAGCCGTCCAGGGTCGCCGCGACGGCGCCCAGCCGGGCCCGGGCCGGGCTCGCCTCGAAGGCCTCGGTGACCAGCAGGCACAGCCCCGCGGCCGAGCCGCGGCCCACCCGGCCGCGCAGCTGGTGCAGCTGGGAGACGCCGAACCGGTCCGCGTCCATGATCACCATGACCGTGGAGTTGGGCACGTTCACGCCCACCTCGATGACGGTCGTGGCGACCAGGACGTCGACCTCGCCGGCCGCGAAGCGGCGCATGACGTCGTCCTTGGCGTCGGGCTGCATCCGCCCGTGCAGCACCTCCACGCGCAGGCCGGCCAGCGGCCCGGCCCCGAGCTGCTCGGCGATCTCCAGGACGGCCAGCGGCGGGCGCCGCTCGGCGTCCTCCCCGGCCTGCTTCTTCTTGCCGTCCTCCTCGTCGCCGATGCGCGGGCACACCACGTACGCCTGGTGGCCGCCCTCGATCTCCTCGCGCACCCGCTCCCAGGTGCGGGCGAGGAAGTGGGGCTTGTCCTTCGCGGGCACCACGTGGGTGGCGATCGGCGAGCGGCCGGCCGGGAGCTGGTCCAGCACGGACGTCTCCAGGTCGCCGAAGACGGTCATGGCGACCGTGCGCGGGATGGGCGTCGCGGTCATCACCAGCAGGTGCGGGGGCTGCTTGCCCTTGGAGCGCAGGGCGTCGCGCTGCTCGACTCCGAAGCGGTGCTGTTCGTCCACCACGACCAGGCCCAGGTCGTGGAACTGCACCTTGTCCTCGATCAGGGCGTGCGTGCCGATGACGATGCCGGCCTCGCCCGTGACGAGGTCGAGCAGCGCCTGCCGGCGGGCGGCGGTGCCCATGGAGCCGGTGAGCAGCACGACCTTCGTGCCCTGCTCGGCGCCGCCGAGCATGCCGCCCTCGGCGAGCTCGCCCATCATCTCGGTGATGGAGCGGTGGTGCTGCTGGGCGAGCACTTCGGTGGGGGCGAGCATCGCGGCCTGGCCGCCGGCGTCGACGACGCCGAGCATGGCGCGCAGGGCGACCATCGTCTTGCCGCTGCCGACCTCGCCCTGCAGCAGGCGGTGCATGGGGTGCTCGGTGGCCAGGTCGTCGAAGATCTCGGCGGAGACCTTCTGCTGGCCGTCGGTGAGGGTGAACGGCAGCTTGGCGTCGAAGGCGTCGAGCAGGCCGCCGGCCAGCGGCTTGCGGGGCACGGCCGGCAGCTGGGAGTCGGCGTGGCGGCGGCGGGCGAGGGCGACCTGCAGGACGAACGCCTCGTCCCACTTCAGCCGGGACCGGGCGTCCTCGATCTCGGCCTTGGTGCGCGGGCGGTGCACCTTGCGCAGCGCCTCCGGCAGCGGGAGCAGGCCGCGGCCCGCGCGCAGCGCGTCCGGCAGCGGGTCGACGACGCTCTGCCAGCCGGTGGCCTCCATCGAGGCCAGCACCACGTCGACGGCGTTGGAGACCTTCCAGGACTCCATCTGCGAGCAGGCCGGGTACAGCGGGATCAGCTGGTTGGCCCACGCCTCGACGGCGTCCGCGCCGCTGTCCTCGCCGAGCATCTCGTAGGCGGGGTGGGAGAGCTGGCGGATGGTGCGGAAGGTGCCGACCTTGCCCGCGAACATGCCGCGGCGGCCGGGGACGAGCTCCTTTTGGTGGTGGTAGATCGACCGGCCGAAGAAGACCAGCTGGAGCCGGCCGCTGCCGTCGGTGAGCGTGACCTCCAGGCGCTGGCCCTTGCCGTTGTTGAACTTCAGCACGCGGGCGTCGCTGACCTGCGCGACGACCGTGACGTGCTCGTCCAGCGGCAGGTCGGCGAGCCGGGTCAGCTCACCGCGCTCGGCGTAGCGGCGCGGGTAGTGGTGCAGCAGGTCGCCGACCGTGTGCAGGTCGAGGTGCTCGGCCATCACCTTCGCGGTGTTGCCGCCGAGAGTCTTGTGGAGGGGTTCTTCGAGCGCGGGCACGCGTTCCATTGCACACCACGCCTGTGACAACCGGGCCCATTCGGTGCCCGTCGCGGCCTATTCGATGCCGATGAGGAGCCGCGCGGACTGCTGTTCGCCCCGGTAGACCAGGGTGTCGACGGCGAGATGGCCGTCGCGTACGTGCCGTTGCAGGCGCTCGGCGACGGCGTCGGGGACCTCCGCGCCCAGGACGAGGGTGACCATCTCGCCGCCCGCCGCGAGCATCCGGTCCAGCACGGTCTCGGCGGTCCGGGCGAGCTCGGCGCCGATCACGGCGACGTCGCCGTCGATCAGGCCGAGCACGTCGCCGGCCTGGCAGACGCCCGCCATGGTCCAGGACTGCCGCTCGGCCACGACGAGCTCCGCGTAGCGGGTGGCGCCGGCGGCGGCGGTCATGGCGACGACGTCCTCGTCGAAGCGCCGGCCGGACTCGTGGACGGCCAGGGCCGCGATGCCCTGGACCGGCGAGCGGGTGGGGATCAGCGCGACCCGTACGCCCTCGCTGCGCGCCTGTTCGGCGGCAGCGGCGGCGGTGTGCCGCAGGTCGGCGTCGTTGGGCAGCAGGACGACCTCGCGCGCGTGGGCGCGCCGGACCGCCTGGAGCAGCTCGCCGGCGGCGGGCGGCTCCCCCGGCCGCACAGCCACCACGGTCGCCCCGGCCTGCTCGCACAGGGCCGCGAGGCCGGCGCCGGGCACGACCGCGACGACGGCCCGCTGGGCGGGCTCGCGTACGCGCTCCTGGTCGGCGGCGGCGAAGTGGGTGATGCGGATGCGGTACGGGCGCCCGGCCTCGACGCCCGCCTCGACGGCGGCGCCGGCGTCGTCGACATGGACGTGGACGTTCCACAGCCCGTCGCCGCCGACGACGACCAGGGACTCGCCCAGTGCGTCGAGCCGGGTGCGCAGGCGGGCCACGGCCGCGTCGTCGGCCTCCAGCAGGTAGATCACCTCGAAGGCGGGGTCGCCGCCCGCGGCGGCGTCGCCGAGGTCGGCCGGGCAGCCTTCGCTCTGCCAGGAGTGGGGGGTGACGGCCGGCCGCGCGCCGGGGGCCGCGCCGGGTGCCGGCTCCCCGCCGGCCAGGGCGGCGGCCAGGGCGCCCAGGACCTCCACGAGGCCCTTGCCGCCGGCGTCGACCACTCCGGCCCGGCCGAGCACCTCCAGCTGGCGGGGGGTGGCCTCCAGGGCCGTACGGGCCCCTTCGTGCGCGGCCCGGGCGACGGCCGCGCCGTCGCCGGCGGTGGTGGCGGCGGCCTCGGCCGCGGCCGAGGCGACGGTCAGGACGGTGCCCTCCACGGGCCGGGCGACCCCCTCGTACGCGGACTCCACCGCGCGCCGCAGGGCCCGCCGCAGCAGCGCCGCGTCGTCGGGGCCGGGGCCGCCGGGGCGGTGATCCGTGTCACCGGCCGGCACCAGGACCTCCGCCATGCCGCGCAGCAGCTGGGCGAGGATGGTGCCGGAGTTCCCGCGCGCCCCTATGAGCGCTCCGTGGGCCATGGCCCGTACGGCCTCGGCCAGGTCGGGGCGGGAGGCGGGGCCGGTGGTGGCGTGGCCCTCGAAGACGGCGTCGACCGCCCGGGTGGCGGACTCGACGGTCAGGTAGAGGTTGGTGCCGGTGTCGCCGTCCGCGACGGGATAGACGTTGATCGCGTCGATCTCCTCGCGGCTGCGGCCGAGCGCGTCGAGCGCCAGCGCGCACCAGGTGCGTACCGCATCGGCGTCCAGCGTGGGCGGCACCTGTGTCCTCCTCGGACTGTCGGGACGGTGGGCAGTGCTGGAGCAGAGTAGACCGGCCGGGGCGGCGGACGGGCGGGCCGGGCGGGGTCCGGGGCGGTCATGGTAGTTTCGTTGTCCAGGAGCGGTCGTTGTATGCTGCTCCGGTTGCCTGATGAGAATCAGGCCATACCCCCTGGCAAGCCAGTCACCACCGACATCGGTACGCCGGGATTTCCCGTAAGTGCATCTGAAGTCTTTGGAGTGACCCGTGGCTGCCAACTGCGACGTCTGCGGCAAGGGGCCGGGCTTCGGCAACAACATTTCGCACTCGCACCGCCGTACGTCCCGTCGCTGGAACCCGAACATCCAGCGTGTGCGTGCCGTGGTCGGTCGGACGCCGAAGCGCCTCAATGTCTGCACCTCGTGCATCAAGGCCGGCAAGGTCTCGCGCTAACTAGCTAGTAGCGCGGCAGCCTCGCCGACCCTTGAAAGCCGGTCCCCTTCGGGGGGCCGGCTTTTTTGCTGTTCCCCTACCCGCCCCTTCCCGTAACCGGGGCTCCGCCCCGGACCCCGGTCCTCAAACGCCGGACGGGCTGGATTTTCCAGCCCGTCC
>NZ_JBFADG010000024.1:0-92019 GCF_040641275.1 Streptomyces sp. NPDC021096 | reverse complement strand
CACCCATGGTGAAGTCGAGCTCATTCACCCGATGTTCCAGGAATGGCTCCCGGCCCACCTGGAATTCCCCGCAGGCGAGGCCCGAAAGGTCCTGGCATGGATCACCGTGCACACCGGAGGCACCGAGACCAATCACTTCCGGCACGCCACGGACGCCGTGGAGCGGTACTGCGCGGTATCGGGGACGGCGCCGGACGCGGAGGCCGCGACGGAATTGTTCCGGGCCTATCTGCGCGCCAAGGCGGCCGTGATGGAGGACCTCGTACCGGTGCTGCGGTGAGGCGGCCGGAGCGCGAACGGCGGCCATGAGAAGGAGAGCTGCGGCAGCCGGGCCGGCGAGGGCGGCGGCGCGCGGGCAGGCGCCCCGGCCGACCGGCCCGGCGCACGGCTACCGCTGGGCGGTGCTGGCGGCGGCCACCCTCGCCCAGGCCACGTCCTCGTTCGCCATGCAGGGCCTCGGCGCCCTCGCCGGCTTCCTCCAGGAGGCGTTCGGCCTGACGGGCACGGCGGTCGGCCTGCTGGTCACGGTCGCCGGAGCGGCGCCCGTCGTCGCCCTGCTGATAGTCGGTCACCTGCTGGACCGCCACGACGAACGGGCCATCGTGGGGACGGGAGCCGTCGTGGTCGCCTGCGGGCTGGCCCTGGCCGCGCTCGCCGACTGCTACGCCCTCGTCCTCGCCGGCCTGTTCGTCCTCGGTATCGGCTACAGCACCGCACAGCCCGGCGGCAGCAAGTCCGTGGCCCTGTGGTTCCCCGGCGGCAACCGGGGGCTGGCCATGGGCATCCGCCAGGCCGGCCTGCCGCTGGGCGGCGCGGCCGCCGCCCTCGCGATGCCCGCCGTGGCCTACGCCCACAGCTGGCACGCGGCGTTCGCCCTCGCCGCCGCCGTGTCCCTGGCCGGGGGAGCGGTCTTCGTCACGGTCCACCGCCGGGCCCCGGGCCGGGGCGGCCCGGCACCGGCCCGGCCGCTGTGGCCCCGCCTCGTCGAGCAGCTGCGCCGCCCCGCCATGCCGGGCATCGTCGTCAGCGGCACCGTGCTGGTCACCGCGCAGTACGGCATCACCACCTACCTCATGCTCTACCTCCGTGACCACCACGGAATCCCGCTCACACGCGGCGCGTTCGTGCTCTTCGGCGTCCAGGGCATCGGCGCGGCGGGCCGCATCGCCCTGGCCGCCGCCAGCGACAGGACCGGCAGGGGAAGGCTGCCGTGGATCCGCGCGAGCATGCTGGCCACGGCGGCCGCCCTGCTGGCCCTGCCCCTGCTGCCCGCCGGGCCCGGCCCCGTCATCGCCCTCACCGCCTGCCTCGGCTTCTTCGGCTTCGGCTGGTACGGGCCCTGGGTGGCGCACGTGAGCGAGTCCTGCCCGCCGGACCGGGTCGGTCTCGCGCTGGGCACCGCCATGGCGGCCAACCAGCTCGCGATCGTCGCCACCCCGCCCCTGCTCGGCCTCGTGCACGACCTGCTGGGCTACCCCGCCATGTGGTGGACCCTCGCGGCGGTCGTCGCCGCCTCAACCCCGTTGGTGCGCACGGGCGTCCGGTAAGAGGACGTGGTAACTCCCTTTACCCGGGCCTTATCCGGCGCCGTGCTTACTGTAACCACTGTGACGGCATGGGTGACGGCTCGGACGCTCCCCCGGGGACCACGCTCCAGGTCCCGGGTCGCTTCGGCGTTCCTCGTCGTCCTCGTCGCCCTGGCGCACGTGATGGGCTGTGCGCACGGCCAGCCGCCACCGAACCAGGAACGCTCCTACTCCCTGCCGCTGGCCGCACCGGCGCCCCCCGACCGGGGGCCGGGGCCGGTCGCCCTGCGGGGCTCCGGCGAGGACGTGCCGAGGGAGTGCGCGGAGGCCAACGAAGCCGGGGTCGCCGCCCCGCGCCAGGACCTTCCCACCGCGACCGGAGCCGACCTCCTCCCGCAGACCGAGGCGGACGGCTGCCGCCCGGCCCTGCCCGCCGATACGCACGGGTCGGCGCCCGCCCCCGCGGGCGACCCCGGACGGCTGAGGGCGGCCCTGGGCGTCTGGCGGACGTAGGACGGGCCGCGCCGCGCCGGCGAAGCCGCGCGTGCGCCCGATTCGGATCCCCCGCCCGTTCCCCGTCAACGCGGCCCGTACCGCTCCTCCTCCATCGGTGTACCGGCCGCGGGAGAGCCATGCCATGACCTCTGTCTGCCCCACCCCCTCGACGACGACCGCGCCGGCCGCCCCCACCTCCCCGGCCAGTCTCACGGCGGCCGCCGCCCTGCCCGCCCGCACCCCGGCCGGCCTCGTGGGGGACACCCCCCTGCTGTGGGTCGGCGAGCCGTTCGCGGCACCCGGCCGCGGCTTCTGGGCCAAGCTCGAAGGCCGCAACCCCGGCGGCATCAAGGACCGCACCGCCCTGCACATGGTGGCCCGCGCCCGCGAACGCGGGGACCTGCTGCCGGGCGCGCCCATCGTGGAGTCCACCTCCGGCACCCTCGGCCTCGGCCTCGCCCTGGCCGGCGTCACCCACGGCCACCCCGTCACCGTCGTCACCGACCCCGGCATGGAACCGATGATGATCGGCCTGCTGCGGGCCTACGGCGCCGAAGTCCACCTCGTGGCCACCCCCCACCCCGTAGGAGGCTGGCAGCAGGCCCGCCGCGAGCGCGTGGAGGAACTCCTCGCCGCCCGCCCCGGAGCCTGGTGCCCCGACCAGTACCACAACCCCGACAACGTGACGGCCTACCGCACCCTCGCCCACGAACTGATCGCCCAGCTCGGTCGGATCGACGCCCTCGTCGTCAGCGTGGGCACCGGCGGCCACTCCGCCGGCATCGCCTCCGTGCTGCGCGGCTACTTCCCCGCCCTGCGCGTGGTGGGCGTGGACACCACCGGCTCCACGATCTTCGGGCAGCCCGCCGCACCCCGGCTGATGCGCGGACTGGGCAGCAGCATCTACCCCCGCAACGTCGCCTACGGCCTCTTCGACGAGGTGCACTGGGTCGCCGCGCCCGAAGCGGTCTGGGCGGCCCGCTCCCTGGCCCGCTCCCGGTACGCCACCGGCGGCTGGAGCGTGGGGGCCGTCGCCCTGGCCGCCCGGCACCTGGCCGCCACCCTGCCCCCGGAGACCAGGATCGCCGCGGTCTTCCCCGACGGACCGCAGCGCTACGCCGGCACGGTCTTCGACGACGACTACTGCCGCCGCCACCACCTCCTGGACGGCGCCCCCGCGCCCGTACCCGACCGCATCGCCCACCCCGCCGAACGGGTCGTCACCCGCTGGACGGTGTGCGACACCGTCGTCGACCCGCTCACGCAGACCCCGGCCGGCGCCGGGGACGCCCCGGCGGGAGCGGCCCGGTGACGGCGGCACCGGCCGCGCGGGAGCGGTCGGCCGTCGGGCTCACCTCGCTCTGGCGGCAGACGTGCACCTTCCCGCCCGCCGCCCGCCTGCTGATGGTCAATCAGTTCGCCATCAACCTCGCCTTCTACATGCTCATGCCCTACCTCGCCGCCCACCTCAGCGGCGACCTCGCCCTCGCCGCCTGGGCGGTCGGCCTGGTGCTGGGCGTACGCAACCTCTCCCAGCAGGGGATGTTCCTCATCGGCGGCACCCTCGCCGACCGCTACGGCTACAAGGCCCCGATCCTGGCCGGGTGCGTGCTGCGCACGGCCGGGTTCGCCCTGCTGGGCTGGGTGGACGCCCTGCCCGCCCTGATCGTCGCCTCGGCGGCCACCGGCTTCGCCGGGGCGCTGTTCAACCCAGCCGTCCGCGCCTGTATCGCCACGGCCTCCGGCGACCGGCGCGTGGCCGCCTTCGCGACGTTCAACGTCTACTACCAGGCGGGGATGCTGCTGGGCCCGCTGGCCGGACTGGCCCTGCTGGCGGCCGACTTCCGGCTGGTCTGCACGGTCGCCGCCGCGATCTTCGCCGGCCTGACCGTGCTGCAGTGGCGGGCCCTGCCCGCCGCGACGGGCCGCGGCGGCGGGGACGGCCGGCAGCGGGAGGGGGTGCTGACGCAGTGGCGCACGGTCGTCGCCAACCGGCCGTTCCTGCTGTTCTCCGTCGCCATGATCGGCTCGTACGTGCTGACCTTCCAGGTCTACCTGGCCCTCCCGCTCGCCGCCGGCGCCGCCCTCGGGGACGCGGGCACGGAGGCAACCAGTGCGCTCTTCGTCGTCTCGGCGGCGGTGGCCGTCCTGGGCCAGCTGCGGCTGACGGGCTGGGCCAGAAGCCGCTGGACCGCCTCCCAGGCGCTGGTGCGCGGGCTGGCCGCCATGGGCCTGGGCTTCCTGCCGCTGGCCGCCGTCCCCATGGGCGGCGGCACCGTCACGACGGTCGGCGGGCTCGCCGCGCTGGCCGTGGCGGTGGTGCTGCTGGCCGCCGGCGGCGCGGTGGTCTATCCGTTCGAGATGGACACGGTGGTCTCCCTGTCCGGCGAGCGCCTGGTCGCCACCCACTACGGGCTCTACAACACCGTCTCCGGGCTGGGCATCACCCTCGGCAATCTCGGCGTCGGGGCGTTGTGGGACTTCGCACTGCGGCAGGACGCGCTCTGGCTGGTGTGGCTCGCGCTCACCGCCACCGGGGCGGCCTGCGCGGGGGCGGTCCTGGCGCTGTCCCGTTCCGGACGACTGACCGCGCCGGATCTGTGCGAAGCTGTGGCGAACACCGCGATGACCAGGAGGTTTTAAATGACGGAGGACACAGCGGCACAGGGTGCGGGCCAGGCCGCGGAGGGCGCCGACGTCCCCGAGGACGAGGTGAAGCGCAAGTTCCGTGAGGCGCTGGCCCGTAAGCAGGGCAAGGCGGCCGACGGCGCGGCGAGCGGGGCGAACCGCGACGGATCCAAGATCCACGGCACCCACGGCAAGGCCGGCGGGCAGCGCTCGTTCCGTCGCAAGAGCGGCTGAGCACCGGGACCGGGCGTACGGAACCGGACATCGTGCCCGGTTGTGCCCGGTCTCGCGTACCGCGGGTATGCGCCCTGCTGGGCGCGGTGCGCGTGTGCGGATAATGGGTGCGCCCCGCGACCTGCGGAGCATCGAACCGTCAGAGCACCGACACAGGGGGCGCGGATGAACAACGAGCAGAAGCACGACCGACAGCGGTACCGAGGACGCCTGGCCCGCCGGGTGTCCGCCGTCATCGCGCTGGCTCTGGGCGCCGCCCTGCTGGCCACGCCGGCCTCGGCCGCGAGCGCGTACCCGGTGGCCGGCACCGCACAGCACGCCACCGTCGCCGTCGCGGAAGCGGCCGGCACGGGCGCGGCGGCCACCGGCGGCGCCGACGGCTTGGCGTCGGTCGCGGCGGCGTCGCACCACCGGGACACCGCCGGGCACCGGACGCTCGCCAAGGGCAAGGACGGGCACCGGACGCTGGCCAAGGACAAGAAGAAGAAAAAGAAGAAGGGTTTCTTCAAGAGGCTCGGCAAGGCCCTGCTCATCGTCATGATCCTCGGCACCCTGTTCGTGGTGGCGCTGATCGTGCTGGCGATCTTCCTGATCCGCCGGGCCTTCAAGCGCCGTCGCGCCTGACGCCCGCCCACGGCGTGCGACACCCCGCCCGGTCCCCTCGGGGCCGGGCGGTCGTGTGCCCGGGCGTCAGCTCGCCTTCGCCACCCAGGCCAGGGCGAGCCACGGCGTGGCGGCGGCCCCGGCCGCCAGGCACCAGCCCGTGCCCGTGGCGGGGAAGCCGACGAGCAGTGGTGTGACCAGCCCGGCCCCGCACGCGAGGAGCGCCGCGGCGGGCAGATGCACCCACGGATCGAATCGACGCGCGTAGCGCACGCTCGCCTCACGGCGGTACAGGGCCACGCCCGTCACCACCCCGGCCGCCAGGCCCAGGATCCAGATGGTCGGCAGGGCGATGATGCGGCCGGCGAACGAGCCGATGTCGTTGTCCGGGGCCTGACGCGCTCCCAGGTCGGGGCGGTCCGGTGCGTACAGCAGCTCGACCGTGCGGCCCGCTTCCGGCTTTCCGCTGGTGTGCACCGCGTCCACGGTGACCTGCCGAGGGCCGGAGAGGAAGGGGACGGTGACGACGATCGTGGAGGCGTATTCGTCGGCGCCGTTGATCTCCGCGTCCGTGGGGCGCGGTTCGCCGAGGATCTTGCCGATCCGCAGCTCGTACCTGCCGGCGCCGGCCCGGTGGGCCTTGGCGAGCCATTCGCCCTCGGCGCCGTCGGGGCCCACGCCCTGGCACAGCGCGGCCATGCTCGTCAGGGCGGTGCCGAAGCCCAGCACCCAGCACAGCAGGCGCGACGACCGCGGCTCGGGCCACGGTTCGTACCGCCTGCGCCACGCCTTGCGGCGCAACGCGGCGCGCCGGCTGACCCGTGCCACCGAAGAGGCGAGCAGCCAGCACAGGCCGCAGGCGGCGGTCGCGGCCAGCAGCTGCAGTTCGTACCGCTTGGGCGGCAGTTCCCGGAAGGGGACCACGCCGAGCAGTACGGTCGCGTAGCCCACGAGCAGGGTCGCCCATCCCGTGAGTCGCGTCGCTGTCCTCATTGCCGTACTTCCCCCACCCACCTAAACGATCTTGCGGTGGACAGCGTAGTGGGGGGTGCGGCCGGGGCCCGCCCTGGGCCCGTGTGCCGGGCTCCGAGGGGGTCCCGTCGACCGCCCGGCACGGCGGCCGTCAGTCGAAGGGGACCAGGAACCTCTCGGGTTCGCAGGCGTCACAGAACCGGACGTCGTATTCGGCCGCCTTGCGCCGGGCCTCGGCGGTGCTCACCGTGTCCTCCCCGCCGCGCGGCACCCAGCAGCCCGCGTGGTGCAGCTCCTGGAGGGTGCCGCCGGGGCGGCGGTGCACCGTGATCGGCCAGACGGCGTCCTCGAGATCGTGCCGCCACTCGCCGTTGAGGCGCTGGAGCACGATTTCCCGTACCCAGTCGCGTGAGGAAATGCCGTTCTCCTGCGCGGTGGCTTCAATGCGCGCGAGTTCATCAGGGGTGAAGAGCTCCTCCATGCCGCCGGACAGTAGCAGCGCGGTGCGGCCCGCGACCCCGGTTCCGGGCAATGGCCCACGGTGCTGACCTGCGGGTTGACCGGAGCGGAAGGAGTGCCTCCGAGTGCGGTGGGGGTGGGCCGGTCATACGATGCGCAGCTCCGGCGCCCTGTGCCCCGACTGGCATAGGCCGTGGGCCTATACCGGGTGGGCGTCCCCTCATACATTGCTTACGCCACTCTTGGCCATTCCGTTATCACCTGTCCTCGTGAATACCGCTTCACGGGTTGCGGCGGCGGGTCACGGTCCGGGCGTCGGCGGTGCTACTTGGCGTGGGCGCCGAGGTAGAAGAGCAGCCAGATGAAGCCGGCCAGGACGTGGCCGAAGACGATGTAGATCAGCACACGCCAGCCGACCGCCTTCTCGGCGTACTTCTCGGAGTCCTGGGTCATGGTCGTTCGGCTCCTGTCGGCGTGGCCCCGCGGAGCTCGGTGAGCAGCTCCTCCTGGCCGGTGAGCAGCTGGGTCAGGATGCGCCGGGCGGCCCCGAGCAGCTCCGCCACGTCCCCGCCGGCCAGGGCGTAGACGACGGTGGAGCCCTCGCGGGTGGAGGTCACGATGCCGGAGCGGCGCAACACCGCGAGCTGCTGGGAGAGGTTGGAGGGCTCGACGCCGATTTCGGTGAGGAGGTCGCGCACCGGCATCGGCCCGTCCTGGAGCAGCTCCAGGACCCGGATGCGCACGGGGTGCCCGAGCATCCGGAAGAACTCCGCCTTCGCCTGGTACAGCGGCACCCGCACGCCGATCAACTCCCGTCCTGCCCGTCTGCCGTGTTCGTGGCGTCCCCGGTGTCCGTCGTGACGCCGTGCGCGAGGGCCAGCCGGAGGGCGTCGTCCAGCTCGTCCTCGGCGATGGCCGCCCCGTAGGCGTCCTCGGCCGCACGGGCCGCGGCCAGGGCCGCGCGCGCCGCGCGCACCCGCTCCCGCATCGCTTCGGCGAACGCACTCACGGCGGGCCCCCTACGTGGATCGTGGATCGACCGACTGCCTGCGTATCTGGTGAATTGAAGAATTCTGCAATTCTAAGGCACCTTTCGCCCGTCGCCGCCCCATGGACCGTGTGAGTGATGTGGTGTCGCCTTCGGTGCGGTTGTCACATGATCGTAGGTCCGTTTTGTTACGTTTTCCCCGCTGTGAACGGTCCTCATGTGGCTGGGGGTGTTGGGTGGCGATTTCGGCGAGTGACGCCCGGCCGGCGGCGGCCCGCGAATGCCCCGACGGCCCCGGCCCGGGCGACGGACCAAGCCCTGGCGACGGCCCCGGCCCGGGCGACGGCCACGGCGGCGACGGCCCCGGGGGCCCCGAAGCGGCGGAGCCGACCGATGCGAGCGGCCCGGGGGGCTATGACTACGCCGGGTTCAGCCGGCTGGCGGGAGAGCTGACCGAGCCACCGGACGGCGTCTACCGGGTCCGCTACCGGCGGCTGCTCAGCCGCGGCCCCGGCGGTGGGGTGGGGGTCATGCTGCTGGTGGCCGCCGCGCCCCTGGTCTCCGTGGCCCTCCTGCTCTGGCTGATCTCGCCCGACCACTGGCTGTACCGGCCCTACGTCAGCGACTGGGAACGGTTCGCCGACACCGTCATGCTCGTCTCGATCGGCCTGATCGAACTGTTCCGCGTGGTCAACGTCGCCTCCAACGCCCACGCGACCTGGGTGGCCCGCGACCCCGTGCCCGTCCGCGCCCAGCCGGGCACCCGCGTGGCGTTCCTGACCAGCTTCGTGCCGGGCAAGGAGCCGCTGTCCATGGTGCGGGCCACGCTCGAGGGCGCCGTACGGATCCAGCACGACGGGCCCATGGACGTATGGCTGCTGGACGAGGGGGACGACCCCGACGTCAAGGGGCTGTGCGCACAGCTGGGCGTACGGCACTTCTCCCGCAAGGGAATCGCACGCTGGAACCAGCCCTCCGGCTGCTTCCGCGCCCGCACCAAGCACGGCAACTACAACGCCTGGCTGGACGCCCACGGCGATGCCTACGACTTCATGGCCTGCGTGGACACCGACCACGTGCCGCTGCCCAACTTCCTCGAACGCATGCTGGGCTACTTCCGCGACGCCGACGTGGCCTTCGTCGTCGGCCCCCAGGTCTACGGCAACTACACCACGGCCGTCACCAAGGCCGCCGAGAGCCAGCAGTTCCTCTTCCACGCCCTGATCCAGCGGGCCGGCAACGCCTACGGCTCACCCATGTTCGTGGGGACGAGCAACTGCGTCCGCATCAGCGTCCTGCGCCAGATCGGCGGCCTCTTCGACTCGATCACCGAGGACATGGCCACGGGTCTGGAGATCCACCGCCGCCGCAACCCCGCCACCGGGCGGCGCTGGAAGTCCGTCTACACCCCCGACGTCCTCGCCGTCGGCGAGGGCCCCTCGTCCTGGACGGACTTCTTCTCCCAGCAGCTGCGCTGGTCGCGCGGGACGTACGAGACGCTGCTGCGCCAGTTCTGGCGGGCGGTGTGGACCCTGCCGCCCGGACGGCTGATGAACTACCTGTTCATGGTCGCCTACTACCCGATGGCCGCCCTCAACTGGGCCCTGGGCGCCCTGACCTGCGCGCTGTTCCTCGGGCTCGGGGCCTCGGGGATCACCGTGGAGTCCTCGCTGTGGCTGATGCTCTACTGCGACGCGGCCGCCCTGCAGGTCGGGCTGTACGTGTGGAACCGGCGCCACAACGTCAGCCCGCACGAGCCGGCCGGCTCCTCCGGGGCGGCCGGCATGGTGATGTCGGCCCTCTCGGCGCCGCTGTACGCCCGGTCCCTGGGCGAGGCGCTGCTGCGCCGGCGCTCGCGGTTCGTGGTGACGCCCAAGGGCGACTCCGCCAGCCCCGACTGCATGGCGACCTTCCGCACCCACCTGATGTGGGCGGGGGTGTTCGCGCTGTCGCTGACCGCCTCCTGGACGCTCGGCCACGCCCACACCGCGATGCGGACCTGGGCGTTCCTGGCCCTGCTGACCGCGCTCGGCCCGCTCGGCGTCTGGCAGGGCGGCCTGTGGCGGGAGCGGTGGCTGACGCGCCGCGGGCTCGTCCCGGTCGCCGTGACGGCCGGTGACGCGGGGGCCTGTGGGTCCGGTGGGTCCAGTGGGTCCGGTGGGTCTGGTGGGTCCAGTGGGGATGCCGAGACGGGTGCCTCGCGGCCGGTGGGGCAGCGCCGACGGGGGTTGTGACGTAAATCCGGGACAGGGGACCGGGCGGGCCGATCGATGGGATGTGGGTGCGGTGAGGTTGCTGCCGAACGCGAAGGAACGCAGGATGGCGCTGGGCGTCGGCGCCGTACTGGCCCTGGTCGCCGCCAACGGCCCGGCCGCCACCGGGTTCGCGGAACGGGCCTGGCACGCCTACACCATCAACCAGCAGGCCTACAAGGCCCGGTACGGGCACTGGGACGTGGTGGACGTGCCCGAGAGGTTCCGCGTCAACGCCATCCACGCCGCGCTGCTGCGCACCGGAAAGGTGCTGCTGATCGCCGGGTCGGGCAACGACGAGAAGAACTTCCGGGCCGGTACGTTCCAGAGCGTCCTGTGGGACCCGGTGCGCAACACCTTCAAGCAGGTCCCCACGCCCAAGGACATGTTCTGCGCCGGCCACGCCCAGCTGCCCGACGGCAGGCTCCTGGTGGCCGGCGGCACCGCGCGCTACGAGAAGCTCACCGGCGACGTGCGGCGCGCCGGCGGCGCGATGCTGGTGAAGAACGAGAACCCCGACGCCCCCCGGACCTTCCCCGCCGGCACCGTCTTCGTGGGCTCCTCCGGCAAGCGCTACCGCTCCCAGCTGGCCGTTCTCGTGCCGCGCGCGACGAAGACCATCACCGAGCAGAACAAGGACGAGGGGAAGAAGCACAAGGGCAAGGGGAAGCACAAGGGGAAGCACAAGGCCGTCAAGAAGAAGGTCACGGTCACCGCCGCCCAGGCCCGGGTGTACGTGGAGGCGCTCACCGAGGGGGAGGACGGCATCACCCACACCGCCGACCAGTACCGCATCCAGGGCCTGACGGGCCAGGACGCCCACGACCTCTACGGGCTCGCCGCCAAGCTGGGCCTGGACAAGAAGGACTTCCAAGGGCTCAAGGACGCCTACGAGTTCGACCCCATCGCCGAGCGCTACGTACCGGTCGACCCGATGTCGGAGGCCCGCTGGTACCCCACCCTGGTGACCCTGAAGGACGGTCGGGTGCTGACCGTCTCCGGCCTGGACGACATGGGCGAGATCATTCCCGGCAAGAACGAGATCTACGACCCCGGGACCCACAGCTGGTCCGCCGGCCCCGACCGGTACTTCCCCACCTATCCCGCCCTCTTCCTCACCGGCGGCGGCCGGCTGTTCTACTCCGGCTCCAACGCCGGCTACGGCCCCGCCGACCGGGGCCGTACACCGGGCCTGTGGGACGTGGGCACCAACGCCTTCGAGCCCGTACCCGGGCTGGAGGAGCGGGACTTGACGGAGACCTCGGCCTCCGTGCTGCTGCCCCCCGCCCAGGACCGGAAGGTGATGATCCTCGGCGGTGGCGGGGTGGGGGAGTCCCACCGCTCCAGCAAGCGCACCGCGATCGCCGACCTGAGCGCCCCGGCCCCCCGCTACACCCGCGGCCCCGACCTGCCCCGGCCCACCCGCTACCTCAACGCCGTACTGACCCCCGACGACCGGGTCTTCACCACCGGCGGGTCCGGCGACTACCGCGGCAAGCGCGGCTCCGACATCCTGCACGCCCAGTTCTACGACCCCCGCAAGCGCGCCTTCCGCAACGCCGCCGATCCCACCGTGGGCCGCGACTACCACTCCGAGGCGCTGCTGCTGCCCGACGGGCGGATCGCGGTCTTCGGCTCCAACCCCCTCTTCGCGGACAAGGCGGGCACCCGCATGGGCGCCTTCGAGAAGCGCATCGAGGTCTACACCCCGCCCTACCTCTACCGCCACCACCGTCCCGCCCTGCGCACGGGGCCGCTCGTGGCCGCGCGGGGCGGGACGCTCACCCTGCCGGGCACGGACCGGCGGGGGGTGGCCGCGGTGCGGCTGATGCGGCCCAGTGCGGTGACGCACGCGACGGACGTGGAGCAGCGGTCGGTCGCGCTGACGCTGCGGGCTTCGGCGGGCGGGGCGGTGGCCGTGGAGATTCCCGAGGACCCCTCGTTGGTGCCGGCGGGGTGGTACATGGTCTTCCTCGTCGACCGGGCGGGGACGCCCTCGCGGGCGGCGTGGGTGCACATCCGCTGACGGCGGGGGAAATGGCCCCTGCCCCGCCCTTTCACCGTTTCTTGTCCTCAATCGCCGGACGGGCTCGATTCTGCACCGCGGGACGGGCTCGATTCTGCATCGCGGGACGGGCTCGATTCTGCGGGTCTCGTCGTCGCCAGACCCAGCGCGTACTCCGACCACCAGCGGCCGGCCTGCGGTGCGCCCCGGCAGGTGCCGTCCGATTCGCCGGGGCGCTTGATCCAGACGAAGGCGTCGACGCGCGGGTCGCCCGTCGCCGTCGTGGGGGGCGTACCCAGCGCCCGGCCCGGCGGGTTGCACCACGACTCGTCCCCCGGGCCGGGCGGCGCGGGCGGCAGCGGGCCGTTGCCGTTGCGGCTGGTGTCGATGATGAAGTGGGCGCCGTTCAGCCGGTCCGAGAGCCGGCCGCCGTAGTCGCGGGTGACGGGCGTGGTGTGGAAGTTGGAGACGTTGAGCGCGAAGCCGTCCGCCTCGCCGATCCCCGCCTTGCGCAACGCGTCGGCCAGCAGCTGCTGGTCGGAGATCCAGCCCGGGTTGCCGGCGTCGATGTACACCGAGGTGCCCCGCCGCTCCTTGAACGCCCGTACCGCGTCGGCCAGTAGCCCGAGCCGCTCCTCCTTGGCCTCCGCCGGCAGACAGCCCGCGGCCCACTGCGCCACCGCGTCGGGCTCCAGGACCACCCAGGCCCGGTGCTCGCCGATGCCGGCCGCGGCGCGGGCCACCCACGCCCGGTAGGCGGCGGCGTCGCGCGCGCCGCCCGAGGAGTACTGGCCGCAGTCGCGGTGCGGGACGTTGTACGCCACCAGGACGGGGATGCGGCCGGCGCGTTCGGCTTCCTCGACGACCGCGGAGACCTGCCGCACCGGGTCCTCGCTCGTCATCCAGACGGCAGTGGGCTGTTCCGCGATGCGCCGCACGGCCTGCGCGTCCTCGTCGCGCCCCCGCTCCTGCCAGATCCTCGCCTGCTTGGCGGGCCGGTTGGCCGGCTCGGCCCAGAAGGGGGACACCGGACCGTCGGTGACATTGGAGGCCGTCGCGGCCCCCGCGCCGAGCGGCAGCCACACGGCGCACGCGCCTGCCAGCAGGGCGGCACCGCGCCGCGCGCCGCCCGCGAACCGGGTCGTACGAGACCTTGCCATGAGCACCACCTCTCCCACCGGGTGTCGGAATGTCTCCCCACACCGGGATGTGGCGTCCCGTCAGTTCCTGATTCGCTGCCCCGTACGGGGGGCGGGGTTGCTCCGAGGGGAGGGCTGTGCTGACGCAGCGTCAGGCAGTGCCGAGGACCTGCGCCAGGTCGTAGCCGACCGGCTCCTCCAGCTGCGCGTACGTGCACTGCCGCGGCTCCCGGTCGGGGCGCCAGCGGCGGAACTGGGCCGTGTGCCGGAAGCGGTCGCCCTGCATGTGGTCGTAGGCGACCTCCACCACGCGCTCGGGGCGGAGCGCGATCCAGGACAGGTCCTTCTTGCCGGTCCAGCGGCTGGGGCCGCCCGGCAGCCGGCCGGCGGCCTGCGCCTCGGCGCTGGCCCACTGCTCCCAGGGGTGCCCGGCCACGGACGGCATCCGCAGCGGCTCCAGCTCCTCCATCAGCTCCCGGCGCCGGCGCATCGGGAACGAGGCGCAGACTCCCACGTGCTGCAGGTGCCCGGCGTCGTCGTACAGGCCCAGCAGCAGCGAGCCGACGACCGGGCCGCTCTTGTGCGGCCGCAGCCCCGCGACGACGCAGTCGGCGGTCCGCTCGTGCTTGACCTTGACCATGGCGCGCTCGCCCGGCAGGTACGGCAGGTCCGGCGGCTTGGCGATCACCCCGTCCAGGCCCGCCCCCTCGAACTGCTCGAACCAGCCCCGGGCCACCTCCAGGTCGTAGGTGACGGGGGCGGTGAAGAGCGGGTCGTGGGCGCCGCCGAGGGCGTCCGTCAGGGCCTCCCGGCGCTCGCGCTGCGGCGTCGCCAGCAAGGACTCGTCGCCCAGCGCCAGCAGGTCGAAGGCGATCAGGCTCGCCGGGGTCGTCTCCGCCAGATGGCGGACCCGGGAGTCGGCGGGGTGGATGCGCTCCAGCAGGGCGTCGAAGTCCAGCCGGCCGCCGCGGGCGATGACGATCTCCCCGTCCAGGACGCAGCGCGGCGGCAGCTGGCGCAGCAGGGTCTCCACCAGCTCGGGGAAATAGCGGGTGAGCGGCTTTCCGGTGCGGCTGCCGATCTCGATCTCGTCGCCGTCGCGGAAGACGATCGCCCGGAAGCCGTCCCACTTGGCCTCGTACTGCATGCCGGGCGGGATCGCCGCCGCCGGCTTGGCCAGCATCGGCTGCACGGGAGGCATCACCGGAAGGTCCATGACCCTTCGATTGTGCGGGCGGCGACCGGGCGCCGCCCGCCGACGGGCGGCGCCCTCCCGTTCGGCCTAACGTGACACGCATGGCAGACACCCTGGAGCTCACCGTCGGCGAGCGGACGGTACGGCTGTCCCACCCGGACAAGGTCTACTTCCCCGAGCGCGGGTTCACCAAGTACGACGTCGCCCGGTACTACCTCGGCGTCGGCGACGGCATCCTGCGCGCCCTCAAGGACCGCCCCACCACCCTGGAGCGCTACCCCGACGGCGTGGAGGGGGAGTCCTTCTTCCAGAAACGGGCGCCCAAGAACCTCCCCGAGTGGATCCCCACCGGCCGCATCGCCTTCCCCAGCGGCCGCTACGCCGACGAGATCTGCCCCACCGAGACCGCGGCCGTCCTGTGGGCGGCCAACCTGGGCTGCCTCACCTTCCACCCCTGGCCGGTGCGGCGCGCCGACACCGACCACCCCGACGAGCTGCGCATCGACCTCGACCCGCAGCCCGGCACCGGCTACGCCGACGCGGTCCGCGCCGCGCTCGAACTGCGGGACGTGCTGTCCGGACTCGGCCTGACCGGCTGGCCCAAGACCTCCGGCGGCCGCGGCCTGCACGTCTTCGTGCCCATCACCGCGGACTGGACGTTCGTACAGGTGCGCCGGGCGGCCATCGCCGTCGCCCGCGAACTGGAGCGGCGGGCGCCGGAGCGGATCACCACCGCGTGGTGGAAGGAGGAACGCGGAACAAAGATCTTTGTCGACTACAACCAGACCGCCCGCGACCGCACCATCGCCAGCGCCTACTCCGTGCGCCCGCGCCCGCACGCCCCCGTCTCCGCGCCGCTGCGCTGGGACGAGGTCCCCAGCGCCGTTCCCGAGGACTTCGACCTGGTCACGATGGCGGCCCGGTTCGCCGAAGTCGGCGATGTGCACGCCGACATGGACGCCCGCCCCTGCGGGCTGGAGGCGGCGCTCGAGCTGGCCGCGCGCGACGAGCGCGAGCACGGCCTGGGGGACCTGCCCTACCCGCCCGAGCACCCCAAGATGAAGGGCGAGCCCAAGCGCGTACAGCCCAGCAGGGCCCGTAAGACGGACGGCTGACGGCGGCCGAATGGTCGGCCATCCGGGCCGTCATCTTGATTTGTGTTTAGGTCGACATTTCATGTGGAACTTGGGCAATGCGTGATCCACTTCGCATCGAGGGAGTTCCCATGTTCCGTACATTCGCGATCCGCAGCAGGAAGGTCTCGGCCGGTGTGATCGCGGCCGCCGCCCTCGGCGGCTCCCTGCTCGCCGTCCCCGCCCAGGCCGCCCCGCCGACCCGGCCCTACGGCACGGTCGTCGCCGGCTCGGGGATCGTCGAACGCGCCTTCCCGAGCACCGACTCCTCGGTGAGAGGCATCCTCAAGTTCCACGGCCAGGCCGCGCTGCGCTGCAAGGTCCGCGCGCAGGACGTGGGCGGCAACCCGGTCTGGTACCTGCTGCGGGACCGTGCCACCTGGGTGGCGGCGAAGTACATCGAGAACACCGGGGAAGTGCCGGTCTGCAAGGCCGTCAACCACAAGGCCCTCGACGACGCCCCGGAGACCCGCGCGGCCGTGGGGTGACGGGCCGCCACGGGACCGTGGCACCGGGGGGTCCGGACGGGGCCGGACCCCCCGGTGCCACAGGAACGCCGTCCGCGCATCCACCGCCAGTACGGCTATGTGGGCCGATGCCGGATTTAACGGGGTCGGGAGGCGAAAGTGGTGGGGAAAGGCGGCCGCACCGCCCGGACCGGCGCCTAGAGTTGCGTCACGGGCTCTCGTTTCGGCCGGAAGGAAGAACGCGTTGGACCACGCGACCCATGGTTGTGTCCTGCTGCTCGACGGCACCCCCGACGGGCGGCGGGGCGCCCTGCCGAACCCCACCGCGCACGCCATCGCGGGCGCGGGACCGCGCCAGTTCCTCGCCGCCGCCTCCGCCGACGTGGTGCAGCTCCCCGCGATGGCCGGACCCCAGAGCGTCCTCGCCTACCTCCAGGACGCGGCCCGGGTACCCGGGCCGCTGCTGGTGTGGGTCACCGGCCACCTGATGGTCCCGGCCCGGCGGAGCACGGAACTGCACCTGGCGCTGCGCGAGAGCACCGCCGCCACCGTCCGCTACACCGGCCTGCCCTGGGAGTGGCTGACCCGGGCGCTGCGCGAGCACGCGGGCCCGACCCTGCTCCTCGTCGACGCCGAGGCCGACGCCCACACCTGGCCGCACGTGGCGGCCGCCGCCCACGACGGGCGCCTGGCCGGGGGCCTGCCGGTCTGCGGAGTGCTCACCCCCACTCCCGGCAAGCCCTCGCAGGAGGCCGGGCCCTACACCCGCTCCTTCCTCACCGCCCTGTCCGTCGGCCACCCCGCGGCCGGGCCCACGCTCGACCCCGCCGTGATCCACCACCTGGCGCTCACTCAGGCCTCGCTCCCCGAGGGCTTCCTGGCCCTCCAGTCCGGCACCGGCGGACCCGTCCTCGCCAACCGGGCGGCACCGGCGCCCGCCGCCGCACCCGTCGCCCCCGCGGCCCCCGCGCCGCCGGTGGCGGCCGGCCCGCCCCCGGCGGCCGCGGTACCCCCGCCGCCCCGCGAGGAGGAGGACCCGCTGCCGCGCATCCTCGCCGCCGCCCAGGCCGGCCGGCACAACGAGGCGGGGGCCATGGCCGCCGCCTGGGAGCAGCAGGCGCTGCGCCGCCACGGCCCGCACAGCCCCGAGGCCGGGCTGTGGATCGAGGTGCGCGCCGACCTCGCCCGCCTCGCCGGCGACCACCCGCGCGCCGCCGAGCTGTGGATGTCGGCCGCCTCCACCCGGCTGGCCCGGGGCGGCCCCGCCGACGCCGAGGCGCTCGCGGCGCTCAAGCGGGCCCACTACTGCTGGCAGCACAGCGGCGAGCGGGCGCCCCGGCTGGCGCCAGCCCTGCTCGCCCTGTGGGAGCAGGTGCCCGACAGCGTCGGGGCCGCCGCCGACGTCCGCGCGCGCCTGCAGGAGGCACCGCCCACGGTCTCCCGCTGAGCGCTCTCACCGCCCGCGGTCGGCCGTCCACCAGCGGGCCTTGTACATCCCGCCGCGCAGGAGCGTGCGCGTGCCGTCCGGGCGGTACAGGAACAGCCGGTCGGTGCACCAGGTGCAGGGGTTGCCCGGATCGGGCCGGGCGACCAGCACCTGCCCACTGGCCGGGTCGTCGCCGACGCTCTTGACGCCCGGGCCGCTGATCCGGGACTGGAGCGGGTACGACACGAACTCCTGGTCGGACGTCGCGTACTGGTACACCGCCGAGGCGGTGGTCACCCACAGCCGCCCCCGGCTCCCCAGCACGGGGGCCAGGTCGTGCCCGCCCCGGCTGGGCAGCGTCACCCGCCGCACCACGCTCAGCTCCGGCTCCTCGGGCGTACCGCCGACCTGCAGGGCGACCAGCTCCCGGCTGCCCAGGGCCCACAGCAGCCGGGTCCGCGGATCCCAGTGCACCCCGTGGGCCCCGGCCAGCGACACCTGCGCGTGCTCCGTGGCCCGCGGGCCGGTGGAGGCGGCGTACAGCCGCACGTACCCGCCCGTGCTGACCGCCACGGCGACGTTCCCGTCGGGCAACAGGTCGATGCTGTGCGTGTTGCCCGTGCCGGTGTCGGCCGCCCAGTACACGGCGCGGCCGGGATAGCCCACCACGGCGGCCAGCCCCCCGGAGGCCGTCACCAGCAGATACCGCCGGCCGTCCAGGTCCCGGACCTTCGCCTCGCTCGGGTTGGTCCACGTCACGTCCGGGCGCAGGTCCTCCAGGCCCGACCGGCCGTCGGCGCTGAAGGACCACAGCACCCCGGGGTCGTCGCTCCCGGCGTCCCAGCTCGCCTGCCGCGCGTCGAGCACGTACACGGCCCGCGTCGCCTGGTCGGCCGCCACGATCGGCGAGGCCGGCGCCGCACCCGCCCACGTCGTCCCGCTCCGCTCCCCGGCGGTCGCCACACCGCTCGTCGCGGTCATCAGCACCGCGAGGACGGCGGCCAGCGACCGCCCCACCACCGAGCCCACGCGGGCTCTGCCACCCCTAGGTCCACGCACGCCGCACAGCGTCGGCCGCGCACCGCGCCGGGCCGCGACGCCACGCCCGCGTGTCAGGCGAACGGGTGGCGCCCCGGCCCGGACGCTGGGCCGGACGGGTGAATTCGGCGGCGTGGCGCGCTGCTCACGCGCGTTTGGGGGGAGTTTGAGTTCGGGACAAAAGCGCTCAAAGGCAGGGTGGGTGTGCAGCCGATGACGACGACGGAATCCGTATCAGAGCAGTTCCCCGTGCGTTTCTGGGACGTGCCGGACCTACGGGGCCTGGACTTCGACCCCTTCATGGCCGAACGGCTGCACGAGGAGCCGATCTCCCGGATCAAGCTGCCCAACGGCGAGGGTCACGCCTGGTTCGTGACCCGGTACGAGGACGTCAAGTTCGTCACGTCCGACCCCCGCTTCAGCCGGCAGGCGGTGCTCGGCCGCCCGATCACCCGGCTCGCCCCGCACTTCATCCCGCTCGACGAGGCGGTGGGCTTCGCCGACCCGCCCGAGCACACCCGTCTGCGCAAGGCCGTCGCACGGGCCTTCACCGCGCGCAGCCTGGAGCGGCTGCGCCCCGCGGCCCAGCGGGCCGCCGACGAACTCCTGGACGAGATGGAGCAGGAGGGGCCGCCCGCGGACCTGATGGAGCATCTGCACGGCCCCCTGCCCCTGGCCGTGATCAGCGACGTGATGGGCGTCCCCGCGCACGACCGGCCACAGATGGCGGAGTGGACGAACATCCTGCTGTCGGCCGGCTACGGCCGGGAGGAGAGCGAGCGCGCCAAGACGGGGATGGCGGCCTACTTCACCGAGCTGCTGGAGCGCCGCCGCGCCGAGGTCAGCGACGACCTGATCGGCTATCTCGCCGAGGCCACGCTGGAGGGCGAGCTCAGCATCGAGGAGGCCGTGGCCATCGCGCTGCTCATCCAGGCCAGCGCCGCCCACGCCGTGCGCAACAACAGCGGCAACATGGTCTACGCCCTGCTCACCCACCCCCGGGAGCTGGCCCGGCTGCGCGCGGAGCCCGAGCTGCTGCCGCAGGCAATCGAGGAGCTGCTGCGCTACATTCCGCACCGCAGCGCCGTGGGGCTCGCGCGCGTCGCCACCGAGGACGTCGAGGTCGGCGGCGTGCTGATCCGGGCCGGTGAGGTCGTGCACTCCTCCTACCTCACGGCCAACCGCGACCCCGAGGTCTTCGAGCGCCCGGACGAGCTCGACTTCGACCGCAAGCACAATCCGCACCTGTCCTTCGGGCACGGGCCGCACTTCTGCCTGGGGTCGATGCTGGCCCGGCTGGAGTCCGAGGTCATCCTCTCCAACCTCCTCGACCGCTTCCCCGACCTGCGCCTGGCGGAGCCCCTGGACAAGATCCGGTGGCAGCGCAGCGCGCTCATCCGGGGACCGGAGACCCTGCCCGTCACCTGGTGAACGCCGCCTCGGCCGTCCCGAAAGGCCCCGCACCATGACGCTTCCGAGCGCCCCCGACGGCCTGGTCGTACCCCCCGGCGGGGGCCGGATCCTCCACACGCCCGCCCAGCACGTGACCTTCAAGGTGACCGGCGAGCACTCCCAAGCCGCCTCCAGCTTCGAAGTGGTCGTACCGCCCGGCTTCGACGTGGGCGCCCATCTGCACACCCGCAGCGAGGAGCTGTTCTACGTCCTCGAGGGCGAGCTCGACGTCCTGGCCTTCGAACCGCGCATCCGCACCCGTCAGAACTGGCGCGAGTGGGAGTCCCCGTCGGGCAAGCGGTGCGTGCGGGCCACCGCCGGCACCGTGATCGTCGTGCCGCCCGGCTGTCCGCACGCCTTCGCCAACCCCACCGGGGAACCCGCCCGGATGTTCTTCCAGGCGTCGCCGCCGCCCGACCACGAGCGCTACTTCGAGGAGCTCTTCGACATCCTCAACTCCGGTCCGCACGTGGACGAGGAGGCCGTGGCCAAGCTGCGCGAGCGCTACGACATCGAGCAGCTCACACCGCTGCGGATGACCCCTCCGGCAGGTGGAGGCGCCGCTCCCCGGGCGTGATGCGCAGGTCGTTGATGCTGGCGTAGCGGCGGCGCATCAGGCCGCGGGCGTCGAACTCCCAGTTCTCGTTGCCGTGGCTGCGGTACCACTGGCCGTCGGCGTCGTGCCATTCGTAGGCGAAGCGCACGGCGATGCGGTCCCCGGAGAAGGCCCACAGCTCCTTGCGCAGCCGGTAGTCGAGCTCGCGCTCCCACTTGTCGCGCAGGAACCGGACGATCTCGGCGCGGCCGGTCAGGAAGACGTCGCGGTTGCGCCACTGGGAGTCCTCGGTGTAGCCGAGGGCCACGCGCTCGGGGTCGCGGCTGTTCCAGGCGTCCTCGGCCGCCCGGACCTTCGCCAGGGCGGTGTCGGCGGTGAACGGCGGGAACGGCGGCTTGCTCTCGGACATGACTCTCCCCTGGTCCGTGCGGAGCGGAGAACGATCGTTCTCCGGCGATGTGCTGTAGCGTAGGAGAACGATCGTTCTCGCGCAAGGAGCAAGGGAGAAGGTGCGATGGATACAGTCGTGCGGGCGGAAGCCGGGGCCCGGGTGCTCGACGCGGCCGAGGAGCTCTTCTACGCCCGGGGCCTGCAGGCCGTGGGCATGGACGCCGTCCGCGGCGCCTCCGGGGTCTCCCTCAAGCGCCTCTACCAGCTCTATCCGTCCAAGGACGCGCTCGTGGAGGCGTACCTGCGCCGCCGTGACGAGCGCTGGCGCGCGGCCCTGGCCCACCACGCCGGCGCCCGGCCGGCCGGCCGCGAGCGTCTCCTGGCGGTCTACGACTGGCTCGGACTGTGGTTCGCCGAACCCGGCTTCCGCGGCTGCGCGTTCGTCAACTCCTTCGGAGAACTGGGCGCCACGGTGCCGGCCGTGGCCGAGGCGGCGCGGGCGCACAAGGAGGCGTTCCGCGCGTACGTGGGCGAACTCGTCGCGGAAGCGGGGGTGCCGCCGCGGTTGACGGCTCCTCTCGTGCTGCTCGCCGAGGGGGCGATCACGACGGCGGCCGTCACGGGGGCCGCTGGCGCGGCCGTCGAGGCACGGGAGGCGGCCCGGACCTTGCTGGATGCCGCTGCCTAGGCTCATGCCGGGGGCTCCGCCCCCGGACCCCCGGTCCTCAATCGCCGGACGGGCTGATTTTGTTGCCCGGAACCGGGTCGTATGCGCGCCTCGGCCGGCGCCGAAATCCAGCCCGTCCGGCGATTGAGGACAAGAAACGGTGAAAGGGCGGGGCCGGGGCAAGATCAACACCGGAAACCCAGTCGTGTCATCCGACCGCCCCAAGGAGCAGCCCGTGTACCGCCTCACCTACGACGACGTCCGGCGCGCCGCCACCCGCCTGGACGGCCACACCCGCCCCGTCGTCGTCACCCCCGCCGGCCCTGGCCGCTGGCTCGCCCTGGAGCAGATGCAGCACACCGGTTCGTTCAAGGCCCGCGGCGCCCACAACTTCCTGGCCGCGCACCGCGAGGCGGGCACCCTGCCGCCGGCCGGCGTGACCATCGCCTCGGGCGGCAACGCCGGGCTGGCCTGCGCGTGGGCCGCCCGGCTCCAGGGCGTGCGGGCGACGGTGTTCCTCCCCGAGAACGCCCCGCACGTCAAGGTCGCCAAGCTCCGCGGCTACGGCGCCGACGTGCGCCTGGTCGGCACCGAGTACGCCCAGGCCCTGGCCGCCTGCGAGGAGTTCGCCGCGAAGACCGGCGCCCTGGCCAGCCACGCCTACGACCACCCGCTGATCGCGGCCGGCGCGGGCACCCTGCTCGACGAGATCCGGGAGCGGATCCCCGGCCTGGACACCGTCGTCGTCGCCGTCGGCGGGGGCGGGCTGTTCGCGGGCGTGGCCACCGCCGCCCGCCACCACGGCGTACGGACCGTCGCCGTCGAGCCCGAGAACTGCCGCGCCCTGAACGCCGCGCTGCGCGCCGGGAAGGTCGTGGACGTGGCCGTCGACTCCGTCGCCGCCGACGCGCTCGGGGCCCGGCGGGTGTCCGCGGCCGCGCTGGCCGCCGCGCAGGACGACAGCGTGACGTCCGCGCTCGTACCCGACAGCGAGATCGTCCGCGCCCGCCAGACGCTGTGGGACGACCGCCGGCTCGCCGTCGAACACGCGGGCGCCACCGCCCTCGCGGCCGTCGGGGCGGGGGAGCGCAGCGCCTATGTCCCCGCCGGGGACGAGACCGTGGCCGTGGTCGTCTGCGGCGCCAACACCGACCCCAGCGACCTCGTGCAGCGCTAGCGGACCACCCGTCCGGCCCCGGCAACACCCCCGGAGGTGAAGGGCGTTCAAGGCCCTTCACTCATTGCGGACTCTCCGGTAGAAATGCGGCAGTCACGCAGATGGGGGAGACAGGATGGATACCGAGCACACGGCGTCGCCGCCCGAGCCCGTCGAAGATCCCGGGGAGTGCGCGGGGTTCGTCGCCATCTCCGTACGGCTGACCGGGTTCGAGGAGTACGACCTGCGGGCCACCGGCCTGGTCCGGCTCTACCACGACACCACCCTCGCCCAGGTGGGGCGGGCGGCCGTGGGCCGCTTCATCGACGATCTGGCCGCCGCCGGGGGAGACCCCGACGGCCTCGCCGACGCGACCTCGCGCGACATCGCCCGGGCCGTCACGCACCTGTGGTACCTGGGCGTCTGGCCGCAGCTCTCCCGGCCCGTGCACGCCGCGCTCGGCCGGGAGCACGCCAACACCGCGTTCGTGGTCTCTCCCGAGGCGTACACCGAGGGCCTGGTCTGGCGGACCTTCCACGGCCACCCCCCGGGCGCGAAGGCGCCCGGTCACGGCACCTGGGCCGCCCCGCCGCCCGGTGCCCCGGCCCGGCCCGCGCAGGGCGCCGCGTGAGCGCCGCACCGCGACCCGGCGCGGACCGCTACGACGTGATCGTCGCCGGCGCCGGCCTCGCCGGCTCCCTCGTGGCCAAACAGCTGGGCGACCAGGGCTGGCGCGTCCTGGTCCTGGAGGCCGGCACCCGCACCCTGGACACCTGGCCGGGCCACCTCGACGCGATGAACACCTACTACGGGGCGCTCGCCAAGGTCCCCAACGCGCCCTACCGGCCCAACGCCGCCGCCCCCTCCCCGGACGTCCTCGACCTGGTCGGCCTGCCGGCCGGCGGCTACCGGGCGAACGGCTACTTCGTCCAGAACGGCGCCCTGCCCTACGCCAGCGACTACCTGCGCGCCACCGGCGGCACCGCCCTGCACTGGATGGGCCTGGTGCCGCGCATGCTCCCCGACGACTTCGCCACCCGGAGCCGTTACGGCTACGGCCGGGACTGGCCGCTCGGCTACGACGACCTGGAGAGCCACTACCGTGCCGCCGAGCGCCTCCTGGGCGCGGCCGGCGACGCCGCAGAGCAACGCGACGCCCTCGGGCTGCCCTTCCCGCCCGGCTACGTCTACCCGATGCACGAGATCCCCCGCACCTACCTCGACCGGGTGCTCGCCGCCCGGCTCGACGGCGCCACCGTCCACGAGAGCCCGGACGCGCCCGCCACCACCCTGCGCGTGGTCACCACCCCGCACGCCCGCAACAGCACCCCCGACCCGCGCTACGACGGCGGCGCCGGCCACCGCCCCGCGGGCGCGGCAGGCCTGCCCAACTACGGCGAACGCTGCGTCGGCAACGCCTCCTGCGTCCCCATCTGTCCCGTCCAGGCCAAGTACAACCCCCTCAAGACCCAGGCCACCTGGAGCCACCGGGTCACGCTCGTCCCCCACGCCGTCGTCAGCCGGGTCCTCGCCACCGGCGGCGGCCGTGTCTTCGGTGTCGAGTACCAGCGCTACGACGACCCGGCCGCCCCCGTGCACACCACCCGCACCGCCGAGGCGGACATCGTCGTCCTCGCCGCCCACTCCATCGAGAACGCCAAGCTGCTCCTCGTCTCCAAGCTCGCCAACAGCAGCGACCAGGTGGGACGCAACCTCATGGACCACCCCACCCTGCTCACCTGGGGGCTGCTCGACCATCCGGTGGGCCCCTTCCGCGGCCCCGGCTCCACCTCCGGCCTGGAGAACTTCCGCGCCGGGCCCGCCCGCAGGACCCGCGCCCCCTTCCGCATCGAGATCGCCAACTGGGGCTGGAGCTGGCCGGCCGGCTCACCGGGCAGCGACGTCGCCCGGCTGCTGGGCATGGGCGCCGACTCCGACCAGCCGCGCGGCAAGGGCCTCTTCGGGCGCCGGCTGCGCGAGGCGCTGGGCCACGACGTCGGCCGCCAGTTCTGCCTGCAGTTCGCCATGGAACAGGACGCCGAGAGCCGCAACCGCGTCACCGTCGACCCGGGCGTGCGCGACCGGCTCGGCAACCCCCGGCCTGTCATCACCTACGACCTCTCCGACCGCGTCAAGCGCGGCATGGCCGCCGCGAAGGCCGTGTCCGACCAGATCTTCCGGCTGCTCGGTGCCGAGGACCACACCGCCTACGCCCCCGGCCCCCTCGCCCCCGGCTGGTTCCGCCACGACGACCGCGACTTCGTCTACCAGGGCGCGGGCCACGGCGCCGGCACGCACATCATGGGCGGGGACCCCGCCACCTCCGTGGTCGACCACTGGCAGCGCTGCTGGGACCATCCCAACCTGTACGCCGTCGGCTGCGGCAGCATGCCCTCGATGGGCACCTCCAACCCCTCGCTCACCATGGCCGCCCTCGCGCTGCGCAGCTGCGAACAGATCCACCGCGACCTCAGGGAGCTGCACCGCCCCAGGGCCGTCCGCCCCGTCGCGGCCGCCCGGCAGCGGGAGGGACGGCCATGACCGCGCCCTCCGTGCTCCGGGAGCCACCGTTCCGGGTGCCGCGCGACCGTGCGGACCTGCAGCTGTTCCTGCAGGCCGCGCTGACGCTGGAACACCTGACCATCCCGCCCTATCTGACGGCCATGTACACGCTGCGGGCCGGCACCAACCGGCCCGCCTTCTACGCGATCCGGGCCGTCGTGCTCGAAGAGATGCTGCACATGACGCTCGTCGCCAACCTCCTCAACGCGGTCGACGGCACACCGCTGGTGGCGAACTCGCAGTTCGTCACCGGCTACCCCGCCCAGCTGCCCTACAGCAGGGACCGCATCACCGTCGCCCTGCGCCACTTCGGGACCAAGGCCCTGGAGACCTTCCTGCGCATCGAGCAGCCCGAGTACCTGACCGGGCCGCCGGGTCACCCCTCGGCGGCCGGGGACGAGGGCTGGACCTCCATCGGGCAGTTCTACGACACCATCCGCGAGGGGGTGCTGCGGCTGACGGCGGAGCTGGGGGAGCGGCGGCTCTTCAGCGGCGACCGCGCCCGGCAGGTGGGCCCCGAGCACTTCTACAACTCCGGCGGCGAGGTCTTCGCGGTCACCGGCCTGGCCTCCGCGCTCAAGGCGCTGAAGGTCATCACCGAACAGGGCGAGGGCGTGAGCATGACCGTCTTCGACTCCGACGACCAGATCTTCGGCGAAGCCAGGGAGCCCGCGCACTACTTCCGGTTCAACGAGCTCCTCCAACAGCGCGCCTACGGGCCGCACGACACCCCCGCCACGGGACCGACCGGCCCCGTCGTGGAGGTCGCCTGGCGCGACGTCCACCCCATCGACCCCGAGGCCAAGGTGGCCCACTACCCACGCGGCAGCGCCGTGCGGCGGGCCGCCGAGGAGTTCAACGAGGTGTACGCACAGCTGCTGTGCGTCCTCGAGGACGCCTTCACCGGCGACCCGGCCGCGGTCGGGGCCGCGGCGCCGGTGATGCTGCGGCTGCGGGACCTCGCCGAGCGGCTGTACCGCAATCCGCACCCGGACCCCGCGAAGAGCGCGCGGGGCCTGTACGCGAGCCCGACCTACGAGGTCACTGACCGGCACTTCGAGCGGGCGCGGGCAGCCCTGGCGCGGTAGCGGCCGGCGGAGCCGCGGTCCTGGGCGGCGGGGCGACGGTGCGTTCGACCGGCGGTGCCGCAGTCTTCGGCGGCGGCGCGAGGGTGCGTTCGACCGGGGGCGCCGCCGTCCTCGGGGGCGGTGCGGCCGTACGTTCGACGGGCGGAGCCGCGGTCCTCGGGGGTGGGGCGACGGTGTGTTCGACCGGCGGCGCGGCCGTCTTCGGCGGCGGGGCGACGGTGTGTTCGACCGGGGGAGGCGCCGTCTTCGGGGGCCGGGGTGCCGACGTCGTGTGGACGGGCGGGGCCGCGGAGGCCGTGCGCGGGGGCGGCTGGGAGACCGGCGGGGCCGATCGGGTGGGCGGCTTGCTCGTGACGGACGGCGGCACCATGGGCGAGCCCGTCCTCGGCGGCGCCGTGCGCGAGGGGCTGGGCGGTGCGGTGGTGGGCGGCCTGGACGTGGCGGTTCCGCCGCTGGACGGAGGACGGGAACCGGAGGATGAGCCTCCGGTCGGGGTGCCGGACGGAGTGTCGGACGGAGTCCCGGAGGGGCTCCCCGAACCGCTCCCGGAGCCCGACCGGGACGGCGTGGGGGCGGACGGCGGGGGCACCGGGAAGGTCTTGGAGTCGTCCGCGCCGTCGCTGCCCACCGGGCGGTCGAAGCCCTTGTCGGGCTGGTAGGCGTCGACGAGCGGGAGGGTCTTCATGGGCCCCTCGTCCAGGGGCCTCGCGGCGATGACGGTGACCTGCGAGTTCTGGAAGCTCTCCCAGTGCTGCCCGGTGTACGTGGACGCCATGCGGTCGATGTTGTTCTCGGGCTGCAGCAGCGGATTGCCGCAGTTGCACTTGACCGCGGGGTTCCGGTACTCGTCGAAGAGCAGCGCGGTACCGACCTGGACGACGGACAGATACGAGACCGTCTTGCCGTCCCCCTGGTAATTGTGGTTCCTGACCAGGGTGTCCACGAGCACATGGCCCTCGCTCAGGCCCTTGACGTGCTCCTCGATCTTGTCGACGGGGATCTTCCGGATCTTGGCCCAGGCCGCCGCCTTGGCGGGGTCGCGCAGGAGCTCGGTGACCAGCTTGCTCTTGTCGCAGCGGGTCTTGCCCGGGGTCCCGCCGATGACCCCCCGGGCCTCGGCCGCCTTCTCACCGCTGCGGGGCAGCGCCTTGACCCCCTGCAGATCGGTGCCCGGCGCCGGTATGAACGCACCCGGCGCGATCACCCCCGCGGCTTCCAGGGCTATCTCGGCGACCATCTTCTTCGAAGCCTTCGAACAGCCCGCCGCCCCCGCGCCGCCCAGCAGCGCGCAGACGGCCAGCAGGGAGACGATCCTCATCCGTTCGCGCCTCACAGCGCACACCCCCCGATAGCTGATCCACGAATTCCGACGGTTTTAGTCCGTACGTGCTAGCACGAGGTCACCCAGCCGCTGCCGCAACTGGCGTACCCCGTCGGGTCGGTGCTCGGACCCGCGGTGGGCTCGGTGGTGGGGTCCGTGGTGGGTTCGGAGGTCGCCGGCTCGGAGGTGTCCTCCGTCGGCCCGGGCGTGGCCACCCCCGTGGGGCCGCCGCCCGGGTTGTCGCCCGTTTGCGAGCCGCTGTTGTCGCGCAGGGCGAACAGGGCCGCGGCCCCACCGGCGAGCAGGACCAGCGCGACGACGGCCGCCACGATCCACACCGCCGTCCGCGGCCGTGGCTCCGGGCCGTGCTCCGGCCCCGTCCCGGGGTGCGGCAGCGGACGCACGGGATACCCGACGGAGGCGGCGGACCCTCCCGAGCCCGGAGCGAGAAGGGGAGTCGCCAGGCCGCCCTGCTGCAGCCCGACCGGCACGTTGACGGACGGCGTCCCCGCGGAGTGCCCCACGACGGGCCCGGGTTCCGGCGGGCCGGTCACCGGCGTCGGCGTGGGCCTCGGCGCAGGTGAGGGCGTCGGGGTCGGTACGGGCGTGGGTGTCGGCGTGTCGGGTACCGTCAGCGGCCGTCCGGGGCCCGGGTGGCGCACCCGCTCGTCGAGGGCGGTGCGGACGTACCCGGGCGGTTCCTCCGTGAGCAGGCCGGCGGCGACCCGGTCGAGGAGCTGCTCGGCCTCCGCCGAGCCCATGCGGGCCTCCGGGTCCTTGCGCAGCAGCCCCTCCAGCACCGGCGTCAGCGGCCCGGCCCGCCGGGGCGCCGCGGGCTCGTCGTCGACCACGGCCCGCAGCGTGCTGAGCGCGTCGCCCCGGCGGAACGGGGAGACCCCCTCCACCGCCACGTACAGCAGGGTGCCCAGCGACCACAGGTCGGAGGGGATGCCCGGGCGGCGGCCCGTGGCCCGCTCCGGGGCGAGGTACTCGGCGGAGCCGACCAGGTCGCCGGTGCGCGTCAGGGTGCCCGCGCCCTCGATGACGGCGATGCCGAAGTCGGTGAGCACCACCCGGCCCCCGGCCTCCAGCAGGACGTTCGCCGGCTTGACGTCGCGGTGCAGCACCCCCACGGCGTGGGCGGCGCGCAGCGCCTGCAGCACCTGCGCGCCGATCCTGGCGGCCTCCTTGGGCTGGAGCACGCCCTCCTGCCGGAGCACCTTGTCCAGCGACTGGCCGCGCACCAGCTCCATGACGATCCAGGGGCGGCCCTCCTGCTCGACCACGTCGTGCACGGTGATCACATGGGGGTGGGCGACCCGCGCGGCGGCCCGGGCCTCCTGCTTCAGGCGCGCGTACAGCACCCGGACGTCCTCGTCGTTCATGTGCTCGGGCGCCCGGACCTCCTTGGCCGCGACCTCCCGGTCGAGTACCTCGTCCATGGCGAGCCAGACGACGCCCATGCCGCCGTGCCCCAGCTGTTCCATGAGCCGGTACCGCCCGGCCAGCAGCGGTTTGCGCCGCGTGGTGTCCATCCCGTCCATGCCGTACGCCCCCTCCCCCTGCGTACGGCGTACCGAGCCGTGCGCATTCGGGCCACACTGGCTGGGACGTGGCCGTGGCCGAAACCGTTCCCGGCCGGACGGGAATCCCCGCGCGGCCTCAGCGGCGGGCGGTCAGCTCCTTGTCGAGCCAGCGCAGGACCTCGGGGTATTCCTCGCGCCAGGTCTGGAAGTTGTGGCCGCCCTCCTCACGGACCAGCTTGTCGACCTTGGTCGGCGCCTTGGCCTTCCCCGCGAACCTCAGCATGGGACCGTAGTACTTCTCCTCGCCCTTCGAGCTGGCGGCCAGGAGCAGGGACACCGGCGGCGCAGCCATGTGCTCCAGGCGCCAGGTCAGGTCGGACTCGTTCCTGATCTGCTTGTTGCCCGCGTAGAGGTCACCGGTGTCGCGGTCCTGGCGCGCGAAGAGGTCGGCGGACAGCCCGGCCGCGGCGCCGTAGCGGGCCGGGTTGGTCATGGCCGCCTTCAGCGCGCAGTACCCGCCGGTGGAGTTGCCCACCGCGCCCCAGCCGCCCCGCGAATTGTCCGCGCGGTAGACGTCGTTGACGGCGATGGGCAGGTCCTGGTTGAAGAACGTCATGGCCTGCGGGCCGCCCGGCACGTCCGTGCAGTTGGTGTCGCGGTCCGCCACGACCGACGGCCGGACCATCAGCACGATCGTCGGTCTGATCTGCTTGGCCACGATGGCGCGGGAAGCCGCCTGCGGGACCTTGATCTGGGTGATGAGGTTCTTGGAGACGCCGGGCTGCCCGGTGATCGCCACGATCACGGGGAACCGGTCGTTCTCGTGCTCCTTCTGGAAGTACTGCGGCGGCAGATAGGCGAAGCCGTCCATGCCCAGCCCGCTGACGGGACCGCGTATCTCGATCCGGTCGACCTGGCCGGCCTTCTCCTTCGGGCCCAGGCCGACGGACTCCTGCCCCTTGACGACGAGCGCGGGCGGCCGCTTGCCGTCCTTGCCGCCCTTGAGCTCCTGCTTGCTGGAGTTGCGGCCGAGGAGCTCGTTCCACGTGGAGTAGAAGCCGAACTCGTTGTTCGCCGCGACGAGCAGCACCGACAGGATGCCCACCTGCGCCACGGCGAGCAGGCCGAGCCGGGAGAGGAGCGCCGGGATCCCCTTCTTCGCGGCCCGTGGCCACAGCCACAGCACGAGGGCGGCCAGCGCGACGGCGATGACCACCAGGAACAGCAGGAAATTCTGGGACGTAAGGCCCACGGTTGTCGCTCCTCTTCGGAGTGGGTTCTCCGGGAGGGAAGAGGGGGTACGGCCCGGTGAGGTTTCCTGTTTTGGCCGCAATTTTCGCCTTATGGCGCTGCCGGGGGTCCTGACGGCCCGCAGGGGCGGCCACGGCCTACGACCCTACCCCGCGCGTCCGCACGCAAGATCGAAACTGTCCGGGCAACCCCTGTCGGCGGACGGGCCCCTGCGTCTAGGGTGAAGGCGCAGCCGGTTCGCCCCGCCCTCCAGGCGGGCGCGTCGCAAGAGGGAACCCGGTGGGAATCCGGGACTGCCCCGCAGCGGTGAGCGGGAACGACCGCCGTCATACGCACTGGACCGCCCCGGCGGTCCGGGAAGCGACGGCCACTAGGTGCCGTGTCCTCCACCGACACGGCGTGCCCGCGAGTCCGAATACCTGCCGCTGCCCGCGTGCGACCGCACGCGGCGATCTCGGTGGCCTCGAGGGCGGGCCGGCGGTACGGACGGCGCATGCCTGGGCGTGCTCCGCCGGCATCTGCCGATCCTTCGTACGCTCGGGTCCCGCCGGGATCCCCCGCGACTCGCGAAGGAGAGTTCCGTGGCAACACACCCCACCGCTTTCACCGCCGTCCGCGCCCGGGCCACCGTCCACGGCTACCCCCGGCAGGGGCCCGGCCGTGAACTGAAGAAGGCCGTCGAGGGCTACTGGGCCGGCCGCGTCGACGCCGCCGCCCTGCACGACACCGCGGCCGCCCTGCGCCGCGACGCCTGGCGGCGCCTGGCCGACGCCGGCGTCCACGAGGTCCCCACCGGGGACTTCTCCCTCTACGACCACGTCCTGGACACCACCGTCATGGTCGGCGCCGTCCCCGAGCGGCACCGCGCCGCCGTCGAAGCCGACGCCCTGGACGGCTACTTCGCCATGGCCCGCGGCACCCAGCAGCTCCCGCCGCTGGAGATGACGAAGTGGTTCGACACCAACTACCACTACCTCGTGCCCGAACTGGGCCCGGACACCGCCTTCACCGCCGACTCCACCAAGCAGACGGGCGAGTTGGGGGAAGCCCTCGCCCAGGGCCACGCGGCCCGGCCCGTGCTCGTCGGCCCCGTCACCTATCTGCTGCTGGCCAAACCCGCGCCCGGCGCCCCGCCCGGCTTCCAGCCCCTCACCCTCCTGGACCGGCTGCTGCCCGTGTACGCCGAGGTCCTCTCCGACCTGCGGGCGGCCGGCGCCGAGTGGGTCCAGCTCGACGAGCCCGCCCTGGTGCAGGACCAGCCCCCGGCCGTACTGAACGCCGCCGCCCGCGCCTACCGGGAGCTGGGCGGCCTCGCCGACCGGCCCAAGCTGCTGGCGGCCACCTACTTCGACCGCGTGGGCGACGCCCTGCCCGTCCTCGCCAAGTCCCCCGTCGAGGGCCTGGCCCTGGACTTCACCGGACCCGCCGCCGCCAACCTCGACGCCCTCGCCGCCGCCGGCGGCCTGCCCGGCAAGCGTCTGATCGCGGGCGTGATCGACGGGCGCAACGTGTGGATCAACGACCTCGAACGGTCCCTGTCCACCCTCGCCACCCTCCTCGGCCTCGCCGACCGGGTGGACGTCGCCCCCTCCTGCTCCCTGCTGCACGTCCCCCTCGACGCCACCGCCGAGCGCGACGTCGACCCGCAGGTCGCCCGCTGGCTGGCCTTCGCCCGGCAGAAGGCCGAGGAGAGCGTCACCCTCGCCCGCGGCCTCAACGAGGGCAGCGACACCATCGCCCCGCAGCTCGCCGCCAACCGCTCCGCCCGGGCCTCCCGCGCCGCCTCCGCCCTCACCCGCGACCCGGCCGTACGCGCCCGCGCGGCGGCTGTCACCGCCGCGGACGCCCGCCGCCCCCAGCCGTACGCCGAGCGCGCCGCCGCCCAGCGGGCCCGGCTCGGCCTGCCGCTGCTGCCCACCACCACCATCGGCTCGTTCCCCCAGACCCGCGAACTGCGCACCGCCCGCGCCGACCTGCGCGCCGGGCGCATCGACGCCACCGCCTACGACGAGCGCATCGCGACCGAGATCCGCGAGGTCCTGGCCTTCCAGGACAAGGCCGGCCTGGACGTCCTCGTGCACGGCGAGCCCGAACGCAACGACATGGTCCAGTACTTCGCCGAGCAGCTGACCGGCTACCTGGCCACCCAGCACGGCTGGGTGCAGTCCTACGGCACCCGCTACGTCCGCCCGCCGATCCTCGCCGGCGACATCTCCCGCCCCGAGCCGATGACCGTGGCCTGGACCGCCTACGCCCAGTCCCACACCGAGCGCCCCGTCAAGGGCATGCTCACCGGCCCCGTCACCATGCTCGCCTGGTCCTTCGTCCGCGACGACCAGCCGCTGGCCGACACCGCCCGCCAGGTCGCCCTGGCGCTGCGGGACGAGGTCGGCGACCTGGAGGCCGCCGGCACGGCCGTCATCCAGGTCGACGAGCCCGCGCTGCGCGAGACGCTGCCGCTGCGGACCGCCGACCGGGCGGAGTACCTGGCCTGGGCCACCGAGGCGTTCCGGCTCACCACGGCCGGGGTGCGGGCGGACACCCAGATCCATACCCACATGTGCTACGCGGAGTTCGGCGACATCATGGCCGCCATCGAGCAGCTGGACGCCGACGTCATCAGCCTGGAGGCCGCCCGCTCCCGCATGCAGGTCGCCGACGAACTGGCCGCGGCCGGCTACGCGCACGCCGTCGGCCCGGGCGTCTACGACATCCACTCGCCGCGCGTACCGGACGTCGAGGAGATCGCCGCCCTGCTGCGCAAGGGCCTGGCGGCCATCCCGGCGGAACGCCTGTGGGTCAACCCGGACTGCGGACTGAAGACCCGCGGCTGGGCGGAGGTACGGACCTCGCTCGAGCACCTGGTCGAGGCCGCCCAGCGGGTACGCGCGGAGCGCGCCGGCGGGCAGTAGCCCGGCGGGGCAGCGGCCGGGTGACGGCCCTGGCCCCGTCCCGGAGCCGCGCGACCCCGAGGCCGGCCCCTGACGGCGGGGCCGGTCGGGCCGTCGTCGCGGTGAGCCGGCCGGTGACGGTAATCGTCCGTACACAGCTGACGGTTACGGTCACCGGCCCCCGAACGGCCGCCGCGCCGGACCGCATCGCCGCTGAGGGGCGGCGGGGCGGGCACGGCGCGGCGGCTCCCGCGGATCAGCCGGCCGTGAGCGGGCGGCCGCAGCGCAGGTTCCACCGACCCGCGCGGCCGGTCAGTTCGGTCAGCGTCAGCGGGGCAACGTCCAGGCGCCAGAACACCGCCGGCGGCAGCGCGAGCGCGTGGACCGCCGCCGCGCGGACCACCGAGGGGTCCGCCACGGCCAGGACCCGGCCGCCGCCCCCGCCGTCGGCCAGGCCGTCCAGCCAGCCGCCCACCCGGGCGATCAGGGCGAGCACGCTCTCGCCGCCGTGCGGCGCGGCCCCGGGGTCCGCCAGCCAGGCCCCCACCGCCTCCGGTTCGCCGGCCGCCAGTTCCTCCAGCGACCGGCCCCGCCACCGGCCGACCTCGAGATCCCGCAAGCCCGGTGCGGGGTCCGCGTCCAGGCCCAGCGCGGAGGCCGTTTGACGGCAGCGTTCCGACGGCGCCGTGAAGGCGCGCGCTCCGCCCGGCAGCGACCCGGCGGCCGCCCGGGCCAGGCGCGTCCCCGCCTCGTCCAGCGGCGTGTCGTCGTCGAAGCGCGCGGCCCGCAGTGCGGGCCCGGGCGCTGGTGAGATCAGCATCACACGAACAGTCACGGTCCTTGTCCCCTCCCCGGCTGCGGACGGGCGCTCGCGCCCAAGGGCTCAGCAGACCACGGGCGTCGGGCACGGCGTGCGCGGGGGGTGCGCATCCGTACGCCCGTAGCGCGGTGATCCGCCAGGCGGTACGGTCGCGTGTACATGACGACGGTGCGCTCGGAAGCCGGTGCGAATCCGGCACGGTCGCGCCACTGTGTACCTGACGTGCACCTCCGCTGATCCGCGGGGCGACGGCAGGAAGTCAGACCCGGCACCGTCGTCCGCACCAACGATCGGGACGCGTTGTTCCCCAGGAGGTTCCGCCATGGCCCAGTCCGCTGTCCCCGCATCGAGCAGCCCCGTCATACCGGAGGTCGCCCCCATCGAGCTGAAGGCCATCGCCCCGTGGGTGGTCTTCGTGGGGCTCCTCATGCTGAGCCTGCTCTACTTCGTCGGAGCGGAGCAGGGTGCCACCGCGCTCATCTCCGGCGAAGGCGTGCACGAGTGGGTGCACGACGGCCGTCATCTGCTCGGCTTCCCCTGCCACTGAGACCCGGGGAAACGAGCTCGTGATGTCCGTATCCGTAAGAGCCCTGCTGGTGCGGGGCATGCTCGCCGGCCTCGCCGCCGGCGTACTGGCCCTGATCACCGCCTATCTCCTCGGCGAGCCCCATGTGGACTCCGCCATCGCCTTCGAGGAGGCCCACAGCCACGACCACGGCGGCGGCGGTGAGGAGCTGGTCAGCCGAACGATGCAGGCCACCGGCGGCCTCGCCACCGGCATCCTGGTCTACGGCGTCGCGCTGGGCGGCATCGCCGCGCTGGCGTTCTGCGTGGCCCTGGGCCGCGTCGGCCGGTTCGGCCCGCGGGCCACGGCGGCCCTGCTCGCGCTCGGCGCGTTCACGGCCGTCTTCCTGGTGCCGTTCGTGAAGTACCCGGCCAACCCGCCCGCGGTGGGCGACCCGGACACCCTCGACCAGCGCACCGCGCTGTTCTTCCTGATGATCGCGCTCAGCGTCCTGCTCGTGATCGGCGCGGTCATCCTGGGCAAGCGGCTGGCTCCCCGGCTCGGCAACTGGAACGCCACGGTGGCGGCCGGAGCCGCGCTGGCCGTGGCGATCGGGCTCGCGTACGCGTTCCTGCCGGCCGGTGACAATGTGCCGGAGGGCTTCCCGGCGACGCTGCTGTGGGAGTTCCGTCTGTCGGCTCTCGCCGTTCAGCTGGTGCTGTGGACCGGGTTCGGCCTGGTCTTCGGTGAGCTGGCGGAGCGGCTCGTCGTGCCGAAGGCTGCCCGTGAGCGGCAGCCGGACGCGGCGGTCACGCCGGCAGCCTGACCGCGCCTTTGGCTCAGCGCCTCTTGCCGGCCCGGCGGTCCCCGCACAGGGGGCTGCCGGGCCGGCTTTCTGGGGCTCCGCCCCAGACCCCGGACCGCGCTGCGCGCGGTGTCCTCAATCGCCGGACGGGCTGGAAATCCCGCCATGCACCGCCAGCATCCGTTCCACCGTCCCCGACCACGGGAACTCCTCCGCCCGCGCGCGGGCCGCGGCCCGCTGTAGTTCACGCGACCCGGCCACCAGGCGGGCCACCCCGTCCGCCATCGCCGGCGCGGTCGCCGGCACCGCCAGGCCCGCCCCCGGAGCCAGTAGTTCCGGTGCCGCGCCACGGTCCGCCGTGACCACCGGTGTGCCGCAGGCCAGGGCCTCCAGGGCCGACAGGCCGAACGCCTCCACCGGGCAGGGGGCCAGGGCCACGTCGGCCCGGGCCGTCAGTGCGGCCACCGCGTGACGGTCGGCGACGTGCCCGTAGAAGCGCACCGGCAGACCGGCCGCCCGGCGCTCCAGGCGCCCGCGTTCGGGGCCGTCGCCCAGGACGTCCAGGCGGGCGGCGATGCCGTGCCGCCGCAGCAGGCGCAGGGCCTCCACGGGCAGGTGGGGCGACTTCTCCCGCGAGAGCCGTCCCGCGTACACCAGCGCGATGCCCGGCTCGGGCAGCGTCGTTGCGGCCGCCGCGGGCGAGAAGACGTCCAGGTCGACGCCCAGCGGCACCCGGTACAGCGCCGGGGCCGCCACGCGGCTGAACTCCGCGCAGGAGAAGGCCGACGCCGCGACCACGGCGTCGAACGCACCGGCCAGCCGGCGGTTCCAGGCGTCGGCCGGCCGGCCCAGCGGCAGCCACGCGGGCAGGCGGGGCGCCAGGATCGCGTCGAGACGCTCGTGGGAGAGCAGCACGGCGCGCACGCCGTGCCCCCGGGCCCAGCCTGCCGCGTGGACCAGCGTCAGCTTGTCCGACACCTCGACGGAGTCCGGCGCCAGCCGCCGCAGCAGCCCGCGCAGCGTCCTCGGCGAGAGCAACAGCCGGTAACCACCGCCCACCGGGACGCCGGGCAGGGTCAGCCGCAGCCCGTCGCGGGCGTCGCACACCCGCGCGTACCGGCGGCCCGGCACGATCAGCACCCGCTCGTGGCCCGCGGCGACGTAGCCCCGGCCCAGGGCGTCCAGCGTGGTGCGCAGCCCGCCGGAGGCCGCGCCGTAGAAGTTGGCCAGCTGCACGATCCTCATGGCGCGGACCGTCGGGCGTCGCGCACCAGCTCGGCGTACGTGCACGGGCGCGCCCCCGCCGCCAGGGCGGCGTCCACGGCCCGCAGGGCGCGCTCCCGCAGCCGCGGCCGGTCCAGGTCGGCGGGGTGCAGCGCGATGCGGAAGGGCCGGCCGCGGGCCGACCACCGGCGGGCGGCGGCCGGCATCAGAGCCGCGCCCGCCCGTTCGCCGAGGCCGCCGGGCCGGTGGGACAGGGCCGGCATGCGGTGCCGGCGGCCGGTGCGCAGGTCGTGCACGGCCAGATGGCTCGTCGTGTACTGCAGGCCCAGGCCGCGCAGCGCCGCCAGGCTTCCGGCGGAGGCGAGCCACCCCGGCGGGGTGAAGCCCACCGGGACGATGCCCACCGCGGCCAGAGCGGCCAGCCCGCTCTCCAGCCTGCCGCGCGCCGCCCGCTCGTCCAGCGCGCAGAACTCCGCACAGCCGCGGGCCGCCACGGCGTTCAGCCACCGGCGCGCCAAAGGACCGCCGGGTACGCCCTGGTGGGCGTAGCCGTGCAGCGCGAGCTCATGGCCCCGCCCGTGCGCGTCGTGCAGCCACCGCACCAGGGCCGCATCGTCCGGCAGCGGCGCACCGCGCCAGGCGCCCGGCACCAGCAGCAGCGTGGCGGGCACGCCGCGGTCGTCCAGGTCGGCCAGCCAGCGGCGGCTGCGCGCGAAGCTCCAGGGGGCGACGTCGTGCACCGAGACCACGAAGACCGCTCTCACACCCCCAGAATCCCCCAGCCGCCGCGATCGCGCCTGTGGGGCCGGGCGATCGCCGCGGGCACAAGTGGTGTACGCCCGGTGAACTCCGGCCACGACCGGGCGCCTTGCGCGGCGGGTGGACGAACGGGGGCCGCCAGGTACCGTGGTGCGACGACGCACGCTTGATACGGGGGGACGTGTCATGCCGGAGCGGCTCGTCGTGCTCGCCGGCGGCGGGGCCGAAGGCGGTGGCCGGGGAACTCCGCGCCGCCGGCCGGACCTTCACGAGGATCGTCCTTCCCGCCAGGCCCGGCACGAAAGCAAGGACGACATGACCACGACGCCCCTGAGCGCCCCCGGAACGTCCGCCCCCGCCCCTTCCCTCCCGTCCCCCTTCACCCACCACCCTCCCGGCCTGCTCACGGCGGCGCTCGGGCGGATACCCCGCGAGTCGGTCGCGGAGTTCACCGAGTCCTGGAACGACCTCCCCGCCGACGTCCACCTGGGGGCGGCCACCCCCTACCGCTTCCGCCGCTACGGCAGGTTCCGCATCGTCGGCGACCGCCTGGAACCGCTGCCGCACGTCGCCTTCTTCCAGGACCGTGCCGTGAACAAGGTGAGCGGCGGAGTGGACCGCATGTTCGCCCCGCTGCACGAGGCTGTGGCGGCCGGGGCCGCCCTGCACACGGTCGTACGGACCCTCTGGGACCGCCTCCCCGGCCCCCGCGCCGGCATCGACACGTGCGGCGTCCACCAGATCCGCGTCACCGCCACCGGCGACACCGAGGGGCACCCCACGCCCGAGGGCATCCACCGGGACGGACACAGCTACGTCGCCCAGGTGCTGATCCGGCGCGAGAACGTGCGGGGCGCCGAGTCCTGCCTGTACGACCTGCGGGAGCGGCCCCTGCACCGGGCGTCGCTGACCGAGCCGCTGGAGACGATCGTCCTCGACGACCGCCGTGTGCTCCACGGCGTCTCGCCGCTCCTGCCCGCGCCCGGTGCGAGCCGGGGCGTGCGCGACATGCTGCTCGTCGACTTCTTCCCCGGTGGTGCGGGCGGCGCGGCCGGGGGCCGCTGAGAGGAGCACCACACCGGGACGCCCGACGGAATGTTCGCGTCCGTGTGCACACTTGACTCCGACGGTTTGTCATGTTCAGTAACCAGGAGGCTTCATGCGTTACGCGGACGGTTTGAGCGTCGACGACGAGGTGCACATCGCCGCCGCACCCGGCGAGGTCTGGAAGCTGGTGACCGACATCGGTCTGCCGGCCCGGCTCAGCCCCGAACTCCAGCGCACCGAGTGGCTGGAGGGCGCCACCGGCCCGGAGCTCGGCGCGAGCTTCGCCGGCTACAACCGCCACCCGGCGGCCGGCGAGTGGCGGACCGTCTCCCACGTGGTCGGCCTGGACCCCGAGCGGCGCTTCGCCTGGGCGGTCACCGACCCGGAGAACCGGTACGGCGGCGGCCCCGCCGACCCCGCCCACCCGCTCGCCACGTGGGCGTTCGAGCTCCGGCCCGAGGAGGGCGGCACCGTGCTGCGCCACTCGGCGCGCCTGGGCCCGGCCCCCTCCGGGCTCAGCGCGGTGATCGACCGGATGCCGGAGCGGGAGGAGGAGCTGCTCACCATGCGCCTGGGCGAGCTGCGCACCGGCATCCGGGCCACGCTCGAGGGCGTCAAGCGCCTCGCGGAGGAGCAGGCGTAATTCCGGAGGACAGCGGCCAGCCTGGTACGGAAAATCCTGATTTTCGATGATGGTGATTCCATGACCATGATCAAGGCCATCACCTTCGGCACCTACGGCCCCGCCGAGGTGCTCCAGCTCGTCGACGCCGACCTGCCCTCGCCGGGGCCCGGGCAGGTCAGGCTCGCCGTCCGCTGCGCCGGCGTCAATCCGCTCGACCACAAGCTGCGCAGCGGCGCCCTGTCCGAGGTGTTCCCCGTCGAGCTGCCGCACATCCCGGGCGTGGAGGCCTCCGGCATCGTGGAGGCGGTCGGCGAGGGGGTCACCGAGGTGCGGGCGGGGGACGCGGTCCTGGGCCGCACGGCCACCGGCGCCTACGCCGAACAGGCCCTGGCACCGGCTGCGGACCTGGTGGTCAAGCCGCTCTCGCTGTCCTGGGAGGAGGCGGCGGCCCTGCCCGTGGCGGCCGAGACCGCCTGGCGGGCCCTGGACGCGCTGCGGCTGAGCGAGGAGGAGACCCTGTTGATCCACGGCGCCGCGGGGGGAGTGGGCACCCTGGCGGTGCAGTTCGCCCGCTCCCGCGGCATCCGGGTGGTCGGCACGGCGAGCGAGTCCAACCACGAGTACCTGCGCAGCCTCGGCGCGATCCCGGTCGCCTACGGGGAGGGCGTCGCCGACCGGGTGCGCGAGGCCGTGCCGGAAGGGGTGGACGCGGCCCTGGACGCCGTCGGCAAGGGCGACGCGGTCGGGGTGTCCGTCGAGCTGACCGGCGGGCCCGACCGGGTGGTGACCATCGCCGACGGCGAGGGCGCCCAGCGGCACAACGTGCGCTTCAGCTCCGGCCCCAGCGCCCAGACCGTGACCGCGCTGAACGCCGCCATCGCCCTTCATGAGGCCGGGCTCCTCCAGCTGCCCATCCACCGGGAGTACCCGCTCAGCCAGGCCGCCGAGGCCCATCGCGCCAGCGAGCACGGCCACCTCACCGGGAAGATCGTCCTGGCGGTCGTATGAGACCGCCCCGCCCAAAGGAGAAGCTGCCGCCTCGCTGTTACGGGCCGGGGAGGCCGACCGTGAGCTCCGCGTCCGGGCTCAGCCGCGGCAGCCGGGAGGTGGTGACGAGCGCGAGCTCCTGCCGCCGGCCCCGGCCCGGCCGCCACTGGCCGCCGGCCAGCGGCAGCAGCGCGACGTTGGGCGTGGGCCCGCACGTGAAGTCGACCAGGCCCGCGATCGTGGGCAGCCGGGTCCGGCCGAGGGCCGCCGCGATCGCCGGGCGGTCGGTGGGGTCCGCGGCGGTGGCCAGGGCGTGGGCGGCGATCTCCACCAGCGCGTGGGCCGGGCCCAGCGGCTGCGGCCACGGCCTGCCCGTGGTGCGCTGGTAGTCGCCCGCCAGCGCGGACGCGGTGGTGCCGTCCAGGGAGCAGTGGAAGGGGTGGCGCGGGGTCCAGTAGACGAGGGTGGCGACGCGGGTGTTCGACAGCCCGTCCGTGGCCGCGTTCTCGCGCGGGAAGGTCAGCCAGCGCGAACAGGTGATCAGCCGCGGCCGCAGCCCCGCCTCCCGGGCCTGCCGCTGGAACAGCGCCAGGTCCTCGACGGTGGCCGCACTCGTGACGACCTCGGCCCCGGCCTCCTTGAACCGGCGGACGTGCCGCTCGAAGCAGGCCGCCGGCTCCCGGTAGCCGCCGGGATCGACCAGGGTGTGGCCGCGCGCGGCCGCCACGGGGGCGAAGCCGTGCCGGGGGTGGCGCAACGACTGCCCCTGCGGGCCGTCGTTCCACAGGCAGCCGACCGTACGGCCCGGCCCGACGCGCTCCCACATCTCCGCGAACACCGCCGCCATGTCGTCCAGTCCCCACGCGAAGTGGTACGTCCAGCGGAAGGGGCGTGCCGGCTCGGTGCCCCTGCCGGAGACGTAGGCCTGCCAGGGGAAGACCGTCGACAGGCAGGGGATGCTCAGCACCTCGCAGGCGTCGGCCACCGCGGGCAGCGTCCGGGTGCCGTCCATGGTGACCACCATGCGCACGTCCTCGTCGCGCACGAGCTCGGCGACGGCCCGGCGGGCGCCGTCGGGTTCGGACCGGCTGTCGCGCCAGGCCAGCCGGACGCGGTGGCGCCGGGTGCCCTGGGTGATGTGCGTCAGCCGGGTCGCCAGCCGCTCCAGCGCGAAGGTCAGCGGCTGCCCCAGCCGGGCCAGCCGCCCGGTCCGCGGCACGACAGCCCCGATGCACAATCCGTCCGTCCGGTGCACAGCCACCCGACTCCCTCCCCTTGCCGCCCGGGTCATGGCCTGACGGAGTCAAACTCCCCTCGCGGCACCCTGGTTGACTCGCGACACCCCGTACCCGGAAGGGTGATTCCGCATCCGGCGGCTCCCGTGTGCCGGGGGCCGGTGCCGCGCCGCCCGTCCCGGGGGCGGGCGGCAGATGACAGCCGCATCCGCCGAATGCCTAGCGCATCCGGCATATTGGACAGCCGTCATCCGGCCGATCTGTTGACGATCTGGAACGGCGGACCCTCATGTGCCGTCCGCCCCCCGGCGCACGCCCCGTGACGTCGTATACAGAAGTTGACACAGGTCACATCGGAGATGGCTGAGCCTCTGGGTGGATCGTCCATGTGCCGTTGCTGGTGGGGGAGATGACGACTTTCGGCCAACGATCACCCCGGCCCCGGCGGCTACTGCCCAGTGCGCCGCGCGTGGGGTTCGGGCATGGCGCACTATATGGCTGAGCGGTCGGGAGGCAGTGGTGTCTTCCGAGGCCGAGGCACTTTCGTGCCCGGAGAGCCGCGTCGTCGTCGTGCGGTCCCGGCTCCGGCCGCACGGCTCGGAACCCGGACGTCTGCGTCCGGTCCGTGGCAGGGGAGGGGTTGCGGCCGGGGTGGGGAGTCCGGCCGTGCGGGGAGCCGAACTGGGGATCAATCGATGTGCGGGGGCGCCCGGACCGGCGCCGTACGCACACGTCGAGTACGGACGCCACGTGCCCCACGCGCGGTTCCGTCCTTGGGGGGAGAAGCACAATGGGGCGTACAACACGTCTGGTCGCGGCCTGGGCCGCGACCGCCCTGCTGGCGGTGGGGCTGCCCACCGCCGGCGCGAGCGCGGCGGAGGCCCCGCCGCGCGTCGACCTGCGCGTCCTCGTCGTGGACGACGGCGGGCCCGCCGTCGAGGCGATACGCACCGAACTGGAGACCGCCGGCACGCCGTACACCGAGGTCGACCTGAAGGACCCGGGGCGCCCGCGGATCGACGAGGCGTTCCTGAGCGACACCGTGGACGGCAGACCCCGGGCCAAGTACCAGGGCGTGGTGCTGCCCAACGACAATCCCTTCGGGGACGGCTCGGCGGAGATGGCGGCCGTCGCCGGTTACGAGAAACGTTTCGGCATCCGCCAGGTCGACGCCTACACCTATGCCCGCCCGGCCGTCGGCCTGAACGCCGTCTACTCCGGCACGCTGGACGGACAGACCGCGCAGGTCACCGCCGAGGGCGCCGCGGGACCGTTCGGCTACCTCAGGAAAAACGTTCCGTTCGAGAACAACGACAGCGCCGTGGGCGAGAGTTACGGCTACCTCGCCGTGCCGCTCGACCGGCAGGCGGACGGCGCGACCTACACCAGCTACCTCGACGCGCCCGTGCCCGGGCAGTCCCGGCGCGGCTCCCTGGCCGGCCAGTACACCCACGACGGGCGCAGCGAACTGGTCGTCACCTTCGTCTACAACCACTACCAGAGCCAGTTCAAGCTCCTCTCGCGCGGCATCGTGGAGTGGCTGACCCAGGGGATCCACCTGGGCGCCGCCCGCAACTACTTCGCGATCCACGTCGACGACGTCTTCGGCTCCGACGACCGGTGGGACTCCCGGCTCAACTGCACCCCCGGCGACGTCGACTGCCCGCCGGGCACCCCCACCGACAACGACCCGATCCGGATGACCGCCGCCGACGCCCAGCGCGCCGCGCAGTGGTCGCGCGAGCACGGCCTCACCCTGGACCTGGCCTTCAACGGCGGCGGCAGCGAGGGCTACAAGGAGGCGCACGCCGGCTCCGACCCCCTCGCCCAGCAGCTGGTCTCCGACCAGGGCGCGTTCCGCTGGATCGACCACACCTACAACCACCCCTTCATCGGCTGCGTCCAGGACACCTCCGTGGTGCCGTGGAAGTGCGCCACCGACCCGCTCGGCAGGATCCGCTGGACCTCGCGGGCCACCATCACGGCACAGATCGCCGACAACCGCGGCTGGGCGGCCCGGCAGGGCCTGGCCGTCGACAAGGACGAGCTGGTCACCGGCGAGCACTCCGGACTGAAGACCCTGCCGCAGCAGCGGGACGACAACCCCGAGCTGGCGCCCGCGCTCGCCCAGGCCGGCGTCTCCTGGCTCGCCAGCGACAGCTCCCGCGAGCGCGGACAGCGCCCGGTCGGGCCGTCCCTGACCGTGCCCCGCTACCCGATGAACGTCTTCTACAACGCCGGCAAGGCCACCGAGCAGGTCGACGAGTACAACTGGCTCTACACCCGCAAGTCCGACGGCGGCAGTGGCCTGTGCGAGGGCTCGGCCACCACCACCTGCCTCAGGGAACCGCTGCCCTCCTCGACCGGCTACGCCGACTACATCGTGCCGCTCGAGAGCCGGATCGCCATGGGCCACGTGCTCGCCAACGACCCGCGCCCGCACTTCATCCACCAGTCCAACCTCGCCGAGGAGCGCATCGGCTACCAGGCGCTGGAGAAGATCCTCGCCGACTACCGCGCCCTCTTCGCCGACAACGCCCCGCTGGTCAACCTCCGGATGCGGGACATCGGCACGGAGCTGCGCAAGCGCGCCACCTGGGCGGCGGCCGTGAAGGCCGGCACCGTCAGCGCCCACCGCACCGGCTCCGACATCACCGTCAGCGCCCCCGCCGGCGTCGACGTCACCGCGACCCTGCCCACCGGCACCGTCCAGGTCCAGGGCAGCGGCCGCATCCCCTTCGGCACCGCCTACGCCGGGCTGCACTCCGGCTGGGCCACCCCCGCCGCCGGCCAGGGCACCCTCGTCCTCGCCCTGCCCGCCGGCACCGGGACACCGCGCACCCTCTCCGGCAAGGCCACCCGGGTCCAGGCACCCGCGACCGCGCTCCCCGTACCGCGGGGCGTCAGCACCCGGGTGCCCTACGGCCCCGGCGACAAGGACCGGCGCTGATGCCGGCCCGCACCTTCGCGCCGCACCGTCCTGTCGCCGCACCGCCTTCTGGAGAGAACCGACTTCCATGCACGGACCGTCAGCCGAAACGGCGTCCGCCGCTCCCTCGGTGACCCTGCTCACCGAGGGGACCTATCCGCACAGCCACGGCGGGGTCAGCGTCTGGTGCGACCAGCTCGTCCAGGGCATGCCGGACGTCGACTTCCGCGTCATCGCCGTCACCGGCACCGGCCGCGAACCGCTCGCCTGGCAGCCGCCCGGCCACGTCCGGGCCGTCGCCACCCTTCCGCTGTGGGGGCCGCCCCCGCCCGGCCGCGCACCCCGCGGCCGCGCGCTGAAACGCTTCCTCACCTGCTACGAACAGTTCCTGCTGGCCCTCCTGGACCCCGCGCAGGAACAGCACTTCGCCCGCAGCCTGTACCGGCTGGCCGACCACGCGAGTGACGGCACCCTCTTCGCGGCCCTGCGCGGTGAGCAGGCGGCCCGCCTGCTCACCCGCGTCTGGAACCGCCCCCACCTCGCCACCGCCGCCGCCCGCCCCACGCTCCACGACGCGCTGGCCGCCACCGACCTGCTGGAGCACGCCCTGCGCCCGCTCGCCGCCCGGCCCCCCGACCGGGGGATCACCCACGCGGTGAGCGGGGGCCTGGCCACCCTGCCCGGACTGGTCGCCCACCACCGCCACGGCACCCCGTTCCTGCTCACTGAGCACGGCGTCTACCTGCGCGAGCGCTACCTGGGATTCCGCACCGAGCCCTACCGCTGGCCGGTCAAGGCCCTGATGCTGGGCCTGTTCCGGATGCTCGCCCGGGAGAGCTACCGGTGCGCCGCCCTCGTCACCCCCGGCAACCGCTACAACCGGCGCTGGGAAGAGCACGGCGGCACCCCGCCCGAGCGCATCCGCACCGTCTACAACGGCGTCGACCCGGCCGCGTTCCCGCCCGCCGGACCGGAACCGCACACCCCCACCCTGAGCTGGGCCGGGCGGGTCGACCCCATCAAGGGCCTGGAGACCCTCATCCGCGCCTTCGCGCTCGTACGGGCCGAGCTGCCCGACGCGCGGCTGCGCCTGTTCGGCGGCACCCCGCGCGGCGGCGAGGGCTACCGCACCGCCTGCGAAGCGCTGGCCGCCGAGCTCGGCGCGGCCGACGCCGTCACCTTCGAAGGACGCGTCGAGGACATTCGCGACGCCTACGCCGCCGGCAACGTGGTGATGCTCTCCAGCATCAGCGAAGGCTTCCCCTTCACCCTCATCGAAGCCATGTCGTGCGGCCGGGCCACCGTCTCCACGGATGTGGGCGGCGTCCGCGAGGCGGTGGGCGACAGCGGACTGGTCGTACCGCCGCGCGACCCGAAGAGTATGGCCAGCGCGGCACTGCGGCTGCTGCGCGATGCGGCACTGCGCGCCCGCATGGGCGAGGCCGCCCGGCTGCGCGTCATCGAACAGTTCACGCTCCGGCAGACCATCAACGCCTTCCGCGACATCTACCACGACCTCTCCGGCCTGCGGCAGAACCTTCCGGAGACCCTTCACATCCCCGAGACCGTGCCCGTCATGGCCCTGGCCGCCGGCGGTGCCCGATGAGCGGACTGCTGCGGCTCGTGCCCGAGGAGCCCGAACCCGCCCACGACCTCGCGGTCGCCGCACCGCGCACCCGCTCCCGCCCCCGGTGGGCCGCGGACCCGGTCGACGAACTCGCCGAGGAACTGGGCGGGGTGTGCGCCGCGGCCGTCCACCCGGACGAGATAGCCGCCGTCCTGGAGGCCGACGGGCTGACGGGCGAGCAGATCGCCGAGCGTTACGGGCGCCACGACGCCTTCGAGCTGGCGGCCGAGCTCTACGCCCGGGTGCCCCGCAGCCACCCCGAGCCGGAACCCCGGCCCGACCCCTGGCGCGTCGCACCCGGCCCGTTCCTCCTGCGCTCCCTGGTGTTCACCCTGCCCGGCTTCGGCTACGCCCTCGGCTCGCCCCTGACGGGCGGGACACGGGAGAGCCTCGGGCTGCCCGCCGGCACCGGGGCGCTGGTGGCCTCCGCGCTCGTGGCCTGGGCCTTCAACCAGGCCCTCGCCCACCGCGCGTACACCCGGCTCGCGGCCGGCGGGCGCGCGGCGGCGGGCCGCTGCCTGGCGACGGGCGCCCCGCTCGGCGCCCTGCTCGCCACCGGCGCCGCACTGGCCCTGCCCGCACCCGCGGGGGCGCTCGCCTTCGCGGCCGGCCAGGCCCTCTATCTGGCGGCGGCCACCGTCCTGCTGGTCCTCGGCCGGGAACGGCTCCTGCTGCTCGCCCTGCTCCCCACCGCCACCGGGGGAGCGGTCGTCCTGTTCACCCAGCCGCCGCCCGTGGTGGGCGTCGCCCTGCTGCTCGCCTCGGTCGGGGGCGCCCTGTTCGCGGCCGGACATGAGATCACCCGCACCCGGCGCGAGGAGGACGCGCCGGCCGGGCCGCCGGCACCCTCCCCGCTCGCCTCGGTCCCCTTCGGACTGTTCGGCCTCGGCTGCGGAGCGCTGACCGCCCTCGCCACCCTCGGCGACACGGTCCTCCACCACGAGAGCGGCGCGAGCGGCCCCGCCGTCCTCGCCCTCACCCTCAGCATGGGCGCCGCCGAATGGCTGCTCTACCGCTGCCGGGGCCTGGCCCTCGCGGCGCTGACCGCCGCCACGACCACCACCGGACTGCTGCTCGGAGCCGTCCGGGTCCTCACCCTCTGCGCCGGCGGCTACCTCGCCGCCCTGACCGCCCTCACCCTCGCCGTCGGCGCCCTGTGGCCCGGCGCCGCCCCGCCCGACGCCGTGCACCTGGCCGCGCTGCTCGCGCTCGGAGCGGTGCTCTGGTCCGGGCTGCTGCTCCAGGCCTACGGCACCGCCTGGATCCCCGCCCTGCTCTGCCTGGGCGCCGCCGGAACCGAGACCGCCGCCCTCGCGCTGCGGATCTGGGCCCCGGCAACCGGTCAGCTCGTGATCTGTTCCGGTGCGGCGGCCGCCCTGCTGGCCGTCGCCACCGCCCTGCTCGGGCGGATCACCACGCACCGCTGACCGGCGCCGGCCGGGTTCCGGCCGGCACCACGTTCCGCCGCACCACGTCCCCGGCACCACCGTCCCTCATGGAGGAGACCCGCATGTCCGCACCGGCAACCGTCGCCGTCACCGGCGCCGAAGGCTTCATCGGCTCGCACCTCGTCCAGGCGCTCGTCGCCGACGGCCACCGCGTCCGCGCGATGGTGCAGTACAACTCCTTCTCGTCCTTCGGCTGGCTCGAGGACCTGCCCGCCGACGTGCTGGACCACGTCGAGGTGGTCCTCGGCGACGTCCGCGACCCCGGCTCCGTCACGGGCCTGGTCAAGGGCGCCGAGACCGTCTACCACCTGGCCGCGCTCATCGCCATCCCGTACTCCTACCGGGCCCCGCACAGCTACGTCGAGACCAACGTCACCGGCACCCTCAACGTCCTCGAGGCCGTACGCCACCTCGACGTCCCGCGCCTGGTCCACACCTCCACCAGCGAGACCTACGGCACCGCGCAGACCGTGCCCATCACCGAGGACCACCCCATCAACACCCAGTCCCCGTACGCCGCGTCCAAGGCGGGCGGCGACCGGCTCGCCGACAGCTACCACGCCAGCTTCGGCCTTCCCGTGGTCACCCTGCGCCCCTTCAACACCTTCGGCCCGCGCCAGTCCATGCGGGCCGTCATCCCCACCGTCATCGGCCAGGTCGCCGCCGGGGAACGCACCATCACCCTCGGCGACCTGCGCCCCACCCGTGACTTCAGCTATGTGGCGGACACCGTCGCCGCCTTCCGCGCCGTCGCCGCCGCGCCCGCCGCCGCCGTCCTCGGCCGCACCTTCAACTCCGGCACCGGCGAGGAGATATCCATCGGCGACCTGGTGACCCTCATCGGCAAGCTCATGGACACCGACCTCGACGTCCGCGAGGACCCGGCCCGCGTGCGGCCCGCCGCCTCCGAAGTGATGCGGCTGGTCTGCGACTCCTCCCGGCTGCGGGCCGCCACCGGCTGGAGCCCCGCCCACACCCTCGAAGAAGGCCTGCGCGAAGCCATCGCCTTCTTCCGCGACCCGGTCAACCTCGGCCGGTACAAGACCGGCCTCTACAACGTCTGACGCCCGCCCCGCGCACGGCCCGACGAGAGACCACCCATCGCGAGAGAGGAACGGCACCCATGCACGTAGTGATCCTGGCCGGAGGCAAGGGCGTCCGGCTGCGCCCGTACACCACCGCACTGCCCAAGCCCCTGGTGCCCATCGGCGACCAGCACGCCATCCTCGAGATCGTCATGCGCCAGCTGGCCGGCGCCGGATTCACCAGCTGCACCCTGGCCATCGGCCACCTCGGCCACATCATCCGGGCCTATGTGGGCGACGGCTCCCAGTGGGGCATCCACGTCGACTACACCTCCGAGGAGAGCCCGCTGGGCACCATGGGACCGCTGCTCACCATGACCGACCGGCTGCCCGAGCACTTCCTGGTCATGAACGGCGACATCCTCACCGACCTCGACTTCGGCGACGTCCTGCGCGACCACGTCGCCTCCCGGGCGCCGCTGACCATCGCCACCTACGCCCGCAAGGTCAACATCGACTTCGGCGTCCTGACCACCGACTCCGGCCGCGTCGTCGGCTTCGCCGAGAAGCCCAGCATGGACTACCGCGTCTCCATGGGCGTCTACGGAGTCTCCCGCTCCGCCCTCGCCCGCTACACCCCCGGCCTGCCGCTGGGCTTCGACGAACTGGTCCTGGACCTGCTCGGCGACGGCACCCCGCCCAACGCCTACGCCTTCGACGGCTACTGGCTCGACATCGGCCGCCCCGACGACTACGACCGGGCCAACGCCGAGTTCTCCGTCCACCGAGACCTGCTGATGAAGGGAGCGTGACGGCGCGTCATGCGCATTCTCGTCCTGGGCGCCACCGGCTTCCTGGGCCGGCACGCCGCCGAACGCCTGCGCGCCCTCCCGGGCGCGCGGGTGCTCGACGGCGGCCGGGCCCCCGGCTCCGCCCTGCCCGTCGACCTGGCCGGGGCGGACCCCGGCCACCTCGCGGCCGTGCTGCGCGAGGCCGCCCCCGACGCCGTCGTCAACTGCGCCGGCGCGGTCGGCGGCAGCGCGCTCGCGCTGACCGCCGTCAACGCCCGTGGCCCCGCCGCCCTGTGCGAAGCCCTGCACGCGGCCGCCCCCGACGCACGCCTGGTCCACCTGGGCTCGGCCGCGGAGTACGGCCCGTCCGACGGCCACCGGCCCGTCGCCGAGGCCGACCCGGCCCGCCCGCTCGGCCTCTACGGCGCGAGCAAGCTCGCCGGCACCCTCGCCGTCACCGGCTCCGGCCTCGACGCCGTCGTCCTGCGGGTGTTCAACCCCGTCGGCCCCGGCGCCCCCGCCGCCTCCCTGCCCGGCCGGCTCGCCCAGGAGCTGCACCGGGCCGGGCCCGACGACCGGGTACGCACCGGAGACCTCTCCGCCTACCGCGACTTCGTCGACGCGCGGGACGTGGCCGACGCCGTCGTACGCGCCGTGACGGCCCCCCGGCCGCTGCCCGGCGTCCTGAACGTCGCCGGCGGCACCGCCCGGCCCGTGCGGGACGTCGCCGAGGGGCTGCTGCGGGCCGCCGGCTTCGCCGGGGCGGCGGCGGACCGGATCGACGAGGGCGGCGACGGCTCGCCGCGCTCGGCCGCCGTGCCCTGGCAGCAGGCGGACATCACGGCCGCCGCCCGCGCCCTGGAGTGGGTGCCGCGCCACCGGCTGGAGGACTCCCTGGCCGACCTGTGGGCCGAGACCCGCGGCCGGCCCGCGGAGCCGGTGCGATGACACGCCCCGCACCGCCGGACGACGGACAGCGCCTGCTCGTACCGCTGTACGCGCACCCGGCCGCGCACCCACGGGAATGGGCCGCGCTGACGGCGGCCGCCCCCGGCCTGCACGCGGTCGTGCTCAACGTCGCCGACGGCCCCGGCAGCCGCCCCGACCCGCACTTCAGGGCCGCCGCCGGGCGGCTGCGCGGCGCGGGCGTGCGGCTGCTGGGCTACGTCGACACCGCCTACGGCCGGCGCCCGCCCCGCGCGGTGGTCGCCGACGTCCGCCGGCACCGCAGGTGGTACGACGTGGACGGGGTCTTCTTCGACCAGGCGGCCGAGGGCGCCGCACTGCTGCCGCGCTACCGGTGGCTGGTCATGACCGCCCGGGTGCTGGGCGCGCGCACCGCCGTCCTGAACCCGGGCACCCACCCCGACCCCGGCTACGCCTCCTTCGCCGACGTCCTCGTCACCTTCGAAGGCGCCTGGGAGGACTACCGGCGTGCCGGGGTGCCCGACTGGACGGCCGACCATCCGCCCGGGCGCTTCTGCCACCTCGTCTACGGCGTGCCCGAGGGAGCGCAGGCGCAGGTGGCCCGCACCGCGGGGGCGCGGGGCGCCGGCGTGCACTGCGCGGTGCCGGGGACCGGGGCCAACCCGTGGTGCAGCGCGCCGCTGCCGGTGGCCCGGTGACCGGCCGGCGCGCCCGCGCGGGCCTCTTCGGTGTCCTCCTGCTCGTCCTCGCGGCCTGTTCGAGCCCGTCGGAGGAGGGGGCGGAGCCGGGCGGGGAGAGCCCGGTGGACCGGATGACGGCGGCGCCGGACGGCAGCCCGCCGCCGGCCTCCCGGCGCTGGCAGCCGCGGCCGGGCACCCGCTGGCAGTGGCAGCTCGGCGGACAGGTCGACACCTCCGTGGACGTCCCCGTCTACGACATCGACGGTTTCGAGAACTCCGCCGAAACGGTGGCGCGATTGCACGCCCGGGGCCGCAAAGTGATCTGTTACATCAACGCCGGGGCCTGGGAGGACTTCCGGCCGGATCACGCGCGTTTTCCCAAAGCCCTGCTCGGCAGGAACAACAAGGGCTGGGACGGTGAGAAATGGCTGGACATCCGCCGTCTCGACGACTTGCGGCCCCTCATGGCCGCCCGCATCGACATGTGCCGGCAAAAGGGTTTCGACGCGGTGGAACCCGATCTGACCGAGGGGTTTCGCAATCGCACCGGATTCCCGCTCTCGGCCGCGGATCAGCTGGCGTTCAACCGGATGCTGGTGAAGCTGGCTCATGAGCGCGGGCTGGCCATCGGTTTGAAGAACGATCTCGAGCAGATCCCCGAGCTGGTACGGGACTTCGATTTCGCGGTCAACGAACAGTGCGCGCAGTACGGGGAGTGCGAGAAGCTCACGCCGTTCGTGAAGCAGAACAAAGCGGTCTTCCATGTCGAATACGACCTGTCGACGGGGGAGTTCTGCGGCACCGCGAAGCGGCTGGGGCTGAGCTCGATGAAGAAGAAGCTCGAGCTGGACGCCTGGCGGCAGCCGTGCTGACCGAGCAGTGCGGAGCCTGGGCTTCCGTGCTTCAAGTGCCCCTCGGGACACGGGTTTAGGCGCAGACGGCGGGTGGTGGAGGGGGCGCGGTTCCGCGTGTGACCCCGAAGTGAAGAAGTTCACAGATGACCGTTTCGGCGCCGAATTTGAGCGATTGATGGTGCAGGATCTTTCACCGAACACAAGATCCCGTCACCGAGGCGGGCGACCCGGGCGGACGCCGAGTCCTGCCGCCGCACCGGGTGCGGAATCGAATGATGAATCGGCAGGAGCGGGAGACCCAAGCGGTAACGGACCATGAAAGCGGTGGTCCTTGGGGTGAAGCCACATGCGTGGCCGGGCAACTTCGCAGCCCGAACCCGACAGGTCATCTTTCGTAGGCGGATGCCGAAGGGCTTTGGCATGTCTGCGTTTCCTCGCATACCTGCACTCGCTTCCCGGGCCGGCACCGCGTCGGCCCTCACCGCCGCCACGCTCGCGGCATCGGTGCTCATCCCCGGCCTCGCCACCGGCGCCCAGGCGGCGACCCCGGGCGAGCAGGCACTGAAGGTCGCGGCCTCCAAGAAGGGCTCGCCCTACCAGTACGGCGCCACGGGACCGAACCGGTTCGACTGCTCGGGCCTGACGCTCTACTCGTTCAAGAAGGTCGGCAAGAACCTCCCGCGCACCGCCCAGAGCCAGTACAACTCCACCCGGCACCTGTCCAGCGGCTCGCGTCAGGTCGGTGACCTCGTCTTCTTCCACTCCGGCAGCAACGTCTACCACGTGGGGATCTACGCGGGTAGCAACAAGATCTGGCACTCTCCCAAGCCCGGCGGCTCCGTCCGGCTGGAGAAGATCTGGACCAACAGCGTCTGGTACGGCCGCGTGAAGTAGCCGCTCAGCGTCGGCCCCCTTGTCCCGGGACGCCGGACGGGCCCAGAATCCAGCCCGTCCGGCGGTTTCGGGAAGGGGCGCGGATGGCCAGCGGCAGCGGCGTGGAGACGCACACGGTCCAGGGCGCGGTCCGGGGACGGACCGAGGAGCAACTCGCGGTCTTCCGCGGCATCCCCTACGCCCGGCCACCGGTGGGCGAGCTGCGCTTCGCCGCACCCCAGCCGCCCCCGGCCTGGGACGGGGTCAGGGAGGCCGTGGAGTTCGGGCCGCCGCCCCCGCAGTCCGGGCCCTTCCGTGCCCCCGGAGACATACCGGGCACCGACTGGCTCACCCTGAACGTCTGGACCCCGGACCCCGGCGGATCCGGGCTGCCGGTCCTGGTGTGGATCCCGGGCGGCGGCTACGTCTCCGGCGCCACGAACGACCCCCTGTACGACGCCGCGCACATAGCCCGGCACGGCCTGGTCGTGGTCACCGTCAACTACCGGGTGGGCGCCGAGGGCCTCGCCCAGCTCGCCGGCGCCCCCGCCAACCGCGCCCTGCTCGACCAGATCGCGGCCCTGGAATGGGTGCGGCAGAACATCGCCCGCTTCGGCGGCAACCCGGACCGGGTCACCCTCTGCGGACAGTCCGCCGGAGCGGGCTCCATCGCCACCCTGCTGGCGGCACCCCTGACCGCCGGCCTCTTCCGACGGGCCATCACCCAGTCCGTACCGGGCCTCTACGTCACCCCCGCCCTCGCGAAGGACGTCGCACAGACCTTCGCCGCCCGGCTCGGCGCCGCCCCCACCGCCGCCTCCCTCGCGGCGATCGCGCCGCAGCGCCTGGCCGAGGAGGTGGACGTACTGATGGCGGGCCTGCCCGCCCACGTGGACCGCTGGGGCCGGCTGGCCCGCTCGGGCGTCCCCTTCTGCCCCGTCGTGGACGGCGACCTGGTGCCGGACGTGCCCTGGCGGAGCCTGCGCGACGGCCGCGCGAGCGAGGTCGGCCTGCTGACCGGTCACACCCGCGACGAGTTCCGGCCGTTCCTGGTGCTGTCCGGCGGCCTGGAGAAGATCACCGAGGAGGACGCCACGACGGCGCTGCGGACCTTCGCCCCCGCACCCGACGGCGAGCGCGCCTACCGCGCCGCCCACCCGGGCGCCTCCGCTGCCGCTCTCTTCGACCTCGTCCACGCCGACGCGCTCTTCCGCGTCCCCTCCCTGCACCTGGCGGACGCCCACTCCGCCGGCGGCGGCACGGCCCACCTCTACGAACTGTGCTGGCCCGCGCCCGCGCTGGGCGGCGCGCTGGGCGCGGCCCACGGTCTCGACGCCCAGCTGCTCTTCGGCAACTACTCCGCCCCCGCCGCCCGGCTGCTGTTCGGCGAGGACCCGCCGCCCGCGGAGGCCCTCGCGCTCGCCGAGGACATCCGCCGCTCGTGGGCGTCGTTCGCCGCCCACGGCGACCCCGGCTGGCCGGCCTACCGGGTCACCGACGGGCGGCTCACCCGGCTCCTGGACGCCGAGGTGAGCACGGCCCCCTATCCCCATGACGCGTCCCGGCGGATCTGGGAAGGACACGGCGTCGAACCCTTCGACCTCCCCTGACCCGGAACGCGGACGCGGTCAGCCGACCGCGTCCAGATAGACCCACTCCCCGTCCTCGCGCACGAAGCGGCTCAGCTCGTGCTGGTCGTCCGCCTGCCCCCGCACCTCGTAGTGGGCGCGGAACTCCACCGTGCCCTCGCTGTGGAAGGCGCTGCCGCCCGTGGCGCCCAGGATCTCCAGCCCCGTCCACGTGATGGAGCGGTCGAAGTCCAGGCCGGGCGGCCGCGTCGAGGAGTGCCACGTCCGCAGCAGATAGGCGGCGTCGCCGACCACGAAGGCGCTGTAGCGCGAGCGCATCAGGCGCTCCGCCGTCGGCGCCGCGCCGCGGCCCTGGTGGAAGGGGCCGCAGCAGTCCCCGTACGGTGCGCCGAGCCCGCAGGGGCACGGTGAGGTGGCAGTGATCGCCGGCGCGCGGCGTGCGCTTGTTCTTCTGGACACCCCCCGATTCTCCCCGCTGCGCGGCCCGGCCCCGCACCCGGTGTGACGAACCCTTTCGGCTGCACGGCCGCCGGACGGCCGCCCTCCCTGTTCTTTCGGGTGAATTCCCAGGTCATCGCGGTTGCCTCACCGCCTGGCGACGGCCGGGAACGGTGCCGGGAGCGGTTGCGCGGCCCCTGGCGCCAGCGGACGGTGGTCGCGTCCGACAGGTGTTGTGAAGGGAGTTTCTCGCATGGGCAACAACCGGCTCCATTCCGCTGCCGTCGCCGTCGTGTGCGGCTCGCTCGCCCTGGGCGTCTGCGGCCCCGCTCTGGCCTCCGGCCGGGCGACGGACTCCATAGCCGTGGCGGAACCCGCGCCGGCCCCGGCCTCCGGCCGCTCCGATTCCATCGGCAGCCTGGGCGAGACCCTCTCCCTCGGATCGAGGTTCCTCAGGGAGGCCCGCTCCCGCACCCCGGACGTCGACTACCTCCGCGACCTGCGCCAGCGCCTGCAGGAATCGGCCGACCGCCTGCTCGTGGACGTCAGGGCCCGGGCGCACCGGCACGACGACGGAGCGTCCAACGACCCCGTCGCGGACGTCAAGGCGCAGCTGGACAAGCTCGTCAAGGACGTCACCGACCTGCTGGCCGCGGTCCTGGCCAAGGACGTCGCCAAGGTCACGGCCCTCCTCGCCCAGGTCCTCGCCGACCTGCAGGCCCTCCTGACGTCGGTGCCCAAGCTCGTGGGCGGCGCGGCCCCGCTGCCCGTACCCCTGCCGGTCTAGGCGGCCCCGGACACCGTGACGCCCGCCCGCCTCCCGCGGCCCGGCCCGCTCGCCCCGGCGGCATCCGCCCCGGACGAGCGGGCCGCGGGAGCGCTGGACTGGTCCCTGGTGCGCGGCTGGATCCCGCTCGTCCTGCTGGTCCTCGGCTGCTGCGCCCTGGCCGTGCTGCTCTTCTCCCGGCAACGCCGGTGGTGGACCCGCTGGGCGCCACTCGCCGTGCTCCTCGCCGCGCTGATCACCTGGCTGCTGCAGGTCGCCGTCGACGACTGGCTCGAACTCTTCCCCGACCCGCTGCCGACCGGCGTCGTCGTCTGGGCGGGCGTCGCCGTCCTCGGCCTGTGCCTGGCGGCGTTCCGGATACCGCTGCTGCGCCCGCGCCACTGGGCCGGTGCGGTCCTCGCCGCGCTGTGCGCCGTGCTGCTGGGCGCCTCGCAGATCAACCGCCACTTCGACCAGTACCCGACGGCCCGTACGGCCCTCAATGCCTGGCTGCAGAAGACCACCAGCCTCGGCGACGCCACCGGCCGCACCGAACCGGTCCTGCACGTGCCGCAGGGCAAGGCCGTCTCCGAGGTGTGGCGGCCACCGGCCGGCCTGCCGGCGCACGGCACGCTCTCCCGCTCCGACATCCCCGGCACCGCCTCGGGCTTCAAGGCCCGCTCCGCGTACGTCTATCTGCCGCCCGCCTACCGGGCGAGCCCCCGCCCCCCGCTGCCCGTGATCGTGCTCATGGCGGGCCAGCCGGGGTCGCCCGACGACTGGATCAACTCCGGGCGCCTGGTGGAGATGATGAACGCCTTCGCCGCGGACCACCAAGGGCTCGCCCCCGTGGTGGTCGTGGCCGACCCCCTCGGCTCGCAGTTCGCCAACACCCTCTGCCTGGACTCCCGGCTCGGCCAGGTCCAGACCTACCTGGCCGTCGACGTGCCCGGCTGGATCCGCTCCCACCTCCAGGTCGCCACCGCCCGCACCTCCTGGATCGTCTCCGGGATCTCCTTCGGCGGCACCTGCTCCCTCCAGCTCGGCGTCAACGCCCCGCAGGTCTACGGCGTCGTCAACGACATCTCCGGCCAGGAGGCGCCCACCCTCGGCAGCCGGCAGAAGACCATCGACAAGGCCTTCGGGGGCGACGCGGCCGCCTACGAGAAGGTCAACCCGCTGGACGTGATGGCCCGGCAGCGCTTCCCCGACACCAAGGCGGCGTTCGTCGCCGGCACCGACGACGCCACCTACCGGCCGCAGCAGCGGAAGGTCTACGACGCCGCCGTCAGGGCCGGGATGCGCGCCGAGTGGGTGCTGCTGCCCGGCGGCCACAGCTGGCAGGTCTGGCGACCCGGCCTGGAGCGGCAACTGCCCTGGCTCGCCCGGGAGACGGGACTGATCCGATGACCGAAACCGGCGGCCCGCCGCCCCCGCCACCGCCCGCGCCCGTCGTCGGCGACAGCACGCACCCCTGGCGCGCCACGCTCGACCGCCTCCTGGCGCCCGTGCGCCACGCCCCGTTCACGCTGGCCTTCCTCGCCGTGCTGTGGATCGTGGGGGCGCTGACCGGCGCGCTGGGCTCCGGCCCGGGCCGGCACCTGCTGGAGCACGTCGGGGTCGGCGTCACCGCCCTGGCCGAGGGCCGCTGGTGGACCCCGGCCAGCTCGCTGCTGTGGTGCCCCGGGCTCGGCGGCTACATCGGCTCGACGCTCCTGGTGCTGCTGCTCGTCACCCCCTGCGAGCGCCGCCTGGGCGTCGCGCGCACCGCCGCACTGCTGCTCGGCGGCCAGATCGCGGGCACCCTCCTGGGCGTCGGCCTGGTCGCGGCCGGATCCGCCGCGGGGGAGCAGTGGCTGGACAGCCTCACCGAGGACCTGGCCGTCACCCCCACCGTCGGCGTGCTCGCCGTCGGCGGGGTGCTCAGCTACCGCCTCACCGCGCTCTGGCGTCGCCGCACCATGCTCGGCATCGTGGCGTTCGCCCTGGTCATGGCCCTGTACGTGGGCCACTTGCAGGGCGTGCTGCGGCTGGGCGGCGCGGCGGCCGGCCTCGCCCTGGGCGCCCTGCTCCACCGCCCGCGCGGCCCCCTGCGGCTGCGGCACTCCTCCCACACCGAGGCCCGGGTGCTGGTCGCGCTCGTCGTGGCCGCCTCCGCGATCGGCCCGATGGTGGCCATCCTCTACGAGGAGGCGTACGGCCCCTTCAGCTCCTTCAACTTCCTCTACGTCTCCACCCGGCCCACGCCCGAGGAGATCAAGGACGCCTGCGGCATGTCCGCCCAGGACTGCCACTACATCCACGCGGTCCGCGACTTCTACGACTCCCCGGCCATCGCCATGGCCGTCCTCGTCCCCGTGGTGATGCTCGTCCTCGCCGAAGGGCTGCGCCGGGGGCTGCGGCTCGCCTGGGCCCTGGCGGTCCTCTCGCACCTGGCCTGGATCGCCCTGTTCGCCTATTGGCTCAAGGACTTCCTCGACAACCCCTCCGCCTACGCCGAGCCCCAGGACCACGCCGGCTACGTCCAGCTCTTCGCGGAACAGATGCTGCTGCCCGTCCTGGTCCTGGCGCTGCTCCTGGTCACCCGCGCCCGCTTCGACCTGCGCCTGCCGCGCTCGGCGATGGCGGGGCTCGCGGCCGTGGTCGGCGGCACGCTGCTGCTGACCTGCGCCGCGTACGTGGGCGTCGGCCACGCGGTACGGGACCAGTACGACCCGCAGGCCGGGTTCGGGATCCTGCTGTCCGGGCTGCTGTCGGAGTTCGTACCGCCGGCCTTCCTGGGCTACTTCACCGACTGGCCGGTTCCCGTGGGCGGTACGGCCGGGGCGCTCTTCCGCTACTGCGGGCTGCTCTTCTGGCTGGTCACGCTGATCGCCCTGCTGGTGACGTTCCGGCGGCCCCGGCTGCACACGGACGCGGACGCGGCCGTACGCGCCCGGGAGCTCCTGACCGCGCACGGCGGCTCGAACCTGTCCTACCTGACGACCTGGGACGGCAACTACTACTGGTTCTCCGCGGACGGCCGGGCCGCCGTCGCCTACCGGGTGATCTCCACGGTGGCGCTGACCACCGGCGACCCGTTCGGGGCGCCGGACGCCCGGGCGGACGCCGTCGCCGGCTTCTCCCGCTTCTGCGACGAACGCGGCTGGACCCCCTGCTTCTACACCGTGGACGCGCCGGCCCGCGAGGCCGCCGAGGCGCTGGGCTGGCGGTCGGTGCAGGTCGCCGAGGACACCGTGGTGCCGCTGCCGGACCTGGCCTTCACGGGAAAGAAGTGGCAGGACGTGCGCACGGCCCTGAACAAGGCGAAGAAGGAGGGCATCACCGCCGAGTGGTGGTCCTACCCCGACGCCCCCGTCGCGATCACCGACCAGGTGCGGTCGATCTCCGAGGAGTGGGTCGCCGACAAGGGCCTCCCGGAGATGGGCTTCACCCTGGGCGGCCTCGAGGAGCTCGACGATCCGGCGGTGCGCTGCCTGATCGCGGTGGACGCCGACCGCACGGTGCACGGGATCACCAGCTGGATGCCGGTGTACGCGGAGGGCCGGCCGGTCGGCTGGACGCTGGACTTCATGCGGCGCCGGGCGAGCGGCTTCCGGGGCTCGATGGAATTCCTGATCGCCTCTGCGGCACTGGGCTTCAAGGAGGAGGGCGCCCGCTTCCTGAGCCTGTCGGGCGCCCCCCTGGCCCGCAAGGCCACGGAAGAGCCGCCGGTGGCGCTGCAACGCGTCCTCGACTACGGCGGCAAGGTCCTCGAACCGGTCTACGGCTTCCGCTCCCTGCTCAACTTCAAGGCGAAGTTCCAGCCCCAGTACCGCCCCATGTTCATGGCCTACCCGGACCCGGCCGCCCTGCCACTGATCACCCGTGCGGTCACCAAGGCGTACCTGCCCCACATGACGGCGGCACAAGGGGTGCGGCTGGTGCGGCAGTTCTCCTCGTGAGGGACGGGCGGGCGCCGAGCGGTGGCGTCGGCGGCGCCCGGCCGGACGTACACTCGGCTCCATGGGGCGCACACGTGCCGTGAGGGAGAGCCTGCCGCAGGCCACCTGTGCGCCGTCCCCAGTCGCTGCGGGTCCGGTGGTCGCCGGCCCCGCGACCGCAGCCGAGGCCGAGGCGAGCGGGACCGGCCGCCTCGCGTTGCACGGCCACGGCTAGCGCTTCACCACGACACCCTGCCTCCGTCCCGCCGCTCGTCCACGGCGCCGCAGGGTCTTTCCTGCTCCACGCAGCACCGCAGTCCCGGATCCGCCGTCGGCGCTTCCGTCCGGCGACGCCGCACGAACGGGCCGAGCCACCCCTCGAAGGGATCATTGTGAAGCTGAGCGAGCTGTTGGCCGGGCACGAGCACGACGTCGTCCGGGGCGACCCGGAGAAGACGCGGATCACCGCCGGAACGACCTTCGACGTCGACCGGGTGACGCCGGGGTCGCTGTTCATCGCCGTCCCCGGCCACCGTGCGGGCGGCCCCGGCGCCGTGGCGCCGGCCCTCGCGCGCGGCGCGGCCGCCGTGCTCGTGGGCGGCGGCGCGCTGGTGCCCGCGGCGTCGGACGGCTGCGTGGTGCGGGTGCCCGACGTCCGTACGGCGGCCGCGGTCGTCGCCTCCCGCTACTTCGGCGAGCCGGGACGGGACATGGACGTGGTGGCGGTCACCGGCACCAACGGGAAGACCTCGGTGTCGTACATGGTCGAGTCGGTGCTGCGGATCTCCGCGGGCGCGAAGGTGGGCGTCATCGGGACGGCCGGCAGCCGGATCGGCGACGAACCGATTCCGATGCCGAGGTCGGTGCTGACCACCCCGGAGTCCCCGGATCTGCAGTACCTGCTGGGGTGCATGCGCGACGCGGGGGCCGGCAGCGTGGTGCTGGAGGCCACGTCCATGGGCCTGCTGAATCACCGGGTGGACCGTACGTTCGCCGACGTCGGGGTCTTCACCAACCTCACGCAGGACCACCTGGACGATCACGGCACGATGGCGCACTACCGCGACGCCAAGATGCGCCTGTTCCAGGGCCTGTGCCGGCGTGCCGTGGTCAACGCCGACGACGCCGTCAGCGACCGGATCCGGGCGCTGATGCCCGGCGCGGTGGCGACGTACGCCCTGGACGCCGAGGCGGACTACCGGGCCACCGACGTCACGGTGGACGCCTGCGGCACGCGGTTCACCCTGCACCACGACGGCGGCAAGTACCCGGCGGCGATTCCCGTTCCGGGGCGGTTCTCGGTGGCCAACGCGCTGGCCACCGTGGCGGCCTGCCATGCCCTGGGGCACGACCTGGCCGGGCTGGTCGCCGCGCTCGAACGGATGCCTCCGGTCCCGGGCCGGTTCGAACGCTTCCGGACCCCGCGCGGCACGTCCGTGATCGTGGACTACGCCCACTCGCCGGACTCCCTGCACAAGGTCCTGACCACCATCCGCGGCTTCGCCCGGGGCCGGACGATCACCGTCTTCGGCTGCGGCGGGGACCGGGACACCACCAAGCGCGCCGAGATGGGAAGGATCGCCGGAACCCTCTCCGACCTGTGTGTCCTCACCTCGGACAACCCCCGCACCGAAGACCCCGGGGCCATCCTCGACCAGATCGCCCCGGGCCTCGCCGCGACCGGCACGCCCTTCGAACGGTTCGCCGACCGTCGTGAGGCGCTCGCGTTCGCCCTGTCCGCCGCGGGCCCGGACGACGTCGTCCTGGTCGCCGGAAAGGGCAGCGAGCCGCACCAGATCGTCGGCGAACAGCTGCTGCCCTTCAGCGACATGGCGACCGTGCGTGAACTCGCCGGGGCGTGACGGCCTGGCGAGCAGCCCGAAGGTAGCTTAGGCTAACCTAAGTAAATCTTCGGTCGGGCGACTGACCGGATCCGCCGGTGGGGACGGATAGTGATGCAGCGACAGCACAGCCAGGGCACACCCGGCACCGTACGGACCCGTGACGGCCGCGAGCTGTTCTATATGGAGCTCGTGGGGCCTGCCGGAGGCGGGCCGGCGACCGTGGTGTTCGAAGGGGGCCTGGCGTCGACCCGGTCGTACTGGGCACTGGTCCAGCAGGCCGTGGCGCGCTCGGCGCGGGCGGTGGTCTACGACCGCAGCGGCCTCGGCCGCAGCGCCCCCGATCCGTCGGGGCGGCGCGATCTTCCCCGGCTCGCAGCCGACTTGGGCGACCTGCTGGACCACCTCGGGCCGGGGCCGTACATCCTGGTCGGCCACAGCTGGGGCGGCCCGGTCGTCCGCCTCGCCGCGGCGGCCCGGCCCGGGCGGATCGCGGGGCTCGTGCTCGTCGACCCCACGGACGAGGACTGCGACCTGCTCTTCGAACGCTCCGTCCGCAGACAGGAGAAGATCCGCCACCGGCTCGCCCTGCTGCTGGCCCGCCTGGGATTGTTCGGCCTCCTCTTCCGCAAGGTGACCGCCGCCCTGCCGCCCGACGCCGCCGCCGACATGCGCGCGGAGGCCTTCACCGTCGCCGTGATGCGCACCATGGGCGCCGAACAGACCGCCATCGAGCCCGACTTGCGCGCCCTGCGCGACCACCCACCCGCCCTCGGCGACATCCCGGTCACCGTCATCTCCGCCACCCTGCCCACCCCGGGCATGAGCCCCCGGGCCCGCGAGTCCGTGAACGCCGCCCACGCGTACCGGGCCCGACAGTCCCCGAGGGGACGGCACGTCCACGCACGACAGGCGGACCACATGGTCCCGACGACCGAACCCCGGATCATCGTCACCGAGACGGAGCGACTGCTCGGCGCCATCGCGGAGCGCACGGTGGAAGGCTGAGGCGGGCGGGCGTGGCCCGTGCGTTCCGCCATCGGAGGCCATTGGCCGGTCCGAGGCGTGGCGTGAGGGGTGTTCGGCGGGGCGGGATCCCAGAATTTCCGGTGTTCGTTGCTCGGACTCCGGGAGCTCACGATGGTCCTGAAGGTGCTCGCTCGGTCGTTGGCCCTGTCCGCGTTGTTCGTCGTGCCGACGGGGGTGTACGCGGCGCCCTCGACGCCCGCCGCGCCGGTGCCGGGCGCCGCTTCGACGCAGCGCTGCTTTCCGGGCGTCCTGGTCAAGGGCAAGGACGGGCAGTCGGCGAAGGTCGGCACGTGTGTGGCGCTGGACCACGCGTTCATGACCGTGACCGCGCCCGCGGAGTGCCGGCGGATCGCCTGTGACACCTCCGGGTCGTGGCGGATGACGCGTGGTGGCCGGGAGGTCGCCTCCGGGGAGCTCACGCGGCGGACGGGGTATCCGGGGCCGGGGACGTACGTGCTCACCACCACGCTCCGCGTGCGGTCCGTACCGGCGGGCGTCGACTTCCCCGTGCGGCGGACGTCCACGATCACCCTGAGCTGGCCGGCGCCCAAGGCGACGCACCGGATCGACGTCACGCCGGGGACCGTGCGGGCCGGCCGCACCACTGTCGTGACGTACACCATCCGCCGTCTGGGGCTCGACGGCGACAGCAACACGCGCCTGGGCCTGATCGGCGCCTCGGACAGCGGGCTCAAGCTGACCTCCCCCGACACCCAGTGCAGCAACCCGCTGTCGGGTGCCTACCCGTCCAAGGCCCGCCACCCGCACATCCTCAACTGCGACGTGATCAACCTCCAGCCGGGACGGCCCTACGTGGTCAAGGTGCACGTCCACATGGGCAAGCGCTGCTCGGCCGTCGTCTCCAAAATGGGCTACTGGCTGCCCAAGGGGCAGGACATGTACACGGGCAACATGCTCGTGGGTCCGACGCTCAAGTGCGTGGGCGGCTGAGGCCGGGCTTCCCCGCCGGCCACCGCCGATTGTCAGTGGCAGCTCCTACGGTGGGGCTGTGATCAACATGGTGCAATACGCGGTGGGCGATGCCACCGCGGTGTCCGGCAGCGATGGCCCGAAGGTCATCGCGCACGTCTGCAACGACATCGGCGGCTGGGGCCGCGGCTTCGTCGCCGCCGTCTCGCAGCGCTGGAAGGCCCCCGAGGCCGCCTACCGGACCTGGTACCGCGAACGCGGCCGCCCGGGCAACGACTTCGCCCTGGGCGCGGTCCAGCTGGTGCCCGTCGAGGACGGCATATGGGTGGCGAACATGATCGGACAGCGCGGTATCGCCCGCCGGGGACGAACCGACGCCCCGATCCGCTACGAGGCGCTCGCCACCGCGTTGACGGCACTCGCCACGCACTGCACCCGCCTGGGAGCATCCGCCCACCTGCCCCGGATCGGGTGCGGCCTGGCCGGCGGCACATGGGACCGCATCGAACCGCTCCTCACCACTCACCTTGCCGCCCGCGGGATCACCACCACCGTCTACGACGTTCCGGTACTCAGGCCTGCGCTCCCGGCGATCTGAGTACGGAGACGGATACGGGGCGGCAGGCCCGGATTCGCCCGGGTGGGCGGCATCGGGCTGGGGGCGCTGACGAGTCACCGTCTCCGCCTGGGGACGCCGCCCCCTCGCAGACGCCGAAGGCGTCCCGGCGGGCTGACAGCGCGTGCTCTGATGGGCCGTCCGGGCGATGACGAACCCGTGCCGCGTGCCGCCGCAGAGTGGGGCGGGAGCGGTGTGCACGGTGGTCGGTATGAACGGTCAGGGCGGTCGGCTGGCGGAGCGGTTGTTGCGGGAGCGCGACAGGCCGCGCTGGGTGTGTGAGTCGGCGTACTCGTGGCAGCTGGTGGTGCTGACCGTGTGCGTCGGCGCCTTCATGGGGCAGCTGGACTCGAGCATCGTCACGATCACCTACCCCGGCCTTGAGCAGGAGTTCGACGCTCCGCTCGCCACCGTGCAGTGGGTCTCGCTGGCCTATCTGCTGGTGACGACGGCCTTGATGGTCACCGTCGGCCACACGTCCGATCTGCTCGGCCGCAAGCTGGTCTACCTCCACGGGTTCGCTCTCTTCACCCTCGCGTCCGCGGCCTGCTCCCTCGCGCCGAGCCTGGCCGCGCTGGTGTGCTTCCGCGTCGTCCAGGCCCTGGGCGCGGCGATGATCTCCGCCAACAGCGTCGCCCTGGTCACCGTCGCCGCCCCGCGCGAGAAGCTGCGCAGCGCGCTCGGCTTCCAGGCGGCCGGCCAGGCGCTCGGTCTGGCCGTCGGTCCGACGCTGGGCGGCGTCCTGGTGGCCACGGTCGGCTGGCGCTGGGTGTTCTGGATCAACGTGCCGGTCGGGGTCGTGGCCATGGTCATGGGCCGGTATCTGCTGCCGCCCACGGGTGAGCGGCCCACCGAGGTCCGTTTCGATCTGCCCGGCACCCTCTGGCTGGCGTCGGCGGTGGCCGCGCTGCTGGGCGGGGTGTCGGCCCTGTCCGGGCTGCCGGTGCCGGGCTGGGTGGGCGCCGCACTGATCGTGGGCTCCGCCGCACTGTGGTGGGGGTTCGTACGGCATGAGGGGCGCGCCCCCGCGCCGCTGGTGCCCATGCGGCTGATGCGCGACCGGCGGATCGCGTGGGGCCTGCTCGGGGCGCTCGCCGGGTATCTGGTGCTGTTCGGGCCGCTGGTGCTGGTTCCGCTGGCGCTGGTCCGGCACACCGGGGCGGACGAGATGGGGGTGGGGTTGCTGCTCAGCCCCCTGGCGGCCGGGTTCGCGCTCGCGGCCAACGCGCAGGAAGCGGTGCTGCCGACGTCGTGGCCGAGCCGCCGGCGGTGCCTGGCGGGTGCCCTGCTGGCCCTTGCCGCCCTGGCCGGGCTGGCCTTCGCCGCCCCCGGGAAGCCGTGGCTCGTCGTCTGGCTCGGCCTCCTCGGCCTCGGGCTGGGCCTCTACACCCCGGCCAACAACGAGATGGTCATGGCCTCCGTGCCCAAGGAACACTCCGGTGCCGGCGGAGGGCTGATCAACATGACGAGATCGCTGGGCACCGCGCTGGGCGTCGCCCTGGTCACCCTGGCCTACCACCTCGGCGGCGGCCACACCTGGGACTCGGTGCTGCCGCCGCTGCCGGTGCTCGTGCTGGCCGTCGGCACGGTGCTGATGGCGCTGAGCGCAGCCGCGGGCGGGCGGCCCGACGCGCACGTCGCGGGCCGCCGACGTCGGATCAGGCCTTCCTGACCACGCTGGACTTGAGCTGCATGGCACCGAAGCCGTCGATCTTGCAGTCGATGTCGTGGCCGGCCACGCCCTCCACGAGGCGGATGTTGCGCACCTTGGTGCCCGCCTTGATGCCCGTCGGGTGGCCCTTGACCTTCAGGGACTTGACCACCGTGACCGTGTCGCCGTCGGCGAGGACATTGCCGACGGAGTCCCTGATCACACCGTCCTCGGCGTCGCCCGCAGCGTCCGGGGCGGCCGCCGGGAGCGACCACTCGTGCCCGCACTCCGGGCAGACCAGGAGCGCGCCCATTTCATAGGTGTAGGCGCTGGAGCACTCGGGGCACGGCGGCAGGTTCTCGTTCACTTGACCAGTGTAAGAGTCCGCAGAACATCATCAGTGCGGCCGGTGCGGGGTTCTCCTCGTAGGGTCGAGGGGGCCGGCGCACCGGTGCCGGACGTGTGGTGGAAGGGGTCAGGTGGCACAGGTGGCAGGGGAAGCGGAGATCGCCACGGCGGAGCAGGCGGCGAACGACGGGCGCGTCCTGGCGTTCGGGCGGCTGCAGGGGGCCGCCAACCGGCTCGAGTACATCCTGGGCCGGGCCATCGAGGAGGAGTGCGGGATCAGTCACCTGATGTTCGAAGTGCTGCTGATCCTGGGGCGCGCCGGGCAGGCGGGGCTGCCGATGCGGGCGATCGCCCAGGAGCGGGTGCTCAGCACCGGTGGGGTGACACGGCTGGTGGACCGGATGGAGGCGGCCGGCCTGGTGGTCCGGGACGCCGACCCCGACGACCGGCGGGGGCGGCTGGTGCGGCTGACGCCCCAGGGCGAGGAGACGGTGGTCCGCGCGGCCCGCATCCATGTGGAGAACATCCGGCGCTTCTTCCTCGAGCCGCTGCCCGAGGCCCACCGGGAGCGGTTCGCGGAGGACCTGAGGACCCTCAGCCACGCGGCGCGCGACGCCCTGCCGCGCCTGAAGTAAAAATCTCCAAGTAAAAGATCTCCAAGTAAAAAATTTTCGCCTCCATCGCCGTCGGCGGGAATGCCTGACACAGCAGATACTGTTCTCTCAGGTGAACGGCTCGCGCCCCCGCGGGCCCCCACCCCCGGGAGACACCTCCTCATGAAGCTCGTCTACGTCTTCGACGCCTACTGCGGCTGGTCCTACGGCTTCTCGCCCACCCTGGCCGAGGTCGCCCGCCGCCGGCCCGGGCTGAGCGTGGAGGTCGTCTCCGGCGGCCTGTTCACCGGCGCCCGCCGGGTCCCGATCCGGGAGTTCGGCTACGTCCAGGGCGCCAACGCCAAGATCAGCCGGCTCACCGGCGTCGCGTTCGGCGCCGCCTACGACCGGCTGATCGCGGACGGCTCCTTCGTCATGGACTCCGAGGCCGCCGCCCGCGGCACGGCCGCCCTGCGCCAGGCCGCCCCCGAGCGGGCCGCCGAGCTCACGGCGGCCCTGCAGGAGGCGTTCTACGCCGAGGGCCTGAGCCTGTCCGAGGCCGCCACCTACCGCACGATCGCCGAGCGGGCGGGCCTGGACGCGGACGCCGTGGCCGCCGCCTTCGCCTCGCCCGCCGCCGCGGCCGCCGCCCGCGCCGACTTCCGCCGCTCGGCGGAGTACGGCGTCGAGGGCTTCCCCACCCTGCTCGCCGTCGACGGCGAGCGCGCGGCGGTCATCGCCGTCGGCCACGCCACCGCCGACCAGGTCGAGCAGCGCCTGGCCGCGTTCTCCGCCGCCGCCTGACCCCCACCACCCGCTCTTCCCCCCCACGCAAGGACTCCCCGTCATGAGCACCGCCGCCCACCAGGCCACCGGCAAGCGCCCCGACGTGCGCGAGGCGATGACCGGCTGAGGCGGCCGCGCCGGCCGGGCCGCCCCGGTTGCGGCCGGGCGCGGGCCGCCTAGCCTGGGGAGACACGATGATCCGTGCCCGTACCCCGGCCGCCCGGCCCGCACGCCCGCAGGGAACCCACGCGGTCCGCCGGCTGCTGCGGCAGCCGCGCGCGCCGTGGGTCGCCCGGCGCGCGGTGTGCGCCACGATCGCCGGCTGCACCGGCTTCTACACCTGCACCTACGGGTTCGGCGACTCCCTCATGGGGCTGTACGCCCTCTTCGGCTCGCTGCCGCTGGTGATGTTCTCCCACGTCCCCGGCCCCGCCCGGCAGCGCACCCGCACGCTCCTCGCGGTCCTGCCGGTCGCCTGCCTGCTGGTCACGGCCGGCACCCTGCTCGCGGTGCGGGACTGGGCCGCGGCCTGCGGCATGTTCGTCGTGGGCTTCGCGGTGTCCTTCGCCGGGGTGGGCGGGCCGCGGCTGGCCGGGATCGGCGTCGCCTGCCAGCTCTACTACGTCCTGCCCTGCTTCCCGCCCTACGCACCGGACACCCTGGGCTCCCGGCTGGCCGGCCTGAGCGCCGGCATCCTGCTCACCGCCGCCGTGGACCGCCTCCTGCCCGCCGAGCCCCCGCCCGTCCCCTACCGCCTGCGCCTCGCCGACGCGACCGCCGCCGTGGCCCGCGGCTGCGCCACGGCCGCCGAAGGCGCCGAGGACACCCGGGCGGCGGCCGACCGGGCCCTGGAGGCGGCCCGGCCCTCCCGGCTGCCGCCCACCGAACGCCCCATCTCGCCCTCGGCACGCGACCGGGCCCTCAACCACACGCGCGCGGCGGTCCGCCACGTACGCGACCAGCTCGACCGGCTCTACGGCGCGCCCGGCGGGCCGCCCGCGGCCGGACCGGAGGCCATGGCCCTGCTGCGGCGCACCGCCGACACCCTGCGGCCCGTCGCGGCGGGGCTGCGCCGCGGCGCGCCTTCGGACGAGGCCGCCGGCCTGGCCGCGGCCGTCGCCGACTTCGACGCCGCCCGGGTGCGCGGACTGCCCGGCGCCTCGCCCCTGCGGCTGCGGCAGGACGCCGTCGCCAAGTCCGCCGCCGCAGGGGCGCTGCTGGCGGCGCGGGCCTCCCGCATCGCCCTCGGCGCCCGCCCCGCCCACGAGGCACCGGCGGGGGAGTGGCCGTTCCTGTACGCCGCCGTGCCCGCCCCCGAACTGTGGTGGCGACGGCTGCGCCTGCACCTGACGCCCCGCTCGGTCTACCTGCAGAACGCCCTGCGGGTCGCCGTGGCACTCGCCGCCGCCCGCCTCCTGGCCGGCGCCCTCGGCCTCTCGCACGGCTTCTGGGTGCTGCTGGCGACGCTCAGCCTGATGCGCACCTCCGCCGCCGACACCCGCACCGCCCTGCGCCCCGCCTTCCTCGGCACGGCCGCCGGAGCCGCCGTCGCCGCCGCCATGCTCGCCGCCGTCGGGAACGTGCCCGTCTTCTACGCCGCCGCGCTGCCCGTCGTCCTCCTCGTCGGCTTCACGGTGGCGCCCCTGCTCGGCCCGGCCTACGAACAGGCGGTGTTCACCCTCGTCCTCGTCCTGCTCTTCACCCAGCTCTCCACCGCCGACTGGCAACTGCCGGCGGTACGGATCCTCGACGTGCTGGTCGGCGGCACCCTCGGCGCGGCGGCCAGCCTGCTCGCCTGGCCGCACGGCGGCCACGGCGAACTGCGGGGCGCGCTCGCCGGATTCCTCACCGAGGCCGCCGCCGGCTGCCGGGCGGTGACCGACCGGCTGTGCGGGCGGCCCGGGCCGGCGGACCCGCTGCGGTCCGCCCGCCGTGCGATGCTGCTGGCCGAGGCCACGTACTGCCAGTACCAGACGGAGCGCATGCCCCGCCGCACGGCGGAGCCGCACTGGGACCTCGTCCTGGCCGCCGGGTACCACCTGCTGCGCGGCGGAGAGCTGATGCTGATGAGGCGCCCGGACGGCGCCGGCCCCGCCCCGCTGCCGCCCGAGGCGGCCGCCGAACTGACCGCCCTGGCCGTGCGGGTTGCGGATGACTGCGGGCGCTGCGCCCACGCCCTGCGCTCGGGTACGGCGCCGTCCGCGCCCGCCCGGGACCCCGGCCCCGCGCCCCTGCCCGCCGACACCTCCGGGCCGCTGTGCCGCGCCGCGCTCCGGGCGGCGGACTCCGACCCCGCACCGGTGCTGCTGGCCGTCGACGCGGAGGCCTGGCTCACCGGCGTGGCACAGGACCTGGCCCGCATCCGGTGACCGCGCGGTGTCCGCTTTCCCTGCCGCGCGCTGCCCGGAAATCCATTTCATACTGAACCAATCGGTCATGTCGCTCGGTTCCGGCAGTCCCAGGCCCGTGAAGGGTGAGGTGTCGTCCATGACGCGAGCTCCCGAAGAGCCCGGGGCCGGGGACCGCGCGGCCCCCACGGCCGGCCGCTGGGCCATGCTCGCCGTGCTCTGCGCCAGCCTGCTGCTGGTCGCCATGGACGCGACCATCCTCAACGTCGCACTGCCCTCCCTCATGAACGACCTGCGGCCCAGCGCCATCGAACAGCTATGGATCATCGACATCTACGGTCTCGTCCTGGGCGGCCTCCTCGTCACCACCGGCGCCGTCGGCGACCGGTGGGGCCGCAAGCTGCTCTTCCTCACCGGCTTCGTGCTGTTCGGGCTGGCCTCCGTCATCGCCGCCACCTCCCACAGCTCCTGGCAGCTCATCGGCGGCCGCGTCCTGCTGGGGCTCGGCGGCGCGATGGTGATGCCCTCGACGCTCTCGCTGATCCGCAACATCTTCACCGACGACCGCGAACGGGCCCTGGCCATCGGCATCTGGGCCGCCGTGGCCGGCGCGGGCGCCTGCGTGGGTCCGCTCATCGGAGGATTCCTCGTCGAGCACTTCGAGTGGCAGGCGGCCTTCTGGGTGAACGTGCCGGTCGTCGTCGTGACGGTCGTGGCCGGCATCCGCCTGCTGCCGGAGTACCGGGCGCCGCAGCACGGGCGGCTCGACTGGGTGGGCGCGCTGCTGTCGATCGCCGGCATCGTGGCGCTCGCCTGGGGCATCAAACACGTCGCCAAGGGCAGCCTGCGGGCCGAGGACGTGGGCACGCTCCTCCTCGGCGTGGCCCTGCTGGCCGTGTTCGCCCGGCGCCAGCTCAGGCTCGAGGACCCGCTGCTGGACGTCCGGCTCTTCGGCCACGGCCCGTTCCTCGCCGCGGCGCTGGCCACGCTCCTGGCCATGCTGGCCATCGGCGCCGCCCTCTTCCTCATCTCCCTGTGGCTGCAGTACGTGCACGGCTACTCGCCGTCGGAGGCCGGGCTGCGCACCCTGCCCTCGGCCCTCGCCATGCTGGCCGGCTCGCTGTGCTCGCCCCATCTGATGCACCACATGGGGGTGCGCGCCGTCCTGGCCATCGGCCTGGGCACCCTGGCGGCCGGGTTCCTGCTGCTCGCCGTGGCCCCCGAACCCACCACCTACCCCGTCGTGGCCCTCGTGCTGGCCGCGCTGGGCCTCGGCGACGGGCTGGCGATCACCGCCTCGGCCTCGGTCCTGGTCTCCTCCGTGCCCGTGGAGCGGGCCGGGCAGGCGGGCGCGGTGTCCGAGACCGCCTACGAACTGGGCGTCGGCCTCGGCGTGGCCCTCCTCGGCAGCATCCACGGCGCCGCCTACGCCGCGCGGATGACGGACCTTCCGCTGAGCGGGGGCGAGCGGGACCTCGCCCGCGAGTCGGTGGGCGGCGCCGCCGAGGTCGCCGGGGAGGTCGGCGGGGAGACCGGCAGACAGGTGCTGGCGGCCGCGCGCGCGGCCTTCGACGAAGCACTCACGACGACCGCCTACGTCTCGGCGGGCATCGTCGTCACGGTGACCCTGCTCGCGGTGCTGATGGTGCCCCGGGGCTTCAAGGTGACGGGCGGTCACTGACGCGGCGGCCGCCCGTCGCCGGCGGCCTCAGGGCAGGATGCGCAGCTGCGTGAAGGCGGTAACGCGTTCGAGGCCGCTCTGTGTGAGGCAGGTGGTGGGAAGTCCCCCGGGTGTGGTCTGGACGACCCGCTCCGCCCGGGCCCCCTTGCCGAGCCCGTCGACGACCACGCCGTCGAGCCGGATGGTCTGGATGCCCAGGGCCCGGGCGGACTGCCCGGTGCCGTACGAGATCACCGACGTCCGGCCGTCCCGGAAGCGTACGGTCTCCCGGGCCCGCAGCGTCCCGACGGTCAGACAGCCGGCCCGCGGGGCGTCCGCCGTGATGCGCGTGGTCGCCGCGACCGTGTGCCCCGGGGCGTCGGAGCAGGTGAAGACGCCCTCCGCCGCGATGCGCGTGGGGCGGGGCGTGAGGCGCAGTCCGGGGGCGTAGCCGGTACTCTCCTGCCCCGTGCAGGCGATGGGTGTATGGGCCTGAGCGGCCGGGGCCCCGGTCAGGGACGCGCCCATCAGCGTGAGCGAGCACAGGGCGATTCCGATACCGCGCTTACCGAACATGCACGACCCCTTTGAAGCCTTGACGCCTTCGCGCGCCGGGACCGGCGCGCACCGGCCCCTGGCTACCCCTGGAGATCGCACGGCCCACCCCGTCACCCACGACTCCCGCAGCCCGTCCGTACCGCCCGCGCCGCAGCGCGCACCCCCCGGCGCGTGGGCCTCACCCCGGGCGCAGGAACGGCAGCGACGCCACCGCGCCGGGCCGCGTCGCGGCGTGCACGGCGAGCAGCACCCCCGCCGTCCCCGTCGCCAGGTCCATCGACAGCCGCAGCAGCCCGTCCATCGGGAACGCCAACCGCCCCTCGTAGCGCACCGCGTGCAGCCCCAGCCCCCGCAGCTGGACCCGGCGCGCGGCGGCCGGGCCGCCCAGGTGCGCCAGGGCGTACAGCAGCCCGGCGTGGCCCTCGAGCAGACCGGACGACAGGAGCAGTTCGGTGCCCAAGCCGTCGCGGATACGGTCCCGCAGCCGGGAGAAGTGGGCGTCCTCGCGCCGGCGGACGTAGGCGTCGAGGGCGATGCCGACGCCCGCGCTGCCCCGGCCGAGCGTGGTGAGCCGGCGCCGGCCGTCCCGCACGTGCACGTACCGGCCGCCGGACACCCCGCAGCAGGCGATGTCCCGCGCCAATGCCGCCTCCGCCAGGCGCAGGTGGCGGTCGTCTCCCGTGACGTCGAAGAGCCGGGTGAACAGCAGCGCCGGCCCGGACCAGCCGCGCATCAGCCCCACCGCGGCGGGGTCCGCCGGTCCGTCGCCCTCCAGGGTGCGCGCCAGCCGGTCGCCGAGGCGCAGCGCCGCATCCACGTCGCCGAAGTGCAGCCGGGTCAGGGCGATGCCGGCGATGCCGCCGAACAGGCCCACCCCGCAGCCGGTGAGGTCGAAGCCGGTCAGCCGGCCGACCGTCTCGCGGGCCTGCTGCGGCCGGCCCAGCGCGTCGAGCACGTACGCCACCCCGGCGAGCCCGTCGTACAGTCCGGGCCGCGGCCAGCGGGTGCGTTCGACCGCCCGGGCCAGCCAGTCGACGTGGCTCTCGAAGCGCGGGCAGCCGCCGCCTCCCGTGGCGTGCAGCGCGTACAGCACCCCCGCCGCGCCGAAGGCCAGGCCCGTGCCCTGGCCGTCGAACTGCTTGACGTCGCCGGGGAAGAGGCGGTCCTCGCGCTCCGGTGTGGCGCTGCAGACGATGGCGTCGCGCAACGACGCGAGGACCGCCTCCCACCGCTCGCCGTGCTCCGCGTCGTCGCCGTCGTCGCCGCCGTCGCCGTGGCCGTCGGGCCCGGCCGGGCCGACGGGCCAGGCCACGGACGGCGCGGGGGAGGCGGCAGGCGGCGGGGCGAGCCCCGCGCGCAGCCGGTCGCCGAAGCCGGCCGGCACCGGGAAGCGCTCCTCCACCAGGTGGATCAGCTGCTCGTGCTTGCCCGCGTCGAAGCGCAGCAGCTCCGTCAGCGGGCAGAAGAGCGCCAGCGCGAGGCAGTCGAGGGCGTAGGCGTCGATCGCGAACCCCGAACGGGCCCAGGGGGCTATGAAGCCGGCGGTCCCCATGACGGGGGTGAAGCCCTCCGCGATGTCGAAGGACGTCTCGAAGTCGACCAGGCACACGCTGCCGTCCGGCCGCACCAGCACATTGCCGGGCTGCAGGTCGCCGAAGACGATGCCCCGCGCGTGCAGCGCGGCCGTCGCGGCCCCGATGCCGTCGAGGACCCCGCACGCCCACCGGGTGTAGGCGGCCGTGGCCTCCTCGTCCGCGCCGGGGTGGAAGAGCGGATGGCGGCGCGCGATCGCCTCGTGCAGCCGCTCGCCCTCGACGAACTCCTGCACCAGGAAGTGGTGTTCCCAGTGGCGGGTGCGGGCGATGACCTCCGGCACGCAGCCCAGGCCGGCCAGCCGGCGCAGCACGGTGTGCTCGCGCGCCAGCCGGGCCACCGCGTCCATGCCGTTGTCGTCGACGCCGGCGTACGGGCGGGCCTCGCGCAGGACGACCCGTCGCCCGGTGGCCGGGTCCACGGCGCGGTAGACCCCTCCGCTGTTGGAGAAGTGCAACGCCTTCTCGACGCGGTAGGGCAGGCCGTCGCCGGTCCTCGCCCGGGCGGCGCGGATGCGGGAGTCGATGAATGGCGGCACCCCCGCCCACGGCGGCACCTTGAAGACCGCCCCGCGCACGTCGGGCACAGGCCGGCCGTCCGGGCGCACGACGGCCGGTACGTACTCGCCGTCGCGGGCGAAGCAGTACCGGGGGGAGAATCCGCCGTAGCGCAGGTACAACGGCCCCTCGTCCCACCGCAGATCGCTGAGGATGTACGGTCCCTTCACCCCTCTCAGCAGCGACGACAGCTCCCGCAGCGTCCGCTCCAGCAGTTCCTCGCAGCGCGGGTAGATGGTGATGAGCTTGCCGCCGGCCGACCGGGGTGCCCGCTTGCTGTTGACGAGGGCCAGCAGGGTGCGGCTGCGCAGGAACTTGAAGCTGATGCCGCGCTCGACGCAGTACTCCCACACCGCGTCGACTACCCGGGGCGCCTCCTCGGGCGTCGCCGAGGCGTGGATCTTCCAGCCCTGTTCCGGCAGCCGCGCGCCGGTGTGCCGCAGGGAGACCCAGCCGCCGCGTTCCGCGCGCCGCCAGCCCGCGGGCGCCGGCTGCTGGGTCCGCGCGAAGCGGCTCGCGGTGTCCTCGACGCGGTCGGGCGTGTCCACGAAGAGGGGGTCCGCGACGAGGTGGCCTTGGGCGAGCATGCGGGTGATCTCCGATCTCCTCCGGTGCCTCCCGGGGGCTCGGCGGGGCGGCCGGCCGCCGCCGTGCGGGGCGACGGCCGGCCGCGGCCGGCAGGGGGCGGATTCAGACCTGTCCGAGGGTGCTGTGGTAGCTGTTGCTGCACGGCCACTGAGCGGGCGTCTCCTCCTCCAGCTCCTGCAGCTCCAGGATCTCCGACACGTCGTTCACCTCCCTTCCGGGGCGGACGGGACGGCGGGGGGCCGCGGGTCGAGGAAGGGAAGGACGGGACCGCTCCCCTCGAACGCGGAACTCAGGGCGAGCAGGACGCCCGCGGCACCGGTGGCCAGGTCCGAGGAGAGCCGCAGCATCCGGAAGCCGGGGAACGCGAGGTGGCCCCGGTGCGAGCGGGCGTGCCAGGCCAGCCGCCGGACCTGGCGGAGCACGGCCGGCCGGTCCACCGGTTCGCCCAGCGCCGCGAGCGTGGCGATCGCACCGGCCCGCCCCCGCAGCAGACCGGCGTTGTGCACGTACACCGCGTCGCAGGTGCGCCGGATCCCGGCCAGCAGCCCGGCCCCGCCCGCCTCGGGCCGGTGCCGCAGCAGCTCCCGCAGGACGAGGGCGACCCCGGCACTGCCGCCGTGCAGATAGGGCAGGCCGGCGGTGCCGTCGAAGAGCGTGACCGCGCCGTCCTCCAGGGTCCGCAGCCGGTCCAGATCGTGCCGCAGCGCCCGGTCGGCGAGGTCGAGCCACGACACCCGGCCGGTCTCCTCGTGCACCCGCAGGAACAGCAGGGCGACTCCGGTCGCCCCGTGCAGCAGGCCGTACGGCGGGGGTCTGCCCGGCAGGGCGGGCAACGGGCCGTCGACGGCGCGGCCCAGCTCCGCGGCCAGGCGCAGGGCCCTGCCGCGCAGGGCGGCCCGCCCGGTCGCCGCCGCGAAGTGCAGCAGGGTCAGGGCGATTCCGGCGCGGCCGCCGGCCAGGTCGGCGGGCGCCGTCCGGTCCCACGACGCGGGGCAGGAGTCGAGGACCTCCAGGGCCCGGGCGCGGTGCCCGAGGACGTCGAGGGTGAACGCGACGCCGTGCAGACCGTCGTAGAGACCGGGCCGGCGGTTGCCGTCCTGCCGGGCCGCCCCGGTCAGCCAGGCGGTGTACGCCTCGGGGACGGGCGCCCCGGCCCGGTGCAGGGCGTACAGGACGCCGGCGGCGCCGTAGCCGAACGCGGCCCCGCCGATGTCGGCCGGCCCGCTGGGAGTGCCGGGGAAGAGCCGGTCGCGGCGGCCGGGGGTGGCGCTGTCGTGGATGCCGCGCACCAGGGAATCCCGGATCGCGGGCCAGTCGGGCGTGCGGGCCGCCAGCAGTGCGCCCGCGAGGTCCTGCCGCGGGGGACCGGCCGGGGACAGCCCCGTCAGGAGGCGGTCCGCGAAGCCCGCCGGGACCGGGTAGTGCGCTTCGACGGCGGCCGCGAGCGTGCGCGGCTTGCCCGGTCCGACGCAGGGCAGGGGCAGGAACAGCCACAGCCGCAGGCGTTCGAGCAGATACCGGGCCGCGTCCCGGGCCGTGAGGCCGGCGGGCACCGCGAAGTCGCCGTCGCCGACGGGCGGTGGACGGTCGTCGGCCAGGTGCGTCGCCGACGCCAGTCCGACGAGCACCGCCCGGCCGTCGGGGCGTACGAGGACGTCCTGCGGGCGCAGTTCGCCCAGGCGCAGCGCCCTGTCGTGCAGGGCGTCCAGCGCCTCCCCGACGCTCTCCACGACGCCCAGGGCCCATGCGGTGTACGGGCCGGCCTCCCGTACGGCGCGCTCGTGGGACGTCAGCGGGAAGGCGGCCGAGGCGGCCCGCAGCAGACAGGTGCCCTCGACGTACTCCTCGGCGAGGAAGTGGTGTTCGCCGCGCGTGCGGTGGTCGGCCAGGCGCGGCACGCACGCCAGGCCGGCCAGCCGCTCCAGGGCGGCCCGCCGTCCGCCGAGGCGGGCGACGGCGTCCTTACCCCGCCGGTCGAGGCCCGCGTGGGGCCGGGCCTCGCGCAGCACCACCCGCTCGCCGGTGCGGGTGTCGGTCGCGAGGTACGTCCCGCCGCCGTGGCCCAGGCCCAGCGCGCGCTCGGCCCGGTAGGGGAAGGCGTCGGCGGGCGGGGCGTGCAGCGCCTGAAGGTCGGGGCGCAGCACCTCGGGCAGCCGCACCCAGTCGGGCAGGGTGAACACCGCCCGGCGCGGCTGGGGTTCGGGCGTGCCGTCCGGCCGGGTCAGCGGCCCGCCGTCGGGGGCGGCGTAGCGGACGTGGAGCGGGCCGGGGCCGTGCCGCAGGGAGCCCAGGAGGTACGGGCCCGCCAGCCCGTCGAGCAGCACGGCGAGCTCGGCCAGGGCCTGGGTCAGGGCGGCCTCGTCGCCCGCGTGGACGGTGACGGGGTGGCGGCCGGGCAGCCGCTGCGCGTGGCGGCCGGCCGACTCGCGTGCCGTGGCCGCACTGCGCAGGAAGTCGAAGGCGAGCCCCGCCCGGACGCAGTGGCCCCAGACGATGTCCACCGCCCGCGCCAGCCGGTCCGGCGTCACCGAGACATGGATCCGCCAGCCCTGCGCGGGCGGCCCGGACCCCGGCGGGCGCAGGGTGATCCACCAGTCGCTCTCGCCGCGCTCCCAGCCCTGCGGGGGCGGCCGGCGGGCCGCGGCGAGCCGTTCGTGCCCGTCGGGGTAGCGCCCGGGCGTGTCGTAGAAGACGGGGTCGGCGAGGGCGAAGCGGTCGTAGTCCTTGAGCGTCAGCACGGCGCGTGCCTTTCGGGCGAGGACTCCGGTCGGTCACCGGGTCACAGGGCGAGGGCGCTGAACTCCGGCGGATTCGTCCGCACCGAGCGGCGGTCGATCCGGGACCGTACCTCCTGCGAACCGAAGTGATAATCCATCCGCCGGACCGCCTCCGCCCAGTCCTGCATGGTCCGCACGGCGGAAAGGGTCTCCACGACGAACGGGTCGCGCAGCCGTGACACCCCGCGATACCAGAGGTCCAGCGGGGATTCGTCGAGGATATTTCCCACGGTCCCTTCGTAGACCGGCAACGCCCGTACGGCACCGTCCGGTTCGATCTGCATCACCAGACTGTCGACGCCACTTGCGAAACGGTCCGGGCGCATGACGAGATTCTGATTGTCGGTGGCGAAGATCTTCACTCCCTCCGGTGCCAGACCCTGGAGCCGGGCGTGCTGCCGCTCGCTCGTCAACTGCCTTACCTGCTCGTCGTCGAGAAGCTCGAAGTGGCCGAATTCCGGTCGGCTGGCGAGCCCTTCGGGAACGGCCGCATTGAAGGTCAGGCTCCGCAATTCGCCGAAGCGCGGGGCGATGGCCGTGCAGAATTCCTCCAGTTGCGGGAAATTGCTCCGCACGACGACGCAGTCGATGCCGAACCACAGCGGCGACTGTCTCAGCCGCCTGCGCTCCCGGGCCACGCCGTCGAGCAGCGTCAGCGCGCTCAGCGCCCGGTCGAAGGAGCCGCGCCGGCCCCTGATCCGGTCGTGCACCTGCGCCGTCGCGCCGTCCAGGCTCACGATGACCTCGTCGAAGACCTTCGCGAGTTCGGTCGCCATCCAGGGCTCCATGATCCAGCCGCTGGTGTAGACGGCGGTCTTGATGCCGGCCCGGGACAGCCGCCCGGCGACCTCGAAGATCCCCTTGACCAGGAGCGGCTCCCCTCCGGAGAGCGCGACCACGCGCGGATTCAGCGAGATCAGGGCGTCGGTCACCCGCAGCATGTCCTCGTGGCTCAATTGCCGCGGTGCCCGCCTGCCCGACTCCGAATAGCAGTGCGAGCAGCGCAGGGGACAGGCATAGGTGGTGTCCCAGACGACCACCTCGGGACCGGAAGACACGCTCATGGTTCCCTTTCGGCTTTCCTTGAATCGCACAATCGATCGTCAGTCCGGGCCGTCGTGCGGGGAGTCCGGGCAAATGGCAGACAATCCGAGCCTGCCGCACCCGGCCCGCCGCGCACATCCCGGAATCCTCCGATCTCCATAGAGGTTTTCCGCTATACGCCCCGTGGCAGATACGACCCGCGGCGACATCATCTGGACCGCCGCGACGACAGCCGTCGATAATGTCGTTCGTGAGGGGCAGGCGTGAGGGGTAGCGAACGGGCGATACGGATCGCCGCGTTCTTCGGCGGGCTCTGCCTGTTGTGGGCCGTGACAACCGGAGCGTTTCTGCTGCGGAACAACACCGTCACCCTGCCGTGGATCCTGGGCGCCGTACTGCCCTGTTACTGCGCGGGTCTGTTCGCGTGGTGGCACGCCCCCGCCAGCCCCGTCGCCCGCCGGCTGCTGCTGATCGGCGCCGCGCTCTCGGTGAGCATCGGCATCCGCTACACCTCGGCCCTGCTGACCACCTGGTTCGGCTGGGACCTCAGCGCCCCGGAGAACGGCCTGCCCTCGCTCGAGGCCTGCCTGGTGGTCCTGCCGACGGAGTGGGACAACCTCGCGGTCTCCCTGCTCGTCGCCCACCTCCTGGCCCTGCTGCCCGACGGCCGCTTCCGGTTCCGCTACGAGCGCCCCGTGCTGCGCTCGCTGTGGGTCCTGCTGGTCCTGCCGGTCGTCCTGCCGCTGGCGGGCGTGCCCACCCGGGTCGTCGAGTACGCGGTGTTCTACTACCCCGAGGCCTGGCTGCCCGGGGTGGGCGGCGCGCTGCTGGTCGTACGCTGCCTGCGCGCCCGTGCGGCCGGGGAACGCGACATCGCCGCGCTGCTGCCCATCGGCGCGACGGCCGCCGTCCTCTTCCTGGGCCGGGCCGCCTCCCGGCTGTTCCGCCCCTGGCACGGCGAGTCCGGGGTCCTCTACTTCATCGGCTCCGCCCTCGGGGCCCTGCCGTACGTGCTGATCTCGCTGTCCGTCGTCTACGCCGCGCTGCGCTACCGCCTCCTGGGCGTCGACATCGTCATCCGCCGCTCGGTCGTCTACGGCACCCTGTGGCTGATCATCAGCGGCTGGTACCTGGGCATGGCGATGACGCTCGGGCTGACCGCGGGCCAGTACTTCCCCATCGGCCTGTCCGTGCTGGTCGCGGTCACCGCGACCGCCCTGTTCCAGCCCGTACGGGCCCGGCTGAACCAGCTCGCCGAGCGCCGGGTGTTCGGCGACCGGCTCAGCAGCTTCGAACTCCTCGTCCAGTTCGGCAGCGCCCTCGAACACGCCTATGACCTCAGGCGGCTGGCGCCCCAGCTGGCCGCCGGCCTGCAGGAGGGCCTGGGCCTGCGCTGGGCCCGGGTCCGGCTCGGGGGCGGCGGCGACCTGCCCGTCCACGTCGGAACGGCCGGCGAGGAGATCCCCGCCGACCCCCGGAACAGATCCGGCAGCGGCTTCCCCGTCTGCTACGGCAACGACATCCTCGGCCTCATCGAGTACGGGCCCAAGACCGAGGGCCGCTTCACCCCCGAGGACCACGACGTGGTGGAGACCCTCGCCCGCCAGGCCGCCCTCGCCGTCCACAACGTGCGTCTCGCCGCCGAACTGTCCACCCGCGTCGACGAGGTGCAGCGCCAGGCCGGTCAGCTCGACGCCTCCCGCGCCCGCATCGTGCACGCCCAGGACAGCGAGCGGCGGCGCATCGAACGCCGGCTGCACGACGGCATCCAGCAGGACCTCGTCGCCCTGGTCGCCAAGCTGCGCCTGGCCCGCAACCGGCTCGGCCGCGGCGGCGACATCCACACCGTGCTGACCGAGGTCCAGGACGACGCCTACCGCGTCATCGACGAACTGCGCGAGGTCGCCCACGGCATCCACCCGCCGGTCCTCACCGACCAGGGCCTGGTGGCCGCCGTCACCTCCCGGGCCCGGCGGATGCCGATCCCCGTCACCGTGCACACCGAGGAGTCCCTGGACCGGGTGCGCTTCGCCCTCGACATCGAGGAGTCCGCGTTCTACCTCGTCTCGGAAGCCCTCACCAACGTCCTCAAGCACGCCGACGCCACCCATGTGACGATCCGCATAGCGCGCCGCGAGGGCTGGCTCGTGGTGGAGGTCGCCGACGACGGCGTGGGCTTCCCCACCGCCACCACCCGGGGCTCGGGGCTGACCGGGATGCGCGACAGGATCGAGGCGGTCGGCGGCGACCTGAGGATCACCAGCCGCTCCGGCGGCGGCACCACGATCCGTTCCAGGCTGGCCGAGCGGGTGCGGGAGGAGATCTGTGACTGAGGAACCGATGCGCGTGGTCATCGCCGAGGACCACTACCTGGTGCGCGAGGGCACGCGCCGGCTGCTGGAGGACACCGGCGACGTCCACGTCGTCTCGGCCGTCGGCGACGCCGCGGAACTCCTCGACGCCGTCGAGGAACTGCGCCCCGAGGCCGTCATCGCCGACATCCGCATGCCGCCCAGCCACCACACCGAGGGCATCGCCGCCGCCCACGCCATCCGCGCCCGCCACCCGGGCATCGGCGTCGTCATGCTCTCCCAGCACGCCGACGAGAACTACGCCTTCGACCTCTTCCAGCGCGGCACCGACGGCCTGGCCTATCTGCTCAAGGAACGCATCGGCGAACTCGACGAGCTGCTGCGCGCCCTGCGCGAGGTCGCCGCGGGGCGCTCCGTCGTCGACCCCCGCATCGTCGAGGTGCTCATGGGCAGCCACACCCGCGCGGCGGACGCGCCCCTGGCCGCCCTGACGCGGCGGGAGCTGGACGTGCTGCGGCACATGGCCGAGGGCAAGACGAACCGGGCGATCGCCGGGGCGCTCGTGCTGTCCGAGTCGACCATCGAGAAGCACGTCAACTCCACCTTCGCCAAGCTGGGCCTGGCGGAAGAACCACAGCTGCACCGGCGGGTGAGCGCGGTCCTGGCGTACCTGCGGCACGCGCCGCGGGGCGGCGGCTGATCCGCGAAGGCCCCGGGGAGGGGGAGGACCTACTCGCGCAGGTCCTCCCATGTGATGACCGGACTCCCCGCCCGCAGGCTGAAGTCCATCGCCGGGTCCCGCACGGGCCACTTCAGCCGCAGCCAGTTCGGCACCGTGGCCGGAATGCCGTCGTCTGCGGCCAGGTGCCAGAACGTGTTGGAGTCCTGCCCGGCGAAGTACGGGCAGAAGAAGGAGACCACCACCGTCACCCGCCGCCCCCTGGTCACGGGGGAGACGGCATGGAAGATCCGGCTCCCGTGCAGGAACAGCGCCGCCCCGCGCTCCCCGCACGGCGCCTCCTTGATCCGCGGATCGCCCTCCCGGGCGCCCGTGAACTGATCCGCACGGCCCTGGAAGTAGCTGAAGCGCCCGCCGTCGTAGTCCTCGTAGCCGTTGAGCTGGATGGTCAGGACGTAGTCCATGCCATCGTGGTGCCACTTCACGATGTCCGAACGGCCGTCGGCCTCGAAGTAATTGATCTGGACTGTGGGGATCCGCAGCGGATGCGGGATGAGAGGCACCCCCGCCAGCCGCGAGCAGGCCAGGAGGAAGCCGCGGTCGCGGATCATGTTGTTGATGAACGCCGACATCTGATCGGCGCTGCGCACCCGGCGCGTGGTGATGAACCGGGCGGTACCGGCGGAGCTCTCCAGCCGGTCGCACACCTCGGTCAGACACTCCAGGCCCTCCGGCGTCAGGATCCGCACGGGTCCCACGAGAGCGGTGTCGTCCACCGTGCCGAAGCCGTGGTTCAGCTCGTGGGCCGCGTAGCCGAAGTCCTGCAGCCGTAGCCGCGGCCCCCGCGGGCCGGGCGCCACGAAGTCCCCGCGCCAGCGGGGTTCGCCCGGCAGCTCCGCCCGGAGGCGCGGCCTCCTGCCCCTCAGGGCGTGGACGACCTGGTCGAATCCGGTGGCCATGCGCGGATGGTTGAGGACGCTGCTTCTGCCGCTTCTCTCCCGTGCCATCGTCATGAGCCGATTGCAACGCCCGGACCCCGGCCCCACAAGGCCCGGTTCCCGCCACGCCGGGCGCCCCGCCTGCGGTCTATTGCAAGATCATGAACCGTTCCTTTCATTCCCAGGTGAATCGGCATTTCGACCCTACGATCCCCGGAACGCATTCGTCTTTCTCTGCACTTCCTGGAATGAGCCGGTCATGAAACTCTCCCTGTCCCGCCGTCGCTTCGCGGCCGTGTCCGCGGTCGCCGCCCTCGCGCTGTCGCTGTCGGCCTGCGGGGCGTCCGACGCGGCCGACGGCCACCGGGTACGCATCGGCGTCAACGGCGCCGACCCGGAGTGGGACGTACTCGCCAAGGAGGCGAAGAAGGCGGGCATCGACGTCAAGATCGTCAACTTCGACGACTACCAGCTGCCCAACAGGGCCCTGGCGGATGGCGACATCGAACTCAACGCCTTCCAGCACCTGGCCTTCCTGAGCCAGTTCAACGCCCGCAACCACACCGACATCGTGCCGGTCGCCTCCACCTCCGTGGCGCCCATGGGCCTGTACTCGCTCAAGCACAAGAAGGTGGCGGACCTCCGCGACGGGGCCCGGATCGCCATCCCCAACGACCCCTCCAACCAGGGCCGCGCCCTGCTCGTCCTGCAGCAGGCCAAGCTGATCGAGCTCAAGGCGAAGGCCGGCATCCACGGCACGCCCGAGGACATCACCGCCAACCCCCGGCACCTGAAGATCACCCCCGTCGACGCCCAGCAGACCCCGCGCGCCCTGAAGGACACCGCCGCCTCCGTCATCAACGCCGGAGTCGCCGAACAGGCCGGCTACAGCACCTCTCAGGCGGTCTTCCACGACGACCCCGAGAGCGCCGCCGCCCGCCCGTACGTCAACGTCATCGCCGCCCGGGCGAAGGACAAGGACACCGAGAACGTCCGGAAGATCGTCGAGATCTACCGTTCCGCCACGGTGCAGGCGGCCGTAAGGAAGTCGGCGCACGGCGCCCGGTACGTTCTGGACGTACCCCAGGCCGAGCTGGCCGGGGAACTCGACCGCCTCACGCGGCAGGACCGGGGCTGAAACATGATCGAACTCCGTGACGTCACCAAGACCTTCCCCCGCGCCCAGGGAGAGGACTTCCGCGCGGTGGACGGCGTCAGCCTGACCGTGGAACGCGGCAGCGTCTTCGGCATCGTCGGCCACAGCGGCGCGGGCAAGAGCACCCTGCTACGGCTGATCAACTACCTGGAGACCCCCACCTCCGGCAGCGTCCTGGTGGACGGCCGCGACCTCGGCACCCTCGGCGAGCGACAGCGGCGCGCGGTGCGCAGGTCGATCGGCATGGTCTTCCAGCAGTTCAACCTCTTCCGCTCGCGCACCGTCCTCGGCAACGTCCGCTATCCGCTCGGACAGTCCGGGCTCTCCCGCGCCGAGGCCCGCGAACGCGCCGAGGAGGCCCTGCGCTTCGTCGGCCTGGAACAGCAGGCCCGCCGCTACCCCGAACAGCTCTCCGGCGGCCAGCGCCAACGCGTCGGCATCGCCCGCGCCCTGGCCACCTCACCCGGCGTCCTGCTGTGCGACGAGGCGACCTCCGCCCTGGACCCGCAGACCACCCAGGAGGTGCTGGCCCTGCTGCGCCGGGTCAACAGCGAGCTGGGCGTGACGATCGTCCTGATCACCCACGAGATGGACGTCGTCCGCTCCCTGTGCGATTCGGTGGCCGTGATGGCCGACGGCAAGGTCGTGGAGAGCGGCGGTGTCTACGACGTCTTCTCCCGGCCCCGGCACCCCACCACCGAGTCCTTCGTCCGCTCCGCCCTCCACGACCGGCCCGACGGCCCGGCCCTGGACCGGCTGCGGGCCCGGCACGACGGCCGGCTGGTGACCGTGCCCGTCAGCGGGGACGCGGCCGGCGGCCACGAGCTGTCACGGCTGCTGCGCGAGCACGCGGTCGACTTCACGATCGCCCACGCGGGCGTCGCGGAGGTCCAGGACCGGCCCCTCGGCAGCGTCACCCTCGAACTGCGCGGCACGGACGCGGACGTCGACGCCGTCCTCGACCGCCTGTCCGGCCTGGAGAAAGCGGGAACCCGGTGAAGGTCGACTGGAACGAATTCTGGGTCAAGGTCGTCGACGCCACCGGCGAGACGGTCTACATGGTGCTGGTCACCCTGGCCCTCTCGGCGGTCCTCGGCATGGCCCTCGGCCTCGCGCTCTACGCCACCCGCAAGGGCGGCATCCTGCCCAACCGGGCGCTGTTCGCCGTGCTGAACACCCTCATCAACATCGTCCGGCCGGTCCCGTTCATCATCGCCATCGTCGCGCTGTCCCCGGTGACCCGGAGCGTGGTCGGCACGATGATCGGCACCGAGGCGGCCATCTTCCCGATGGTGGTCGTCGCCACCTTCGGCGTCGCCCGGATCGTCGAGAGCAACCTGCTCTCCGTCGAGCCCGGGGTGATCGAGGCCGCGCGGTCGATGGGCACCGGACCGGTCCGCATCATCGTCACCGTGCTGGTCCCGGAGGCCCTCGGTCCGCTGATCCTGGGCTTCACCTTCCTGCTCGTCGCGCTCATCGACTTCTCGGCCGTCGCCGGGACCGTGGGCGGCGGCGGAGTGGGCAACCTCGCGATGACGTACGGCTATCTGCGCTTCGACACCTCCGTGATGGTGGTGACGGTCGCGGTGCTCGTCGTCCTCGTCCAGGCCGCCCAGCTGCTGGGCAACGTCCTCGCACGCAAGGTGCTGCGCAGGTGAGACCGCCGCCGCGCGGGCGTCACGGCGGCGGGGCGGGCCAGCGGTAGCGCACCCGGGTGAGGGTCTCGGAGATGTCCCAGAGGCTGTGGGCCAGCGTGGCGTCCCCGGCCGGTGCGGGCAGCTCCACCGGGCCGGGGGCGCCGCGCGCCTCGAAGCGGCCGGTGGGCCCGTAGAAGCCGCCGGGGACGACGTCGCCGGCCGTGGCCGCGTACAGCGACGGCAGCGCCGCCTGCTCGACGCCCTGGCCGACGACCCTGTCCAGCGTCAGCCGGCCCAGCGCCCGCACCGGCCGCGCGAGGTGTCGCTGCAGTCCTGTCCTGCTGACGCCCGGATGCACGACCACACTGGTCAGACGTGCTCCGGCCGCGTCGGCGCGGCGCTGCAGCTCCAGGGCGAACAGCACGACGGCGAGCTTGGACTTGGCGTAGGCGGCCATGGGCCGGTACCTGCGGGTGCTCTGCAGGTCGCTGAGGTCGGCCGACGGGCGGCGGGCCATGGCCGAGCCGACGGTCACCACCCGGGGCGCGGGGGCCCGCAGGAGCAGGGGGAGCAGCCTGCCGGTGAGGGCGAAGTGGCCCAGGTGATTGATGCCGACGGTGAGTTCGAGGCCGTCCCGGGTGGTGCGCCGCCGCGGGACGGCCATCACGCCGGCGTTGTTGACGAGCAGGTCGACCGGCCGCCCGCCGTGCTCCATGCGGTGGGCGAAGCCGGTGACGGACGCCAGGTCGGCCAGGTCGAGCAGGTCGGGCCGGACCCGGGCGCCGGTCACCTCCCCGGCCAGCCGCTCGGCGGCGTCGCGGGCCCTGGCCGCGTCCCTGCCGGTGACGACGACCTCGGCGCCGGCCCGCGCCAGTTCACGGGCGGTGACGTACCCGATGCCGCTGTTCGCTCCGGTGACGACGGCCAGCCGGCCCTCCTGGCCCGGCATGTCGTCGGTGGTCCAGCTGTCGTGCATGCGACTCCTCGGCGGCCGGTCGCGTACGGACGAGCGTATTGTCCGCCGACCGGACGACCACCCGGCGGAAGGCGCGCCCGGCGGGAAGGGTGGGACGGGCAGGGGAGCCGGCGGCTCACCCGCCGGCCGTCCCTCCCGGGCGCCGCCCGGCGATCTCCTCCGCGACCTGGCGGGCCTGCCGGGCCACGTTGCGCAGGTGGTTGGAGAAGGGGATCCGTACGTGCGTGCCCACGCCGGCCACCCAGACGTGTTCCGGCGGCGCTCCGGGCCGGCGACGCACCCGCAGGTCGGCCTCCAGACGGTCCACGGCCCGGGCGCCGTCCACGGCCCGCGTCAGCTGCAGCGTTTGGCCGTCGGGGGACCAGTGGAGCGCCGGCTGGTGGAAGCCGGTGCCGTTGACCACGTGGTCGAAGCGGTCCGCTGCGCCGGCCGGCCCGGGCCACTCCACCCGCCAGGCGTCGCCGTCGAAGGCGACGACCCGGGGGTAGGGGTGGGCCAGCCGCAGCGCACCGGTGGCGAAGTGGGCGAGGAGCCGCCGGGCGTTGACGACCGTCATGGCCGTGGCGTAGTAGCTCGTGAACCAGGCGAAGCGCTCCATCAGGGCGTGGCGGCGCGCCGTCGGCAGGGTGGGGCCGAGCGCGATGGCCGCTTCGAGCAGGGGCACGACGACGCCGGGCCAGTGGCAGACGCCCGCGTCGACCAGGGCCGTCTCCTCCCGCAGGCGCTGGACGGGGTCGGGGGCCGTGGACGTCTGCCGGCGCAGCGGGCGCCGGCTCAGCAGCCGGACCGCCTCCACCGCGGCACGCAGCACCTTCTCCTCCAGGCAGGGGTCCGCCGGGTCGAGGCGGGCGATGCGCTCCACCGGCGGGAGGTCGCGCGGGGGCGCGCCCAGCGACAGCCGTACGGAGGGCAGCCGGCCCGAGGGAGAGGTCATGACGGCCCGGTGGCCGTCGCGGCACAGCAGCAGGGCCGCGTCGATGGCCGACTGGCGGGTGCCGAGGACCAGCACCCGGCTGTGCGGGCGCAGTTCCCCGCGGAGGCGGTCGGAGGGGTAGGGGCTGTCGAGGTAGCGCGGGTGGGCGGTGAGGCCGGTGAAGCCCTCGGGGACGCGGGGCCGGCGGACGCCCGTGCAGATGACGACCGCGTCGGCCGTCAGTTCCTGCCGCGTGCCGAGCCGCACCCGGTGGCGTCCGCCCGTCCGTGCGCCGACCGACTCGGCGTCCGCCCGCACCTCGCGCACCTCGATGCCGAGCGCCTTCGCGGCCGCCCGTGCCTCGGCGTGGCGGTCCCGGCAGTAGGCGGCCATCCGGGCCCGGGGGACGCAGTCCTGCGCGGTCCCGCTCCAGCCGTGTTCGCGCAGATAGCCGACGAAGTCGGCGTGGTCGTCGGCGAGGAGGGAGTTGACCTCGGCCGCGCTGTTGCACAGCAGCAGGGGGTCGTCGTCCCCGAAGGCCAGCCCCCAGCCGACCGGGCGCGGGTCCACGACGAGGATCGAGCGGACCGTACGGGCCGCATCCGCGGCCCTGCGGGAGAGCGCGCGGACCAGGTGGACGAAGACGCTGGTCCCGGCGACACCGGCGCCCACGATCACCACGTCCTGCCCGTGATGCCGCAAGGGCGGGGCCGCGTGTGAGGGAGCGTCGGCAGGCAGGGCGGGCCGGAGGGGTTCGCCGGGATTCCTGGGGGCCGTGGGGACCATGGGCAGCACCTTCCTTCCGTAGCTCACCCTGCCCATGCGCGCGTGCCGGGAAGCCCCGACGGCGCCCGGCCCGGCGGGGGCGGAGCATGGCCCCGCCCCCGCCGGGCCGTCGTCTCCTACGCCGGTGCCGCCAGCGGCTTCGACTTCAGCGCCAGGTCGATCTGCAGGCCGCCTCCCGCGCCGTTGCCGAGCAGGTCGACCACGGACTTGAAGGGGCGGGCGTACGGGCCGGCCGGTCCGTCGAGAACGGGCTTGAGCATGACGAGCCCGCAGACCCCCGGGACGCCGAACAGCAGTCCCTGGGCGAAGGTCTCCTGGTCGATCTGCTGGTTGACCAGCTGGATGATGGCCATGGTGATCCCCGCGACGCCGAGGGCCGTCTCGGCGAGGGGTGCCACGAGCTCCAGGAAGTCGAGGATGTCGCCCGTGCTGAAGCAGGAGATCAGCAGCGAGTACACGAAGGCGACGGACGGGCCGGCGATGATGCCCTCCAGCGGGGTCAGCTGGAACGCGCATGCCGTCAGATAGGTGACGGCGGTGAGCCCGAGGGTCACGATGCCGAGCCACTTGGGGGTCTTCTCGTGGCCGAGGTCGTTGATCGAGCTGAGGACGCCGTTGACGATCTGCAGGATGCCGGTGGCCAGCTGATAGCCCCAGGACACGCCGCCCGCCGTGTCGTCGGCCTCCTGGTGGCCGGCCGCGCAGGGTTCGCTGTCCGCGCCGTTGATCAGCTTGTAGACGAGGGTGACGGGGAACGCGCCGATGAGTGCGGCCAGGGAGCCGAGGGTGAGCTTGTCGTCGTCGCCGTATCCGGCGAGCTTCGCCGCCCACGCCCAGAGGGTGTTGATCGGGCCCAGCTCCAGCTCCTTGTCGAGCATCGAGCCGACCGCGTCGAGGGCCGCGTCCACGACGTCGAGGAGGGCGAGGACGACCGCGTCGCCCAGGTCGAGTGCTCCGTCGACGAGTTTCTCGACGCCGTCGAGGAGTTCGACCGCCGCGTAGGTCTTCAGCGACCCCGGATCCTTGATCAGATCGGCGCTGGCGTCGGCGAAGGCCTGGAGCCCCTTGCCGAAGTCCTGGCCCGACCTCTTCACGGCCTCGGCCAGTGCCTTCCAGGGGGCGGGGTCGACGGCCCCGCTCAGGTCGAACGCCGATTCCGGGAAGAAGACGGAGTTCGCGCCCATGTGGTTCTGCAGCCAGTTGTGCTGGGCGTTGTGGGACACGCCGGACGTGCTCACCTTGCCGTCTGCCGAGCCCTGCGATCCCTTCTGCCAGTGGGGCAGCTCGGCGATCTTCTTTCCCGCCCCGTTCCGCCTCAGCTGTGCGAAGGCCGTGTGCGCGTCCTTCTTGAAGCGCCCGAACACGGCGTCGCCCTGGCCGCGCAGGGTGGTGACGACCTTTCTGGCCTCGGGGACCGCGTCGTGCATCGACTTCTGGAAGGCCATCTTCGTGCGCCAGATCGCCGGGAAGTCGAAGAAGGCCTTCAGCCAGGCGATGACCTCTTCGACGAAGGCCTCGATCTTGTGGAAGACGTTCACGACGAACTGCGCGGCCTGCTCCAGGCCGTGGAGCACGATCTTGAGTCCGCCGATGATCGAGTTGCCGACGCGGATCGCCAGGGTGGAGAGCTCGTGGACGCCGGTCATGACCGCGTGGTCGATCTCGATCAGGCCGTTCTTCGCCGCGCGCAACAGGTCTCCGCCGAGCTGATGGAGCTTCTGGCGGGCCTCTTCCGCCAGGTTCTCGGCTCCGGCCACGGCCTCGTTGTAGACGTGCTTGATCCCGTTCCAGGCGTCGCCCAGCCAGCCGTACGCGGTCGCCTCGCCCTTGCGGCTGACCTCCTCGACGTGCCGGGCGACCTCTTCCTCGGTCCGCAGCAGCACGAACTGGTGGGGTACGGCCGCCGTCTGCGCGCCCTTGGGCGCGGCCGGCTCCAGGCTGAAGCGGACGGCCCGGGCGCCGTCGGGCAGCGGCTGTCCCATGCCGATGAGCGCGGTGTGCTGGATCGCCTGGGCGGCCACCGAGGCCAGGAAGGATTCGTTCGCGGCGCGCGGCGCCAGGGCGCCGCCCTTGCGGGCCGTGGCCGTGCCCAGGGTCTTGCCGTGCTTGTCGAACGGCTTGAGGGCGCCGCCCGGGTCGGTCTCGCGCAGCGTGCCCGTCCCGGACAGGTAGGTGTGGACGGCCCGGCCCGGCTGGACGGGCACCGGGGCCGGCAGGTCCGCGGCGGTCAGCTCCAGCGAGGAGGCGCCCAGGCCGTTGGGCGGCACGCCGATGGCGATCCTGCCGAAGCCGTCGGTGCGCAGGGCCACGCCTTCACGGGAGACCGTCAGCATGCGGCCCTGGTGCGACACCGGGCAGGCGGAGGCGTTCTTGGCCACCCTCAGCGTCATCGGGTAGTCCTGTACGGGCAGGCCCTTGGCGTCGGTGACGACGGCCTCGACGCGGTACTGCGTGATCTCGTACGCCTGCAGCCGCGGTGCGCGGACGTCGTGCTCGTGCCACATGCCGGTGCGGGCGTCCTGGGTCTCCCTGCGCAGGCCGCGCTTGCCCTTGACGTAGGAGAAGAGCGTCGGGGTGTAGACCGGTTCGACGGAGGCGGCGACCCCGGCGATGTTCCGGTCGAGGGGAGTCGGCGGCAGCCAGCGCGGCAGCCCGTCGTCGCCGAGCGGGCGCACCGGGTCCTGACGCAGGGACCACAGGGTGCGGTCGTCGTCGATGCCGTAGACGTCCCAGCGGACGGGACCGGGCCGGTCGGGGTGGTTGCGGCACAGGTGCGCGACCGCGGTACGGAACGACATCTCCCCGACGGGGCCGCTCCCGGCCGGCCTGCCTTGGTGGTCGCAGCGCCACAGGTGCAGCGTCCCGTCCTGGTGGAGGATCAGGAAGGCCGCCCGCTCGGGGTCTCCGTAGGCGGCCACCACGCGGCGTACCGCCGGATGCCCGGGCACCTCTTTGCCGAACTCCTCGCGGAAGGTGCCGATGTCGCCGAAGTTGACGACGAGCTTTCCGCCGACGGCGGCCGCCGAGACCCAGTGCTTGAAGCCCACCCTGATGATCTGCGCGTTCTCGTCCAGGCACGTCCACACGGAGTGCGGCGCCGGGGAGAGGATCCAGCCCGACCCCGTCTCCGTCCCCGAGGCCACGAGGGAGTGCAGGGGAGAGGAGTCGCCGTGCCGCTTCCCCGTGGAGTGCGAGAGCTTCAGCCCGCGCAGCCGCGCGCCGGGGGTGGGGATCGGATACACCTCGCCCCACGTCCTGCCGTCGCTGTTCAGCACGGAGAGGAACGCCCGGGCGTCGCTGATGAAATAGCAATGGACGTACGGCTTGCCCTCGTCGTTGGTTCCGGCGGTGGCGACGACCTCGGTGGGCGTGTACGAGGCGAAGACCTCGGTCGCCTGCCAGCCCGTCGCCGTACCGGGGTCGGGGTGGACGTGCAGCAGGGCCGTGGCGGTCGAGGCCCGGCTCACCACCAGCGTCTCGTCCGCCCGCGTGAAGGGGTTGTGGAACACGGCGAGGGGCGCGGGGCTCAGCTCGTCGACCTGGATGCCGGCCGCCATGACGACGTCCTGGCCCAGCACCTCGCTGACCCCGACCTTGAGCGGAAGCGCGGGCGGACGGGCGGTGGACGGCGGGGCAGGCGGGGTGGCGGTCTCCATGGGGTTCTCCCGGGGGGATTTGCGGCGGATGTCCTTCCCAGGCTTCCCCTCCGCCGGGCCCCGGCCGCCGCCGCCGGGAACGGATCATCCCTGCGTGCGACGCAGACGGCGCGCCCGCGGGAGCGCCTCCCGCCGCCCCCACCGGCGCGGTGCCGCCCGCCCCCGCGCCCGGCACGCCGCTCACCCCGGTCGCCGGGCGCGACGGCGTACGGCCGGCGGTGTCACAGGTCCCGGCGCATGCACACCCGGGGCCACCGGTCCAGGCCGTGCGCGGCTTCCTGCCGTCGGACCTCCCGAAGGCCCGGGCCGAGTGCGCTGTCGTCGAGCGGGCGGAAGCCGCAGCGCGCGTAGTACGGCGCGTTCCAGGGGACGGCGGTGAACGTGGTGAGGGTCAGGGCGGGGACTCCGGTGGCGCGTGCGTGCTGTGCCAGGTGGTCCAGCAGGGAACGGCCGATGCCGTGGCGGGCACGGTCCGGGTGGACCGACACCTGCTCGATGTGGAGGTTGCCGTCGACGTGGTCCGCGATGAGGTAGGCCACCGGGGCGTCGGCTTCGTCGACCGCGACCCAGGCCAGGCCGGTCCGCTGGTAGCGGGCGAGTTCGTCGGCCGGGAGCGGCTCGTCCTCGGCGATCTCCGGCATGCCGATGTCGTGGAAGCACCTCCCGGCGGCCCTTTCGATGTCCTGAAGGAGGGTCAACTCGTCGGTGCGGACTGCTCGGATGCGCATGGGCCCATTGTCCTCGGCGGGC